>DATGZQ010000001.1:0-3639 GCA_035297125.1 Thermoplasmata archaeon
CGTCCAGCATCAGGTCGAACTTGTCGTCGCCGCGAAGCGGCCGAACGGGGATCCGCAGCTCCCGGGCGAGATCCTCGGTGCCGCGCGAGCTGGCGACACAGTCGAACTTCCCCTGCGGGAACTTCTCGGCGATCGCGCGGACGGCTTGAGCGGCCGTCGACCCGGTTCCGAGAGCGAGGCGCAGCCCCGGGCGAACGTGATGCTCGACCGCATGGCGCGCGGCGACCCCCTTCGCCCGTTCGAGGTCCTCGGGCACGCTCCCCCGAACCCGCCCCCCTATTCAACCCGGCGCCGCGGTGGGCCGACACCCATAAACCCGCGCCGGCCTCCCTGAGCCGATGGCGCGCGCTTCCCCCCCCGACCGGGCGCCGGTCGTCGTCTCCATCGGGGGCTCCGTTCTTCTTACGGGGACGGGGGATCGGGAGTACTTCGAGCAGCTCGCCGACCTTCTGCGCCGACTGGGCGCCGACCGACCTCTCGTCGTCACGACCGGTGGTGGTCGCACCGCGAGAGAGTACATCCAGCTCGGGCGCTCGCTCGGGCTCACCGAATTCGAACTGGACGAAGTGGGGATCGAGGTCACCCGACTTCACGCGCGACTCCTGGCCGCCCGCATCGGCGGGCCGACACCGGCCCACCCGCCCACGACCGTCCCGGCGGTGGTCGAACAGCTCCGGGCCGGGTCTCCCGTCGTTCTGGGGGGGACCGAACCGGGGCACACGACGGACGGCGTGGCCGCGCTGGTCGCGGTTCGGATCCGGGCGGCTCGGGTCGTGAACGCGACCGACGTGGACGGCATCTACGACCAGAACCCGCGCACCCACCCGAATGCCCGCCGTCTCGAGCGGCTCACCTGGCCGGAATTTCGTGCCATGGTCCACGCCGGCACCTCCGGAGAGGCGGGCCAGAACTTCCTGTTCGACCGTCTCGGCGCCGACGCCCTCGCCCGGGCGCACATCCCGCTGCTCATCGTACCCGGTCGTGACCTCGCCAACCTCGAATCGGCGATCACGGGTGGGACGTGCCGGGGAAGCCGGGTCTCGGACGAGGGTCGTCCGAAAACCCCTTAGTACCGGGGGAGGCGTCGGGGGAGCGATGATGCACCGGGTCGTGTTCCTCGGCCCTCCGGGCGCCGGAAAGGGCACCCAGGCCACCCAGATCGCGCGCGAACTCGGGGTCCCCCACCTCTCGACCGGCGACCTCTTGCGGGCCGCGGTCGCGGCGCGCACCCCGCTGGGACTCGAAGCGGACGGTCACATGCGGGCCGGCCGACTCGTCCCGGACGACCTCGTGCTGAAGATCCTGGATAAGCGACTCGAGCAGAACGACGCCCGGGACGGGTACCTCCTCGATGGATTCCCGCGGAACCTCGCCCAGGCGGACGCGCTCGGACAGTTCGCCGAGATCGACCGGGTGGTCTCGTTCGAGATCTCCCCGGATATCTTGGTCCGTCGGCTCTCCGACCGCCGGGTCTGCCCGAAATGCCAATCGGTTTACAACCTCTCCTCGAGACCGCCCAAGACGTCGGGAAAGTGCGACAAGGATGGGACCGACCTCCTCCAGCGCCCAGACGACCAACCCGAGGCGGTCACGACGCGGCTCAAGGTGTATGCCGAGCAGACCGCCCCGCTCCTCGAGTTCTATCGGAAGCGGGACATGCTCCGCTCGGTCGACGCGGGCGGCACCCCCGACGAGGTCGCCGCGCGGATCCGTCGCGCGCTCGCGTAAGGTCCCGGCGAGTTCCTACTTCGGAACCCGGAGCACCTCTCCCTGGACCCAGACCCCGCGGTCGAGGGTCAACCGGACCCCTTCGAGAGGGTGGAGCGACGGCCCCCAGTTCCTCGCCTCTTCCGGCCGGGCCGCGACCGCCCCGAACTCGATGACCTCTCCGTGGGAGACCAGGAGGAGGCGCCCTCCCTCCGGAAGGCGCTCGAGCTCCCGTCGCATCAACGCTGCCTGGCCCCGAGCGTAGCTGCGCATCGATTCTCTGCGAGCGACCAAGCGCGCGTAGTCCGCGAAGGAATGCGGGAGCGCCCCGTCGACCGAGAGGTCCGCATCGTCGGGCATCAGGCCGAGCTGGGGAAGCTGCGCGTCGACCGTGAACCCGAGCGCCTCCGCCGTTTCGATCGCCCTCGGTTTCGGGGAGGTGACCACCCGGTCGAACCGACCCAGGGTCGGGGCGACGCGCCGGGCGAGCTCCACGCCCTCTCGGTTGAGGTGGACGTCCGGGGCGCTCCGACGACTGTGACGACGGTGCTCGAGGACCCGCATACTGGGGAACCGGCGGTGGAGCCGGCGGAGGGTTTATAGGTCGTGCGCCGCTCCTCAGCGCGTCCCGGCTTAGCTCAGTGGTAGAGCGGGGGACTGTAGGCGAGACTGCCGGAGCTCCGGCAGCCCCCGTGGATATCCTCAGGTCGCCTGTTCGAGTCAGGCAGCCGGGACCTGAGCCCGAGGCGACCGGCGAGCGGGCCGCTCGAACCAAGCTACATCCCAATATCGGTCGAACTTTCGGCCCACTCGGTGAAAGGTTCCCACACGACGGAACCCGAATCGGCGGTGAAGCCGGACGGACGCCGGGTTGGGGAGGGTCACTCCCGCGACGATCCGCTCGATATCCTCCTCCCGGAGCGCTTCGAACAGAGCCGCATAGAGCCGGGAGCCGATACCCCGCCCGACGGATTCGGGGCGGCAGTACACGGAGGACTCCACCGTAGTGTCGTAGGCCGCGCGAGGACGGAAGGGGCTGCTGGTCGCCCACCCGAGGAGGCGATCGCTTCGGGAGGTGGCGACGAGGAGTCGGTACCGGCCGCCCGAGGAATGTTCCCGCAACCAGGAAACCCGGCCCGAGGGTCGCACTGGCGACACCTCGAAGGTGACGGGAGTCCGTTCCACGTAGTGATTGTAGACCGTCACCAGCTCTTCGAGGTCGCTCCAGTGACCCGGGCGTACGATGACCTCCCTGGTCCCACCTCCGTTGTCACGATCCCCGGCCGGGCCAAGAATCTGGCGTACGGAAATCTGCTCGTTCGTGAAAGAATGAGCCCGTGCGTTGGACGTCCGGGGTCATTCCCGAGCTTTCTCTGGGCGGGTGGCGATCCACGGGGAGCGGTCCGCGTCGAGTCGGGCGGATTCGAAGGAATGCGGTTGTCGGGATTTGAACCCGAGTAGGTAGCTTGGGAAGCTACCGTCCTAACCACTAGACCACAACCGCGCGACCTTTCCCGGAGGGCCGAGCCCTCATACGGTTTGTGCGAAGCGGGTCACAGAAGAAGGCCGACCGACTCGGAGGGGATGGTCGGGGCCGTCGCGAGCAGGTCGTCGTTCGATACGAGGCGTTCCGCCGCCCGGCTCGCGAGCCCGGACTGATGCAGGAGCTTGCGGGCCCGCGCAAGGTCGTTCGTGGAGAGGGCGACCAGCGTCTGATTCCCCTCGCGGGCGACCAGGATCGCGACGCTCTGGATGTTGATACGTTCCCGGGCCAGCGTCTCCAGGACCCGAAGGAAGCTCCCGGCGCGGTCCTCGAGGCGGACCGCGATCATCTCGCGGACCTCGACCTCGAACCCGGCCGATCGCAGTAGGGTGGTCGCTCGGTCCGGGTCGTTCACGATGAGACGGACCCGCCCCTTTCCGGACGCCGAA
>DATGZQ010000002.1:0-9069 GCA_035297125.1 Thermoplasmata archaeon
ACGTGAAGGCAAGCCGCCTCGTCTTCGCTCTCCCGGGCACCTCGACTCTGCTCACGATGCACCCCCAAGCTACCGGCGAGGAGGGCAGAGACCCCGGCACGGTATCCGGGGTTGTTTTCCGGTGCACGGATCCCGTAGGGGCCTGTCGAGAGATCACGCGGCGTGGCGGATCCGTTACGGCAGAGCCGAAGGTCATCGAAGCCTCGATCGGAAGCTTTGTTCGAGCAGTCATCGCTGATCCTGACGGCAACGAGTTCGTGATCTCGAACCGCACCGACTGAAGTGGAACGCCCGCCCAACTGACCCCTACTGGGCCGGAAGTCGAGAGTCGGTTCGGTCGCCGATTCTGGCCGGGGCCCTTCAAAAGATTGGTAAATACTAGTGCCCGCTCGGAAGAGCATGCCCGATAACGCCGCTCGTCTCGCCCGAACGATCCTCAGCCGCAACCTGGGCCTCAAAAAGGGGAACTCGGTTGTTATCGAGTCTTGGACCCACACCCTCCCGTACACCCGCGCGTTCGTAGACGAAGCCCGACGGCTCGGGGCACAGCCCACGGTACTGTACGAGGACGAGACCGCCTGGTGGAACGCGGTCGCTGCGAAGAGGACGGGGCCATTCAGCCACCTCTCGTCGGTTGAGAAAGCAGCGGTTGGGAATGCGGACGCCTACGTCTACTTCTGGGGCCCGGCCGACATGCGAAAGGCGATCGATCTTGGCACGTTCAGTTCAAAGTTCATCGGCTTCAACGAAGAGTGGTATACCGCCGCCAGGAAGGGCGGGCTCCGAGGCTACCGAATGTCGCTCGGACTCGCGAGCGATGCCACGGCGAAGCGCTTCGGGCTGGCTGGGCCGGCCTGGCGGGAGAGGCTCGTGAAGGCGGGAGCCGTCGACGCCGGAGAGATGCTCGCAACGGGGAACCGCGTAGCGAAACGTATCTCCGGCGCCTCCGAACTGCGCATTCGTCACCCCAACGGGACGGATCTTCGGATCGCCGTCCACGGAGCCCGGATGACGGTCGCGGGGGGAATCCCGAGCGGCGCGACGAAGGACCGACCTCGAGGAATGCTTGAGGGCAACCCCTCGGGCCAACTATTCGCCGCGCTCGACGGAAAGGATGCCGCCGGAACGTTCGTGAGCAATCGCACCGTCTTCGACATGGGTCGCTACGACAAGTACGCGGGAAGCAAGTGGTCCTTCAAGGACGGTCGATTGACCGACCACTCCACGACCGTGGGCCGAGACCTCTTCGAGAAGGCGTTCGGCGCAGCGCCCAAGGGCAAGGACCGGCTCGCGTACCTCTCGATCGGGCTCAATCCAGAGGCGAGGGACCTGCCCCCCTGCGAGGACACGGAGGAAGGGGCGATCCTCCTGGGCATCGGTAACAATCAGGTCGCCGGCGGACGAAGTCGGATACCCTTCACCGGATACGCCATGCTCGGCGGCGGCACTCTCACCGTGGACGGGAAGCCGATCGCACGGGGCGGTCGGATCGTCTAGGGGCCTTCCTCGGGACGAAGCGTTCGCGGGGTGCCTCGGGCATCTGCAGGAGTTGGCTCAACAGACATTGAGCCCAGGCCGGGAGCGCCCGCAAGGCGACAGGCGTTGGGCTCCTCTCCCGGCACCCTCGATCCGATGGCTATCCGATTACCCTGAACCAGGGCCGGTAGGAGGTTGAGAGATGGGGCCCCCGGGCGTGGGAACAGTGGTAGGAGGCCTGCCCCGACGAGCGGACCGCTTCCACACGAGCGCCCCGGCGGCCACGACGACGACCGCAACTACGACCACAACCAGGATCAGCATCAGAGGCAACGACCCCGCGCCCGCGGGCGAAGCCGTGATCGCGGCGAGCTGCCCTTGGGCGACGCTCAGCGGCTCAGGGCCGGCCGTGAGGTTGACCCCTGCCGATCCCACTCCGCCAGGGATGGAGGAGTTGTCCGCCTCATTGGCGGCCACGAACCCGGAACCCTCGTGGTAGTACGCGGTCTCACCCGAGGAAACGGTCAGTCCGCTACTCGGCTGGATCGCCAGAGCAGGGGCGATGCCGCCGATGGACCTCGCCGCGTCGAGGCCAAGAAGGCCACCGTAGAGCTCGGTCGGTAGCAGGATCCAGCCATCCGAACCCGAGAAGTTTCCGTTGGAGAACTCGAGCGATATGAGCTGGGCCGTGGTGTTGGTCGGAGGGTGCGTATAGTTGTCATGGAGTGTGTAGGCACCGAGGTCGCTTCCGTTCACGAAGAGGCGTCCCGAGGGGGTGACCGACGTGGTGTTCCACTTGGACTCGGTGACAGGGATCCCGAGCTCCGTTGCTGTGATGCTGTAGCCGCTCGTCGCGCTCCCGGAAGCGGTGTAGGTCTGGTTATCGTTCCAGGCGTTGGTGGGCTGGGGGTCGAGGGGAACAATCCCCAACGGGCTGCCAAAGGTGACCGAGGATGTCTCGGACGCCCCGAAGTCGAAGCTCGCGGTTTCCTTCCCGATGGTGGCGTTCTGGAAGGAATACGACCCGCTGAAGTTGAACGCGGCGTTGGACGCGGCGTTCATGACAGCCAAGGCGGGGTCGAGAGCGACGGGGCTTCCCGGGCCAACGGTGAGGTTGACCGTCCCGTTGGTGATGTTCGTGAAGCCGGTCGATGTCTCCTTCCCCCCGAGGGTGATCGCGTAGGAAATGTTGTTCGTGCAGGGTCCGACGGTGGCGTTGGTGCACTCCGAGAAGGCGTAGGAGGCGGAGATGTTGAGGGCGGTCTGACCCTCGATCTGGCTCTGGGTCCCTGAGATGTTGGTCTCAGTGTAGATCACAACCCACTCGATGAAGTAGTGCAGACTGAACGAGAATGTCGTGTTGTTGAGAACCTCGCCCAGGCACTTGTCCTGGGAGCAGCTATAGGAAACCGACACAGAACCGCCGAACGCCCACTGCTCAGGGGTCCCGAGCGCAGGGGTTGCCGTCGCGGCTTGGCCCGCGGGGGCAGCCTTGGATGTGAGGTGGCTCGCAGAAACCGCCCCTCCAAGGAGCATGATCAATGCCACTGCGATGCTTGCCGAGAAAACCGTGCGCTTGCCCTTCGAAATCGTCGATGTGGCCATGTAAATCGGGCCGACTAGGGTGGATTCATGGTAAAATACCTTCTTGTAGGGCGTCCGGGGGTTCGAACCCCTGCCCGGCTCCAGGTGACGAGCCAGCGACCCGCGTGTGGTCCTAGAATGATGGCGCATCTGGTGTCCACCGGGAGGGGACATCGGGGGCTCACCTTGCGCGTCTGTTTTCGCGACCGTCTGTGGCCCGAATTCGGAGAGGCCCAACCTACCTACCATCGGAAGTTCGAGATCCCGTCGTGGAGATCCCGCATGGTGCGACGCACCGAGCTGGTGAGCGAACCTCGGACAGGTCAGCCCGGTCTAGCTCCCTCTGACGTTGAGAAATCCGATTGGTCCTCCGTTCCAACCCGGCAGGTCTTAATATGAAAACCACGATGGATGGCCGCTTGCCACGGCACCGGACGTACCCCTGCCTGTGGCAATCGAACGGAGATGCACGTGCGGCGGTGGCGTCGGGTGACGGTCCTAGCGGTCGCAAGTGTGTTCCTTGGGGTTCTTCTCGGCGGCGCGATCGCGGCGCCCCACAGCCCGATCGCCCGACCAGGCGAAGCGGCAGTGGCGGTGCTCGGCGTCGGGAGTGCCATCCTCCGAGGATCATCGCCGACCTCTGCGAACACCACCTGCCCGGCTTCGGGCCCCCTCGGAGGGCTCAACACGACAGATTCGATCCTGATCTTCGTGGTCACGGCTATCGCAGGGATCGGCCTGGGAATCGGCATCGGTTGGCGGTGGGCCCCGGGGACGGGCGGCAGCGGAACTGGCAAGGTGATCGAGCCGCCCGATCCCGCGCTTAACCCGCAGCCCCTTCCTCCAGGGTTCAAACCCCCCGGCCCGTCCTCGGGGGGCGACCGCCCTTCCTGAGGCGCAATACAGCTACTCTTGGGACCGATCGGTCATTGACCGGCGAAGAGCTCCCCATCTCCCGGCTCAGACGGGCCTGTGCCACTGCACTGGCGGAATTCGGGAGGAAGGGGTTGGCTATCGCTAGCCCGGGCAGGCCGAGGACGGTGCCCGCTCAGCTCACTTCTGGCGAGACCCAAGGTAGACACCGATCCCGATCACGATGACACCGAGGCCCGCAACGATGACACCGGCTTCGAGGGTGTTGAAGAGGTTGTTGTAGATGGACTGTGTGTTCTGCCCGTTGCTGTTGACCAGTTGAAGGAAGTAGTTGAGGGCAAGCCCAACGACCAGTATCCCCACCCCTTCGATGACGAAACCGATCATCTTCACCAGGCCCCCGCGAACTTTCCAGTCCGGCCCTTGCACTGGATTCGAGCCGTACGGTGGCATAGGATACGCTGGCGAACTCGTCGGAGCCTGTGCTGGCATCATACCTCCCTGCCAGCGCGAGAGAGTTAAGGTGCTTTCCTGCCATCGCGGTGGTTTGCCGTATCAGCCGGAGCCCGTCCAAAACTGCCGCCGATCAAGCGAGTGATTGCGAGGCATCCCGTGGGTGCAATCGGCGTTGAGCGCTCCCCGGGCAGCGCTCCGCGGGTCGACGTCGCTCGAACGCCGACCGATGGCACATCACAGACTAGAGGCCGGGCGCCAGAGTGACCTTGAGGCCTACTTGACGGGCGGTAGACAACGTCGACGCGATGTTCGGCTCGAGACAGGGGTCGCGGAATCCTCGGAATCTCGATCTGGGGGCCTTCTTGGCGCCTCGAGGGTTATCAACTCGCGACTGCTCAACCCACCGAGAGCTCACGTCTCGTTCACACCGAATGTCAGGAATGACGCTGCCCCCTCATCCACCCGAGAGTTGGCCAACGTTCGAGGCTGAGTATTGGGCCATCGTGATCGTCTTCGTGGCCCTACTAGCGGTGTTCGCCCTCGTGGTTGTCCCCATCCCGGCGCCATTCTCCGGCACCCTATCCACAAACTACTGCCCGTCCTGCTCTGGTGGCGAGTCTCAGTATCCCTCCTCCGTAGTCTTGAGCGTCCCGTCGAACTCGCCCGTCGTACTGACCTGGCATGTGTCGGGTAGCGCGGATCCGGTCGAGCTAAGCGTCTACACTGGAGCCAATCAGTGCATTCAATCCGGAACCTCCGGCGTCTGCTCGCTCCACTCCTGGCGGGGCTCGTCGATTCTTGTCGCGGTCGCGGACTTGAACGTGACCGAGGGACCGATCCTCGTATCGTACAGCGGAAGCGTCACGGCACCCCTTCTCTGATAGAGGGGAAGGAGCATGCCCGCGAACCGGGTGGCGACGTGCCGCAACGGCAACCCAACCTCGCCAGCCGAAGAGCCGTCGACGATTACGATCCATCTAACAGCTTATTTCCCGGAAACCCGTCGGAGGCGCGTGCCGTCAAGCGATGGGATACCCCGACCGATGGTCCCTGAGTCGAGAGAGATATCTCCCGTACATCCCCCGCCAAGTTCGAAGGGCTTGTGAAGGCTGCCGATGGCCCACCGGTTCGCCCGCCCACGCCACTGTTCAGGGCCTCGACCATCGCGAGATTTCTCGGAATGTCGCTGCTGGGAATCGGCCTCCTGATGGTCGGGGTGGCGATCCACGCGAGCCTTATGGGCAACAACCCGGCATACGAACTCGATCTCGAGCTGGTCTTCGTACTCGCGGGTCTTGGGGTTGTCGTACTCGGCCTCTCCGGTCTCCTCGGGACAACGGAACGCAAGTAGGCTCACCGGCTACCTCATCGAGATCTACTCGGACCGCTCCCCCCGCTAGGCTTTCCGTCCCGCGGCAGCGTCGTCTGGGTGCAACAGGCCTCGTAGCAACCCCCCCACGAGGTCGGCCGGACTGGCGACTCCGGGGACTCGGGGAGCCGGCGTGCCTCCGGCCAGGATCGGGATAGCGATTGTTCCAGGGCCCCCCCCGCACGAGGACTACTTGGGCGCGTCTTCCGGGCTTCCGACCGAGCCCGCCGGCTCGATGGTCGCGCCCTGCGGGGGGAGTTCGCTGCCTGGCTTCGAGCGGCTACGTCGGCGAACGGCTGCGAGACCGATCGCGCCGACAAGGAGCCCCACCGAACCGACCAGCATCGCCGCCGCGATAGCTCCCCAGGGCAGGGAGGCCGGTGGATCGAATCTCGGAGCCCCGAGGCTGATATGTTCGCCGGACGGGAGAGGCGCCTCGCCGGCGGTAAAGATAACGGTCACGGTCACGTCCGCCCCGTTCACGGTGACGTTCCCCGTTCGGGGGCTCGGCGAGTAGGTCCCGTTGCTGGAGTTGGCGTCTCCGATGAGGAACGCGTACGTCCCGTTGAGGACCGAGAACTGGACCGTGCTGCCCGTCGAGCCGTTCCAGTAGGTGACCCCGCCGCAGAGCGGTGATACGGTGGAGTTCGGCCAGCCGCCGCCGTGGCCTCCGGAAATGCCGCTGCCGAGGGCGACCCACCAGAACGTGCCGTTCGGCAGACCCGTTTCGTTGAACGTCACTGTGTAGAACGACAGGGGCGCGAAGGCGATGCTCACCGTCACGTCCGTGCCATTGACGGTCACATTGCCCGACTCAGGGGTCGGAAGGTAGGTTCCGTTCTCCGTGCCCAAGGCACCGACGGAGAACGTGTAGGTTCCGTTCGGGACCGCGAACCCGACCGTGCTGTTCGAGGAGCCGTTCCAGTACGAGAGGCCAAGGCAGAGCGGTGACACGGTCCCGTTCCCGGAGCCGCCCCAGACCGGACCTATCGAGTCGTTCGATAGCTGGACCCACCAGAAGGTCCCGTTCGGAAGACCGGTTTCGTTGAACGTTACCTCGTAGAGCGGCAGCAGCGAGAACGCGACGCTCACCGTCACGTTCGTTCCGTTGACGACAACGGTCCCGTTCCCCGGGTCCGAGACGTAGAGCCCACTCCCGTTCGTGACGTTCCCGATCGCAAAGCTATACGTCGCGGCGGGAACCGTGAATTCGACGGTACTGTTCGTCGAGCCGTTCCAGTACGTGAGACCGAACCAGCAGGGTGATGCCGTGCTGGTCGGGGTCTCGTTACCGATCCACCCAAGGGTGTCGCTCGACAACCGAACCGACCAGAAGGTGCCGTTCGGCAGGCCGGTCTCGTGGAACGTCACTGTCTGGTACGAGGGAGCGGCGAAAGTGATGCCGACGAGGACGTCCGACCCGTTGACGGAGACGTTCCCCGACGCCGGGGAGGCGACGTACGGTCCCCCAAAGACCGTCCCGTTGCCGGAGCGGTTGTTGCAGAGCGGCGCTGCGGCTCCCCAGACGGGATAGAACGACTCGGTCCCGACGCTGAAGGTGTACGTCCCGTTCGGCACCGCGAACCCGATCGAGGCGTTGGTCGAGCTATTGAAGAGCCAGCCTGTTGAGTTGTTGTACACGTTCACGAACCACCAAGTGCCGTTGGGAAGGCCTGTCTCGTCGAACGTCAGCGTGAACAACGGGACCGACCCGAACACCACGTTCACCGTCACGTTCGTTCCGTTGACCGTGACGCTCCCCATCGCCGGGATCGGGACGTAGAGCGCGCTTCCGTTAGTGACGTTCTCGATCGAGAAGTTGTACGTGCCGTTGGGCACCGTAAAGCCGATCGTGCTGCTCGACGAGCCGTTCCAGTACGTGATGCCGCCGCAGAGCGGCGAAGGCGCCCCTTCCGAAGTATTGTTCCACGGCCATCCCGCCGAATTGTTCCATAGGAGGACCGACCAGTTGGTCCCGCTGGGCAGGCCCGACTCATCGAATGTCACCGTGTAGAAGGAGATCGGGGCGAACGCCACGTCCACCGTAACGTTCGTACCGTTCACCGAGACGTTCCCGGTACCCGGGCTTGGCGCATAGGCCGAGCCGTTCCCCGTCGTCCCGTTCCCGATGGTGAAGTTGTAGGTGCCGTTGGGTACGGAGAATCCCACCGTGCCGTTCGTGGAGCAGTTGAAGAGCCACCCCGTCGACTCGTTGTAGACGTCCGCGCACCAGGAAGCACCGGTCGGGAGACCCGTCTCGTTGAAGGCGAGGTTGAACTCGGTGAGCTCCGCGAACACAATGTTCACCGTCACGGCCGTCCCGTTGACGGTAACGTTTCCCATCGAGGGAGTCGCGACGAAGATCCCGCCGGCGGTGGTCACATTCTGGATCCCGAAGGCGTACGTGTCGTTGGGCAGGCTGAAGCCCACGGAGCTGTTGGTTGAGTTGTTGAAAGACCAGAGCCAAGGTTCCCCGGGATGCGAAAGCTGGACTGACCAGGACACGCCCGCCGGGAGACCCGACTCGGTGAAGGTGAGCGCGTAATCGGGTCCGCGCGGGGGCCCCCAGGCAGGGGGGTTGGAGGCCGTGCTTCCCGGCGTCCGATCGTGGCTGATCAACGGGGTCGCCGCGACCAGGCTCGTCGATGCGGCGAGGGCAAGGCAAAGGAGCAAGGAGAGCAACAGGGTCCTGCGTCGAAACTGTCTCGCGGCCATACGGTCCGTGACTCGCTCCGCTTTGGATATACCTTGCAGGGCCGCGGGGTCTCGATCGATCGGGAGCGACCCAGAAGTACTGTTTATCTCGACTGCCGGCGCGCAGCCGTTTCCTCGAGAGGCAGGCACCCCTCCGTCGGGGTTGCCGTCCGGGGATGGGCCTCAGCTAACGTTGAGCGGACGGCCCGGCGGGCCGGAGGACTACGAGCGTAGGTAGATCACGCGACCCGCGCGAACGGTCGCCCGGACACGCGAGAACGCCGCTACGTCTTCCAGCGGGTCTCCGTCAAGGACCGTCAGGTCCGCGGGCTCGCCGAGTGCCAGGTTAGCCGCCGTGCTCCCTCCGCCGAACTTCTGGGCGGGGGCCGTCGTCAACGACCTCAGGATGCCTCGCGCGTCCATCCCCGAGCGCACCAGGGCGCGGAACTCGTCCTCGGTCGTGTAGTCGGAGATGAACCCCACATCGGTCCCGAACAACAGCTGGCCTCCGAGATCGTGGAACTGGTGGACGATATCGTAGATCGGCTCCAGGTACTCGGAACGCGACGTTACTGTGCCAGCGAACATCTTGAGGGTGGGGATCATCGCCATGCGGC
>DATGZQ010000003.1:0-3994 GCA_035297125.1 Thermoplasmata archaeon
CGATCGTCGAGCGGATCGGGGTCGGTCGACGAGGCTCGACCGCGGTGACCCGAATTGGCCTCTCGTATCCGAGCCGGCGGGGAGGTCGGACGACCACGACGCTCGCGATCTTCGCCCTGGTTCTGTTCACAATCGTCCTGCTCGCCACCTACAGCGCGACGCTCACCGGCAACCTGAACAACTCCTTGGAGGCGCAATCCGGCGGGTACACCTTCTTCGGGGCGTCCGACCAATCCATATCGGACCTGCCGGGCCGGATCGCGGCGAACGCGTCGCTGGCGCCCCTCTATTCCACCGTGGTCCCGCTGGTCTTTGGTCAGGCATATCTCACCGTCAAAGGGTTCGTCGCGAATCCGTTCACCGACGGGGTTTACGCCGCCCCCTCGAACGCGTCGCCCGCCTCGAACTTCTACGACACGAACCAATTCCCCTTCTCTGCGACGTATCAGGGGATGAGCGCGTCCGCGGTCATGACGCGGCTCTCGACCGATGGTTCGGTGGCGATCGTGGACGGCAACTACGCCGGCGGGAACGGCTTCACTTCCTCCGGTCCTCACCCCCTCCTGGGTCCGGGCGACACGGTACGGGTGGCCAATCCAGCGACCGGCGTCGCTCGGAACTTGACCGTGATCGGAGTGATGAAGGAGGCGATCGTCACTGGCGTCTGGATCAACCCCGCCACCGCCGCGTCGCTGGGGTTCGGAGGCAACCGCGGGTTCCTCCTGACCGTCCATTCAGGGATCTCGCACACGCTCGCCTCCCAGCGAACCAAGGCCGCATTCTATCCGTACGGCCTGGTTCTCGTGGACTTCGCGTCCGTCCTGGCCACGACGACCTCGATCATCTCGGGCGACGTCGGTCTTCTCGAGGTCTTCATTGCGCTCGGGCTGGCCGTAGGGATCGCCGCGCTCGGCATCCTCGCACTCCGAGCCGTGACGGAACGACGCAAGGAGATCGGCATGCTGCGTTCGATCGGCCTCACGCGCCCCATGATCCTCAAGGCGTTCCTGCTGGAGTACTCCTTCGTCACGGTGATCGGAGCCGGGATCGGCGGGCTCCTCGCGATTCTGGACGTGTACAATCTGGTCATTTCTCCCGGTGCTTCGACGGCCGGAGTGACCACCATGTACATCCCTTGGGTAAACCTCCTCATCGTCATCCTGATCACGGGCTTCTTGGCCACCCTTTCGGTCATCGGGCCCTCGCTCCGGGCAGCGCGGTTGCCTCCCGCGGAAGCGATTCGAGCTATGGAGTGAAGCTCTCGGCTGGCAGCGTACCCTCAATGTGAAACTCGCGGTCCGGGTGGTGCGGCGCCAGCCTCGAACCGGGGCCTATCGCCGACGATCCTGCGCTGACCCGGCTCTGGACCGGAATCGCTGCCTCCATCTCGCTGGGGGCGATCCCCCAATCCGGTCGCTCGCCCGACACGGGCTCCGACGCGATATCGGAATCGGGCCTTCAGCGTCCGATGGGAACGGGCCGCCCGTCGACCTCGACCGTCGCCCCCTGGTTGACGACCCAGCCGAAGAACGGAGAAGTGTTCTTCCCACCGAAACCCCGGTTGCCGCCGAGCGCGACCATCACCGCACCCAGTTCCACATCCTCGACCTGCGGGGTATCGTGGAGTTGCGGGTTCAACCCAATGGTCAACCTGCCGGGCCGGTCGCGCCCCTTGCCACCCGTCTTGTACGGCCCGTCGAACCGCTCCTGGCCGCGGGCGAACTCGGCTCCGGCGAGCTTTCCCTTACGGAAACGCAGGACCCCACCGGTGGCCTTGCCGTCGTCGTAGTAGCTCGTTCGGTTGCCGATGATCGTTCCCTCGGCCACCGTCTCATCCAGCGCCACGCTGACCGAGCCGGCCGGCAAGTTGACGAGCATCCCGAACGGCCGCTTGATGTCCGCGGGGCTCAAGCGCCCGGTGTTGGCCCGGGACCGCCGGTGCGCCAATCCGAGGGTCAGGTCGGTCCCGTTGTCGTCTCGAATCCGCAACCGCTTCCCCCGCTCTAGAGCCCTTGCGATGGGCGCGGCTGCCTTGCTCAAGGAATCGGGAGAAACCATCGTCGCGCGGATCACTTGGTCGACCCACTTCGCCTGGTCGACGCCGTAGGCTCGCGCGAGCGGCGGGTAGGGCCTCCCGAGTTCCATTCGGGCCCCCCGAACTCCGTGCTTGGTAGCCGTGGCATACCAGCCCGGGTTGAACTCGAACAGTCGGTTTCCCTGCTCCTGGGGGAGCCGGTTGAGGCGAACCCGATCCCCGGGACCCCACATGTGAATGTAGACGTTCGTCTTTGTGAGGGCAGCCCACTCATGGGCCGCCGCCTTCCCGAGAACGGCGTCCTCGCCGTCTCCTACAGCGTCCCACCACGCGTTCTCATCTTCGTAGGGGACCAGCGCTTGGGCGCCGATCCGGCGGGCTTCGCGGGCGAACGCGATAGCCCACGGTAGAGTGTGCGTCCACGCCTCGACGATCACCCGCTCGCCCTTGCGGAGGCGCAGGTTGTTCGTGAGGACGGACCGTGCCAGTTTCGAACGCGTTGAGGGGCTAACGGGGTCGTTCGTCATGGCCCGCCGGAATCCCGCACTCGTACTTATGGGATTGACAACCGCAAAGGTCCAAACCTCGGGGGGCAGTCCCGACCTTGATGAAGTGCGACCTCCGAGGCATCTCCATCCATTACGAGACTCGGGGCCAGGGGAGGCCCGTCCTCTTCCTCCACGCCAGCCCGAGCGATCATTCTCGTGCAATGGCGCATCTCGAGCCCGCGTTCCGGTCACGGAAGGGCTGGCGCCGGATCTATCCGGACCTGCCCGGCCACGGGAAGACTCCCGGTGCGGACCGGATCCGCGATATGGACGACTATCTCGGAGTCCTGCTCGAATTTGTCGATGATGTCTTCGGGAAAGGGAGGTTCGCCCTGGGTGGGATATCCTTCGGAGCCTATCTGGCTCTGGGAATCGCCCGAAAGCGAGCTTCACGAATCGATGGGATCCTCCTCAGCGTCCCCGAGGTCGATCACAGCCCGATCGAAGAGCGCCGCGACCGGGATTTTGGAACACCATCGATCCAGACGCCAGCCCACCTCGCGGTCGGTCTGCCGGAGTACACCGAAGAGACGGCGTGGCTGGAGAGTCTCCCCTTCCGCAATGTCAGCGCACCGCTCTACCATAGCCCCAAGCCCTTCCCCGCCCCGGCGTTGTTCCTTTTCGGCCGGCAGGATGCTCCGTTCCGCTACCGCAAGTACTGGCGGTTGCTCCCGGACTTTCCTCGGGCCACGTACGCGGTCCTCGACGGTGCGGGGCACACCCTTTGGAGCGATCGAAACGAACTCGCTAGCCTCCTGGTCCGCGATTGGCTCGACCGCGTGGAAACGTGGTCCCCGCGGAATCGCCGGAGTACCTGAGGAAGAGCTGGGGGCAACGGGTCTCAAATCCTCTGTCCTCGGGGAGCGCTCACTCCCGGCGGCGAGTCCGGGCGGGGTGTGTCTTATCGGAGTTTCGTCAACCGGGAAAGCCCAAAGGGGGCGAGCAAGGGCGGAATGCGTCCGGTCGTCACGATCTTCGCGACCTGCTCACCCAGGGCGCTCACGAACTTGAACCCGTGACCGGAACACGCGCTCACGACCACGACGTTCGGGAAATCCGGGTGACGGTCCACGATGAAGTTCTTGTCGGGAGTGTTGGTGTACAGACAGCGGGTGTGTCGACTCGGTTCCGACGACAGCCCCGGCAGGCGGGTCGCTGAGAATCGTTGGACGGAATGAAATTCGCGTGCAGAGCTGGGAGGACGTCGGGTGAGATTTCGGACGCGTTGGCCCACACAACCGCCGATCTTCACCCCGTCGCCTACGTCCGGCGTGCCGTAGAAGTAACGGCTGCCATCAGTGTACCAGACGAAGGCGGGCATCTCCCGGAACGGCGCGCGTGGGGGAACGCGAGGACGGAACCAATACACCGTCTGTTGTTCCACGCTCAAGGGGAGGTGGAGGTCCGGCAC
>DATGZQ010000004.1:0-4137 GCA_035297125.1 Thermoplasmata archaeon
TTCGAGCACGGCTTTCGGGGGATTCTTGACACCCAGCGGTGTGGCTCGACGTTTCCCGCGCATCGTGAACTCCGTCCGTCCGCCGGGGAGCTCGCGAAGGGAATAGTCGAGGTTCCAGGTCCGATGGTTTCCCGCGGCCAGCGCGTGCCATCTGTTCGGCGGTCGAAGGGTGACGGTCTGTCGGCTCCACATCCATCCGTGGGGAGTCTCGTTCAGGTCCTCGTAGGTGACGGTGCGGGACGATTTCTTGATGATCTGACGGGACCCGGGATCCCCTTCCAGCTTGCGGTCCGCGGGTGTGTAATCGGTGCACCACGCGTAGACGAACGGAAGCGGGGCGCGAAAGGTCCTCTTGATCTCGTAGACCGTAACCGGGCTCGGCATCTCCTCTCCTCACTCCCCGCGCCCCGAGAAGACCGCGCCCTCATTTAGTTTCAGGAGACTCGCCTGCCCCCTCAGACCGACCACGAGTCCCAGACCGGAGAACAGGATTTGGAGAGCACGTGCTTGACCCTCTCCGCCTGGGAGCTGCGAGTCGACCACGCTGCGGCCTCGGTGCCCCGGCCCAGGCGCCAGCGAACGGCGAAGGTAAGACCTGGGAGCCCGAGAGCCTCCTCACGACCTCGCTGAGGCTCTCCCCCTCGATCTTCAGGGAGTCGAGCGCATCGTTCCCCTTCTTCGTGATGGTCACGGTCTTCGCCACCGTGCGGGTTGATGTCGACACGCTTGCTTGAACGGGCCGACCCGGTCCGGTCAGGGTCGAGTTCAACTGGCGGCCGATCCGGCCAACCCTGCCGCATCAGCGATCCGCTCCGCGATAGCGAACGACGCGGTGGCGGCTGGAGACGGTGCGTTCAGGACATGGAGGACGCGACTCCCGCGCACGAACACGAAGTCGTCCTCCATCGTTCCGTCCGGTCGCACCGCCTGTGCCCGCACACCGCTGGTTCGGGAGCCTAGATCCTCTCGGGTAGCGGAGGGCCAAACGGTCTGGATTGCGGCCAAGTACGCAGAAGGGCTCCACGAACGAAGCCACTCGCGCGCGGCGAGGGCACCGTAGTTGCGCGCGAGTCCCGGGGTCCCCCGGAACGACGCCCATCTCCACAGCTCCTCGAGGTCCCACTGACCAGGGCGGTACCCCTCTCGCGAGAGCGCGATCGCGGCGTTCGGTCCGGCGAGCAGCTCTCCGCCAATCGTAGGCGTCATGTGAACCCCCAGAAACGGAACGGCCGGGTCGGGAACCGGGTAGACGAGACAGGACACCTGCGAGCGCAGCCGCTCGGAAAGACGGTAGAAGTCCCCCCGGAACGGAACGATGCTTACGGGAGGCTGGGCCCCCATGGCGCGCGCGACCAGGTCGGCCTGGAGGCCGGCGCAGTTGACGACCAGTCCGGCCTCAAACTCCCCGTCGGTGGTCGCGACACGCCAGCCGTCGGCCGCCGGTGCGGCCGACACGAGCCCGTGGCCCGTCCGCAGCGCGACCCCGTCCTTTGCGAGGGACTCGGCCAAACGAGAGGCGAGGGCAGGGTAGTCGATGATGCTCGCCGACGGGATGTGAAGTGCCCCTAGCCCGGCGACGCCGGGAAGGCGGTCTTGGAGTTCCTCGCGGGTGAGGCGTCGGACCGATTCGACCCCGTTCGCGTGAGCTCGGGAGAGAAGCTCGTCCAGCGCGGGAAGCTCGCGGGGCCCGACCGCGACTATGAGCTTACCGATCGGGCGCGTCGGGACGGCGTTCTTTGCGGCGAAGGCGAGCAGGGTGGTCCTCCCTTCCAGGGTCAGGCGGGCCTTGAGCGACCCCGGCCTGTAGTAGACGCCGGAATGGACGACGCCGCTGTTGTGCCCTGTCTGATGGGTCCCTACCGAACTCTCCTTCTCCAGCAGGGCAAGCGAAAGGTCGGGGCGTCGTGCCCGGATCGCCCGTGCGGTCGCCAGGCCGACGATCCCTCCGCCGATGACCACGACGTCCTGGCGGTCGGCCATATTCACCCTTGAGAGCACCCGCACGGCCTCTGGCTCGCCGGCGCCGAGGCGGCGCCCGAAGGCGTTGCGAGCCGCTTAACCATTGGCCACATCGACCGTTCGGACATCGCTTTTGAGCGGTAGCATGCTCATCTCCTCCGGGGGAAATGGCTGGTGCGTTGGTAGAGTCCGACCGATACCCCCTCGTGTCGGCGGGCGGCCTCACGACAGGTGATCCCCGGTGAACTCGGAGCGACTCTCCCTTGCCCTTCTGGTGGCCCTCGGGGTGGTCTGGGGCTCCGCGTTCATCGCCATTCGCTACGTGCTCGACGAAGGAGCGAGCCCGTTCCTGTTCGTCCTCGTCCGGATGCTCACCTCCGCGCCGCTGATGGCGGTCATCGCCCTCTGCGCCCGAGAGCGGCGGCCGGCCTGGAGGGACCTCGTCGTTTCGGCGGTCCTCGGCGGCGCGTTCGTGATGGGAGGGTATCAGGTCATGCTGTTCTGGGGGGAGCAGTTCACCGCTGGCGGGATCGCGGGTGTCCTGGTCGCGGCGTCCCCGCTCTTCACGGCCGTGCTATCCTGGTTCTTGCTCCGGCAGGAGGCGTTCGGTCGGGTCGGGGCCTTCGGGCTCGCGGTGGGCTTTGGCGGGGTCGCCCTCCTCTTCGAGCCCGAGATCGCGAGCGGAGGAAGCTCCTCGACGCTCGGCCTCCTTTCCGTCCTTGCCGCGGCGTTCGCGTTCGCGATCGGGTCCGTGCTCCTCCGAAAGTGGCGCAAGGGCGGCGAGACCTATTGGGGAGCATCCGTCGAGTTCGCGGCCGGTGCCCTGTTCGCGCTCCCGTTTGTGGTCCTCTTCGAGCCCCGACCGTACTTCCCTCTGGGTACGGGGGCATTGCTCGCCACGGGCTACCTGGTCGGCGTTGCCGGGGTCCTCGGGTTCGCGATGTATTTTGCGCTACACCGGCGGGTCGGACCGTCCCGGGCGAACCTGGTCAGCTTCATCAGCCCGCTCTCCGCGCTGGGGGTCGGCGGCCTCGTCCTGGGGGAGCAGTACGCGCCCATCCAGCTCGGAGGTTTCGCGCTGATCGTCGTGGGCCTTTTCCTTCTGCAACGCGACTGGGCGCGCCGCTCAGCTCCGTAGCGGCCCGTAAGACTCCCCCGGGGAGCCGTCGCCCGCACCGCCGTTCGACCGAGCCGGCCTGAAGGCGAACGGGCTGACCCAAGGTTGGCCCGATTCCGAGCCCCGATTCCGCGGTTCCAGCTCAACTCAGTGTTCGCGGACAGAGGTAGGGTGAAATAGTAAGGTGACACCTACCTGTGAGTAGGTGCAATTGAGGGTATGGCGACGCAGGTTGGGACGGTCAGCACCAAGGGCCAGGTCACGATTCCTCGAGACATCCGTCGAGCCCTTCACATTCGGCCCGGTGACAAGCTCTTCTTTGACCTGCGGGGGGGCGACCACGCTCTCGTTCGAAAGGCCGAGCCAGGGCGGTTGACAGACATTTTGGATCGGCTGGGGCCCACGAAGGAGACAGGCATAGAGCTGCAACGGAGGTTGCGACGTGACTGGTCCCACCGTGATAGTCGACACTAACGTCTTCGTCTCCGCCAGAAACCGGCACGAGCCGGGCTTTGCCTCATGCCGGAGGCTGTTGGATCGAATTGATCAGGATGAATATCGAGCGATCGTCTCGACCGTCACGGTCGCCGAGATTCGCGCCGGGATGGTGCCAGAGGAGGTTTCCACCGTCTGGCGAGCCATGTTGACGCACTTGCTTACGTCTGCAAACTACCGCGTCGCACCCATGGACGCGGAGATAGCTGAGGCGGCCGGGGGACTTCGAGCCTCCTCTCGCTTGACCCTGCCCGATGCAGTAATCGTGGCCACCGGACAGCTTCACGGCGCAGCGTATCTCGTGACCCAAGACCAAGAGCTCGCGCGTCGCCAGGCCATCCTGAAAGTAAAGGCGCCGGACCAATTGTCGTGAGGGTGCGCTAACTCCGACACGCAACTTTCAGCGATTTGCCCCGACGCGGAAGCTACTGATGCCGGCCGAAATAGCTTAACACTCCTCGAGGAGAAACGTCCCTTGACCCGATCCGCCGGCATTGTCAGTTGATCAATCATAGAGGTGGGTGGCGGCGACGAAGGACCGGATCAGCTCCGGTCGAACCCGCATT
>DATGZQ010000005.1:0-5390 GCA_035297125.1 Thermoplasmata archaeon
CAGCTCTCCGGGCTCAGCCCCCACGGATTGGTCGCGGCGCTCATCTACATCGCCGCGGAAAGCAACGGCGAGCACCGCTCGCGCGCGCAGGTCGCCCGGGTCAGCACCGTCACGGAGGTCACGCTACGATCCACCTGCCGCCTCGTGGAGAAGGTGGGGCTCGTCCCGCCGCCCGTCCGGCGGCCGGGGCACGGCGTTACTTAGTCAGGTAGTAGCCGGCGGCCTTCTCGCGCACCTTGCGACGAGCCCAGCCCTTCGCGAGGAGTTCCTGCAGTGCGTTGAGAACCATGTTCTTCGGCAGCTTGGTCGTCTGCGTGATGCGCTCGGCCGTGCCCATCTTGTCCTCGCTGACGAAGCCGAGGTCCTTCATCGACTTGTAGACCTTGACCCCGTTGCCCGAAAGCTCGTCCTCGATCGCCATCCCGCACGCTCGGATAGCGCGGATTCGACTGCGCTCATAATGGTGGCGGTCGAACCCGCTGGCGACCCCTCCCGACCCGCGGCAGGGGCTCGACGACGCAGGATAGGAGCAAACCGCCTTCGTCCGAGGGCCGGCGAGCTTGGTTGGTTCGGAGCGGGGCCGGCCCCCTCTTGGGGGATGGCGCACCGTCATAATCGGGGCGGGAATCTCTAACCCATGGTGTTTCAGGCGAAGGACATCATGGACTCGAACCTGCTCACGGTCGACGAGGGAACGGACGCACTCTCCTGCGCACGCCAGATGGTCGCGGCCCGAAAGGGCTACGCGGTCATGACGCGCGCAGGGACCGCAGGGGTCGTCGGGATCGCGACCGAGTGGGATTTCCTCGAGAAGATCGTCGCTCGGGGGCTCGACGCATCCAAGGTGCGGATGAAGGAGATCGCTTCCCCGGAGCTGCGCTCGTGCGCCCCCGACACACCGACCGACGAGATCGCCACGACGATGGCCGATCTCGGCCTCCGCCGGATGCTGGTCCGTTCGGGCGACCAGGTCGTCGGTCTCATCACGTCGCGCAACCTGCTGGCCATCTTCCGGCAGTACATCGACCGTCTCTCGGCGGAGATCGCAGGATTCCAGGCCCAGGCTCGGCCGCTCGGGTAACGTCGCGAACGGACCGGACCTCTCGCGACGGACCAGCCCCTGCATGACGAGCCCGCCTTCTACCCAGTCTCGGGTCGACGGCGCGAGCTCGGTTCCGAGGGACGGCTGACCGTGCAGTACAAGTGGCTCGTCCTCTCGAACACGACGGTCGCCACGCTGATGGCGGCCATCGACACGAACATCGTCCTGATCTCGCTCCCGACGATCGGGCGGGAGCTCGCGGGGACCTCCGCCACGCTGCTGCTGTGGGTTCTGCTCGGCTACTCGCTGCTCACGGCCGTCGTGCTCCTGAACTTCGGCCGCCTGTCCGACATGTTCGGCCGTGTCCGGCTGTACATCCTCGGGTTCGCGATCTTCACGGTAGGCTCGGCCCTGTGCGGGTTCTCCCAGACCGGCCTCGAGCTGGTCGGGTTCCGTCTGGTTCAGGCGGTGGGCGCCGGGTTCCTCTTCTCCAACTCGGCCGCGATCATCACGGACGCCTTTCCCCCGAACGAGCGCGGACGAGCTCTAGGGGTCAACCAGGTCTCCATCGTGGTCGGAGCCGTCTCGGGGCTCGTCCTGGGCGGCCTCATCACCTCGACCATCGGCTGGCGGTGGATCTTCTTCGTGAACGTCCCGATCGGCATCGTCGCCACGGTGAGGGCCCGCATCGACCTTCGAGAGCTCGCCCGCCCCGAGAGGGCGGCGCGCATCGACTGGGGCGGCAACATCGTGTTCGCCTCCGGTCTGACGCTCGTCCTGGTCGCGATCACCCTGGGAGCGCTGGGACAGATCCCCGACCCTGAGGCCATCGTCGGTGGCATCGTGGGCGTCGCGCTGCTCGTCCTGTTCATCTGGATCGAGCACCGCGAGCGGTCGCCGATGCTCGATCTGGGGCTGTTCCGGAACCGTCAGTTCGCGGCCTCCGCGTCCGCGATGTTCCTCAACTCCCTTGCCAGAGGCGCCTTCACTTTCATTCTCGTGTTCTATCTGCAGGGGCCGCCCCGGTTCCTCAATCCGTTCGCGGCAGGCCTCTTTCTGATCCCGCTCTCCGCCTCTCTCGCCGCCCTGGGGCCCGTGAGCGGCTGGCTGTCCGACCGCTTCGGCCCGAGACCGTTCCTGGTGGCAGGCCTGCTGGTCTCCGCCGCGGGTTTCCTGTGGCTCACCACGATCGGCCCCGACGACTCCTTCCTAGCGCTCACGCCGCCGCTCATCCTGGTGGGCGCGGGCATGGGCCTGTTCGCGGCCCCCAACCGGGCGGCGATGATGTCGGCGGTCCCGCCGACGCGTCGGGGCGTCGCCTCCGGGGTCGGAACGACGCTCATCAACACCGGGTCGACGATCAGCTTGGGCGTGACCCTGCTCGTGATGAGCTCCGTCCTTTCCCGGGCGAGCATCCAGGCGATATTCCTCGGGACCGCCACCTCCGCCGAAGGGTTCACGGCCGGAGCCGGGTTCCTCGAAGCGATCCACCTCATCTTCCTCGTTTCAGCCGTCCTGCTCCTCGTCTCCCTTGTCCCGTCCATCCTCCGCGGGAGGACCCCGCCGGCGCCGCCCGTGCCGCAGGAGGACGTCGACTGATCTGTCCCGCGCGATCAGCGGCGCTTCTTTCGAAGCGGGGCCTTCTCCAGCGGGTGCGCTGCCAGGAAGCCGTCGAGGATCTTCCCGAGCCGGCCCTCGGGATCGGCGTAGTTGTAGCGGACGTTCACGATGGGCTGGGGTACCTTCACGAGGCGGCTGAGGTCGACCGGGCTTCCGTCCAGAACGACCTCCGCGTCGGAGGCCCGTATGGTCGCCTCGAGGTCGTGGATCTGTTCCGAACTGTACCCCATCGCGGGCAGGACGCGGTCCAGGTGAGGGAAGTCGGCGAACACGCGGGCGATCGTCCCCACCGCCCCCTTCCTCGGGTCCACGATGATCGCCCCCCGGGCGCGGGCGAGGAGGGTCGCCGCTCCGTACGCCATCCCACCGTGCGTCAACGTCGGTCCGTCTTCCACTACGAGGACCTTCCGACCGCGCAGCGGCACCGGGTCAGCCTCCTCGATGGCGAGGGCGCCCCGGACGACCGTCGCCGTCGGGTTGGCCGCCGCGGCGTTGGTCTCCACGGTCCGGACGCCTTCCGGAGTGGCGGAATCGGTCTTGCTGACCACGATGACGTCCGCGATGCGGAAGTTCGCCTCTCCCGGATGGTACGTGAGCTCGTGGCCGGCCCGGTGCGGGTCCGCCACGACGATCTGCAGGTCGGGCGCGTAGAACGGAAGGTCGTTGTTCCCGCCGTCCCAGAGGACGATGTCCGCCTCGGACTCCGCGGCCCGCAGAATCCTTTCGTAGTCCACGCCCGCGAAGACGACGACCCCCTCGGAGATATGCGGCTCGTACTCCTCGCGCTCCTCGATCGTGCAGTGGGCCGTCTCGAGGTCCTCCATCGTGGCGAACCGCTGGACCGCCTGCGCCGCCAGGTCCCCGTACGGCATCGGGTGTCGGACGATCACGACCCGGCGTCCCTGCTCCCGGAACCGGCGCGACACGAACCGCGTCAGGGGGCTCTTGCCTGCCCCGGTCCGGACCGCGCAGATGCTCACCACGGGCTTCGACGACTTGAGCTCCGTCTCCCTGGGTCCCGGTAGGAGGAAGCTCGCCCCGGCGGCCAGCGCGATCGAGCCCTTGTGCATCACTTCGAGGTGGGGAAGGTCGGAGTACGCGAGCACGACCAGGTCGACTTCCTTCTCTCGAACGAGGGACGGGAGCTCGGCCTCGGGGACGATCGGTATCCCGTTGGGGTACAGCGATCCCGCGAGTACCGCGGGGTAGGCGCGACCGGAGATGTTCGGGATCTGGGCTGCGGTGAAGGCGACGACCTCGTATTCGGGTCGGCCCCGGTACATCATGTTGAAGTTGTGGAAGTCTCGGCCGGCTGCTCCCATGATCACCACTCGCTGCCGCGACATGGTCGCGTCGAGCCGCCGTACGACTATAGGGTAACCCTCCCCAGCAGCTCGAAGCCTCGGCGGCGTGGGCCTTGCGCCGCTCCCCCGCCCGCTTATATTCGACGGAAATCGCGCGAAAACCGGACCTGACCGGGCAATGAATCCCTACCATTCGGCCGGCGCCCCATTCGAGCCAACCGTCGCTTGGAACTGCTCAGGGGGAAGCAACGCCCGTCCTAGCCCAAACGGTGTTCCCGGACGGTCGAACCTCGCCGGCCAAGAGCTTATCGCGAGCCCCGCTTTCCGTAGTTCGAGTATAGCGGATGCAGCGCTTCGGCGCGGCAGCGGCGGTGGCGTTAGTCGGCGCCGTGCGGTCCTCGTTGGGGCCCACCCGTGGTTTGATCGGTCTCGCGAGTGTAACTGACAATTCCGCCATCCCAGGCGCGGGGATGTAGGCCGACGCTCCGGGACTTCGTGGGCCGCGTGCTTCGGCGGCGATTCGTTCGCAACGCCCCGGACCCTGGTCTGCCGAGCCCGAACGAATGCGATTGGACCATACGTCTTCGGGATACACCGAAGAGAGCGAAGTGGCGCTTCGTGCTCTGAACATCGCCCGGCGACTCCTCGGTTCTTATAGAGGAACTTCCTTGGCCCACGAGATATACGCCATGATACGCGAAACAAGAGCCTCAACAAAAGCGCTGTCGATCGCCATTCTCGCAGTCCTAGTACTTTCGTCCATGCTATCCTTCTCCGCAGCGATTCATTCCGCGTCGAACGTCTCGACAGTCGGGACCGCTCGCTCTCCCGGACTCCAGCCAGTCGCGCCGGCTACCGTCCCGACGACCACCGACACGGCTTCGCCCCTGCGGGGCGTTGGCCTGGCAAGCGGCCCTGCCTCGGTGACACCGGAGTCAGTTGCCGGCGGTGCACACGGGGTCGACTACAGCGCGTTCGCACCCTCAGGCACGGTCATTGGAAGCGCGATCGGAACCTTCCCAGCGACGTACGGGCCCGCGACTACGACCGAAACTTCCTCGGGTTCTGGTGCGAACTGCCCGGTGGGCACCTCCGACTGTTACAGTCTTCAGCTCAACTCGAATGAGTACACCTTCGTAAGTACTCCGTTCACGGGTACCTCGACCTACAACGACTCCTGGCAGCAGTTCGTCTACGAGAATTACCCCGGTGGTTCCTCCTTTGTTTACATTCAGTACGTTCTGATCAATTCCGTCCCCGCAAACGATGGTTGCACGGGTGTTCCGTCGCCGATGGACGGAATCTCATGGTCTTCCGGCGCCCCGAGCCAGCCGGGGATCTGCTACGGGTTCAGTCCGAGCGTATCCGTTCCCTCAGGGTTTGTGTCAGCCCCCCTCGGTTCGCTGGTGCTCGAGGCGTACGCA
>DATGZQ010000006.1:0-3764 GCA_035297125.1 Thermoplasmata archaeon
GACCTGCCACGGTCTACGATGACGGGCGCATTCCCTGGGCGCCCATGTCGGCCCCGATCGATGACGAAGGCTTTCCACAAAGCCGTCGAACCCTGCTCGATCACGGGGCGGTCTCGGACATTCTCTACGACTCCCTGCATGCCGGCGCGTTCGACACCCGATCGACGGGCAATGGGTTTCGAGGGATGTCATTTGGTTTCCGGAGCTGGTTCCGGTTCCTGCAACCCCCTGCGCTCTCGCCCTCTACGATCGCTCTCAGTCCGGGAGGGGGAGGCACCGACGCCGAGCTACTCGAGACTGCGGGGGACGGGATACTGATCCAGCAGATCGGCTGGTCGTCGCCCGACCCCCTCACCGGGGCTTTCGGAGGGGAAATCCGCCTCGGCTATCGGATCCAGAACGGCAAGCTCGCCGAGTCGATCCGCGGCGGGACCGTCGGGGGCATCGCGTTCGCCTCCGAGGGCGCCCCCTCGCTGATGACCCGGCTGGAAGCGGTGGGCTCCACCGCCGCCTTCTCGGAACCCGTGTCGTCGCCCCCGGTCCTCGTCCGGCCGCTGGCCGTGGGCGGGGTGTAGGTTCCCCTTCTCAGGGTGACTTTCCTTCCGGCAGCGAGAGCAGTATGGTGTGGCACTTGACGCACCGCTGGCCCGCCAGATTGGCGGAATAGGTCCCACCGAACCCCGTCCCAACCAAGACCTCGAGCCCCTTCGGGCGGAACCGGGCCGCGGTGGAGTGTTGAGCCCAGAAAAGCCCGGAACCGTTGGTCGTGGAGACGAAACCGGCTTCGAGTGGACCTCCGCAGACCGCGCACTTGGAGTTTGGCATGCGAGTGACCCTACCGGCGGCCACGAGCCTCGGGTATCTCTCTTTTGCGCTGGCCGCGAGCGGTGAGTTCGCGAAACGACCCCGGTTCCTTCGAGCAAGGGAAAAAGGCGACCCCCGCAGAGCCGGGTACTCTGCGGGGGCCAGATCATCGTGATTTCAGTAATTCGGGGAGAGGATGATCATCGCTCCTCCTCCAGGAGATCGACTTGGGGTCGGTGTCCGCCGGAGCGGTACTGCGGGATCAGCCAGTTAGGCCACCCGGAAAGGGCGAAAGCGTGAGCATGGGGGGGCGGCGCGACCGCGAGGAGCAGCTCGCGGGAGTTCATCTGAGCGCGTTCGGCGTCGTTCGTCTCGCTCGGCATCCGGGGTCGCTCGGCGCGCAACATTAGAGCACCTCTCCAAGGTCCGGTGGGGGGAGCCAAGGAACGCCCAGAGACCGGCTCCGACCGCGGTCGGACTCCGCGGACGGGAACGGAAGCGAACCAGTCGAGATCGGGATACCCGCCGAAGGTGCCTCGGGAAGCCGGGGTCGGCGCGGGGTAACGACCCGGACCGGGGCTTCCACGGGAGGATTCGGAAGGCTCACGACGGGGAAGCTGCCCATGACCACCAACGGGCACTCTCGGGGAGCACCGTGCTTGAAGCCGAACTGGCGGTCCGAGTGGACCTGCCCGCAACCAGGGCATACATCCGCCATCTCGAGCATCGCACCGATGCCTCCGAGGTAGGCGCCGCTTTCCTGGGTCCGGCTCATGGTGATGTTTCGTTGGGCGTTTTGGATACTTAAACGTCGGGAGTTATTTTGTACAAAATAAATCTAAGTATGGGGAAGGCTATCGAAAGGTGAGATGGGGGCACAAACCTACCTCCCAATCGAGATTCTCGACTACATCGAGACTCACGCACCTGCCCAGGACTCGCCCTATGGGATTAGCCAGCGCGAGATGGCGAAGGCCCTCGGGTACCATCCCTGCTCGATGTCTCGCCCCCTTGGCTCGCTGGTGGGTGATGGTTTCCTTACCGAGAAACGTGGATTGGTCCGAGACGGCGTTCGGAGACAGATCGTATATCGAATTACTGACCCCGGTCGGACTCGGCTGAGAAGGGAGACACGGGAAGTCCCCCTCCTAGCTGGGGACATCCCACCCCCCCCGCACCCATTCCTGGGTCGAAGGGACGAGCTAGCGGAGTTGGCAGGATTCGCGAAGGAAGGGGGGGGCATCACTTTCATCGATGGGCCCCCAGGAATGGGAAAGACTGCCCTCGTGAGCCGACACCTCCGCTCGGTGAAACGCGGACGCATACCATTCTGGTTCTCAGTCCGACCCGCGAGCTCCCCGCGGCAGTTCGTCGGTTCCCTCTCCCATGCTCTGTCAATCATCGGCGCCCAGCAATTGTCGTACTACGCGCAGTTGCCTCGCTCTCCGGTCGCGCGCGAGGTCGCCGACCTGGTGGCTCGCTCGCTCGGGGATCGTCCGCTAGCCGCTGTGATCGACGACCTCCAACAGGCGGGACCCGACATGGCGGCGTTCGTGGGGGAGTTCACGCGGTTCCTCGTGAGCCGGGGGAGCCACCTGATCTACCTGGTGAGCCAGGCCGGCCCCGCATTCGAAGTGCTGGGCGCCTCTAACCACCGGCTCACAATCGGGGGCCTGGACCGCGCGGCGGCCCACGACCTGACGGACCGTCGGGGTGGCCTCGCAGATCGTTTCGAAGCCGTTTACCAGTCTACCCTCGGGTCCCCCCTTCTCCTGGAACTCGCGGTATCCAACCCAGACGTTCAGGCGGATGCGGTGACTTTGCCCAACGCGGTCGTGGGGCGGCTATCTACCGAGGACCTTCGTGCTGTTCTTCCCGTCGCCCTTGCAAATGAGCCGATTCCTACTGCGTTCGCGAGCGAGATCGATGGCACTCCGGTCGAGCGCTTTCTGGAGCTGGAAAGAATGGGGGTCCTTCACCGAACGTTGCAGGGCCGGGTAGAGGTCCTGCAGGTTGTCAAGACGGCGCTCCTGGCCCGAGCCAGTCCCCCGGAGATTCGGGAAGCGCACACCCGACTCGCGGCATTCTACTCTCGAAGTCACCGCCCGGATGCGGTTAGGGAACGGTTCCTCCACCTCGTCGAGAGCGAGGCATGGAAACCCGCCTCGGCGCTCTTATCTCAGCAGGAGACGACACTCCTCCGGCTGGGCTACTCCGAAACATTGCGGAATGCCTTGCGGCACCTCTCGAACGTTTTGCCGCGCGGCCCGGCGAGAGTGCGGATCCTTCAGGTTGAGGCGACTCTGCTTCGCCTTCACTCGGACTACGCCGACTCGATTTCGACCCTGCGCCGTGCCATCTCGGAGGCAGATCGGGAGCCACGAGTCACCGGGGAGTGTCTGCTGTCGATCGCCGAGATGTACATTCGATTGCATCAAGTCGAGGAAGCGGCGAAAGAGTACGAGGTCGCCCGGGCTCTCGGGCCGGTCAGCCGGCGGTTGAAGGCATACCTCGTTCTCACGGAGGCCAGACTCGCGCAAGCTCGCGGAGAGGATCGGATAGCCCAAGCAAGGTTCGAGGAAGCCTTCGATGTGTGTAGGAAGATTCGAGCCCGAGATCTTGCGCTGGAGAGCGTGGCAGGATGGTCTCGCCTGGCAGAAATCCACAGCGGCCCGGAGGGTACCCCGCGATTGATTGCGGACGCGTTACCCGAGGCACGACAAGCCGGTCGGATGGACATCGCATTCAACCTCCAGATCGTTCGAGCGAGGGCGTACGTCCGCTTGGGTCAATTCCAGCTTGCCGAAGTGGAGATGAGGACGATTCGCTCGGAGGCCGAATCGCTAGGTTACATGAGCCAACTCACCTACGCGCTGAGCGGTCTGGCCTCACTCGCCATTGATACCGAGAATTGGGGCGGTGCAGTGGATTTTGCGAGACAAGCGTGTGTGCTCGCCGAG
>DATGZQ010000007.1:0-15242 GCA_035297125.1 Thermoplasmata archaeon
TGGAACCCTCGTGGTGCCAGATTGTTGCCAGATGGAACCGGGAGCCCTGATCGCGAGAGCCCATGTCCACGCGATTGCCGGGTCCGCCCTTGAGCTCCTGTGTGGTCCACGAAGTTTCTCCCGAAGTCCAATTCGATTCCCTAGCGACGGTTCACTGCTAGTCCAGCGAGGTGGAGTCCTAGCACTTATGGAGCCCTCGCGCTCGACAAGCGTGGGATGGGCGACGAACCACCTCCCTCGAGCGGGCCCCCGTCCGCGTTCGGGAACCTGACGCTTCCCGCTCTCTCACGCCATCTTCGCGCGCCGCGCAGGTGGCGGGGGGGCCCCGCATGGCTCGTCATGATCGCCAACGTGGATGCGGCCAGCATCCTGACCGCGCTGGCTTCCGGAGCGAGCTACCGTTACGATCTCATCTGGTTCCTCGTGGCCCTCACGTTGCCTCTGTTCTTCATTCAGGAGGCCTCGGGCCGCCTCGGGGCCGTCGCGGGCAAGGGACTCGGGCAGCTTGCCCGGGAGCGCTTCCCGCCCCGAGTTGCCTCGACTGTGGCCATCTCCATGGCCGTGGGCGACGTCGCGACCTACATCGCGGAGTACGCCGGCATCGCCCTCGGCCTGAGTTTGTTCGGGATTCCCCCGATCATCTCCCTCCCGATGGCGTTCCTGGCCCATATCGCCCTGGTCGCCCGAGGACCCTACGTTTGGGTGGAGCGGGTCCTCATCGGCATCTCGGCAGGGGTTGTGGTCTCCCTGGCGATCGTTGTCCTTCACCGGGGGCTTCTCCCGTACTCCCCGTTCGGGATCTCCACCGCGCCCTCGTTCTTCTTCCTCCTCGCGGCCAATACGGGTGCCGTCGTGATGCCCTTCATGCTATTCTTCCAATCCTCGGCCACCGCCTCGAAGGGAACGACGGTCGCGATCTCGCGCCAGTCGACCCTCCTGGGCGCCGTCGTCAGCGAAGCGCTCATGATCGTGGTCGTCATGATCGGGGCCGGACTGGGCGGCTACTTCGCCTTCACTTCCGGGGGCTTCGCGTCCTCGCTGGTTTCAGGTCTCGGGCAGTACGGAGCGTACGTCCTCGGTGCGGGCCTTGTGGCAGCCGCGTTCCTCGCGCTCGTGGTGATCTCGCTCGGGAGCGCGTGGGGAGTGACCGAGGCGCTGGGCCTCTCTCCCAAGAGCACGATCTGGATTTACGTCGGAGAGAGCATCCCCGCCGTCTTCGTGCCGTTGCTCTTCCCGCAGCTCATTACGCTCGTGCTCGCCCTGATGGTCGCGATGGTCTTCATTCTCGTTGTTCCCGGCGTGTTCGTCGGTATCCTCGCATCGGATTCTCGCGTCATGGGGTCGGACGCTTCCCGAGGATTTTGGCGCGGCGCCTTCTGGGCGAGCCTTGGCTTCGTGGTATCGGTCGGAATACTGGCCGTCGTCCTCTACGCCTGACGAGATTCTCGCAGCCGTTCCGCCGTGGGATTGACCACGGTTCGTCGGACTCGGCTGACCCGGCCAGGGGCTCTTTCGGCAGCCGGGCCGAGGCTCGGGGAATACCCGGCTTGGGAAGCGGACTTTTCGGCGATTCCCTCCCTCGGTTGGACCCATGGAGCTCCGCGACAGCAGGCGGGAGCTCCCGTCCGCAGCCGTCGCACCTGCAAGGCGGAGGCTCAACCGGTGAATGGAAGAAGGGACGGGACGACCGTGAAGACAATCGTAAGGAGCCCCACCGCGATGAGCAGCCCGCCTAGGAGTACCCGGAGCCGCTCCTCAGGAACATGGGCCTGAAGGTACCGCGCGCCTCTGGCTGAGAGCACCGTGATCATGACCAACGCTGCGGTAGCCGCAACGAACACGAGCAGGATGTTGTGTGTCGAGGCCACGAACAGGATGGAGAGGATCTGGGTATTGTCCCCCATCTCGAGCAGGAAAACGAGGCCTAGGGCGACGGTGCGAACCTGTCGCGCAGTGTGCGCTACCGCTGGTGTCCCCTCGCCCGGCTCGTGAATCGGACCGGGAACCCTCAGGATCTCCCGTAGACCGAACGCGATGAGGACCAGTCCTCCGGCAACCTTCACCCAAAGGAGGAACGGGCCGAGGACGGTCTCCGCGCCGTAACCAATGGTGACCGAGACAACGGTCGCCGCCCCGAGCCCGACGGATGCCCCGAAGACGACGTCCCGGTACGGGTGGCGGGCCGCGAGTGTGATTACGCCGAAGTTCGATTTCCCGGGAAGCTGAAGAATCGCGACCACCGCGAAGATCAGTATCCCTTCGACGAATAGATTCGCCCCCAATGCCCCCGCCTTCATCGCTCAGGACCCCGAAGGGATGACGGCTTCGCCGGGGCAGGCGCGAGGACGTCCCGCTCCCAGGCGATCCGGCCCCCGGCGTTTCCGTAGGGGGGCGCCCGTATCGATCGCCCATGAGGAGTTGACGGGGAAGGGGTCACCCGTGACTCCCGGTGGCGCGAAGGTGACGTCGCCGATGGCTCGGCGAGGAAGCCTAGCCGGGCCAGAGGGCCTTGAGCGCTGGCTGGAGCTGGCAAAGAACGCTACGGTCCGATGCCGTCAGGCGCATGTCCCGCTCCTCTCCTAGGTAGGGGGTCCGGGTCCGGAATCCACCGAACCCGAGCCGCGCGGCCAAGGCCCGGTTCTCCCAGGCGGCCACTCCCTGCGAACGGATCGAATCGGCGGTGACGGTACCCTTCGTCGGATGGCCCCCTACGTCCGGGGCGACTGTGGCCAACACGTTGGCGAGGACAGTTCGCGTCTCCACGTAGACCCCGAACGCCTTCCACCTCTCTTCCACCTCCGTGACGACGCCGGACCCGACCCACGCAGGCGCTTTCCCTTCGGTCTGCAGAAAGAGCACCGGCTGTCCGGGAACCTTTCCGATAGTACGAGCATCGTCCCACAGACGGACGGTTCCAGGGCGAAGCATCGACGGCAGGTGCTCGTCAGGAAAGCTGACGAACACCCAGCCCTCGAGCTGATTCGCCATCATGTTGGTCTAGCGACGGGAGGATCACGCAGGTCCTTGTGAGGTCCGCGCCCGCCTCGCGCCTTGCCGTCGACCGCCGGGGGGTCGGCAGTACCTGGCCCACCTATCCTAGCCAGTTCCAGAAATCGTCGCGCCAGAAGTCCACCTCCTCGTGGAGGTGGCGAAGCGCGACGGGCTGCAATCCTTCTCGTTGGGCGGCGTCGAACCGGCTCCGCAATTCGTCGATGCTCTCGTCGGAGAGGGAGTCCAGCATGCGCTTGAGGTCCCGTCCCAGCCCGATGTCCAACGCGCGTTCGGGGTGACGAATCACGAGACGGAAATGGTGGCTGCTCGTGCTCTCGATGCGGAGGACCTGCCAGAGGAGCGGTTCGCCGCGCTCCCGTTGAAGTCGGTAGGCGGCGAGATTGCCGATCGCGGCCCCGACGAAGTTCTCGTCGGCCAGGCCGGGCTTCAGGTGCAACCCTATCTCCAGTCCCCGGTGCGTGCGAAACCGACGCCGTAAGGGCAGAAACGTCCTTCGGGCCCCGGTAGAAGGTCAGCAGCGGGGCGCAGCGGCTGCACCCGAATGTCGTGCCCGGTCCCTCTACCGACCTCTCAGGAATTCCGTTTCGCCGCGGCAGTACGCCGGCGAGCGCACACGGGGCAGCCCCAGGAGGCGGCCGAGGGCGCGGAGGCGAAGAAGACCGGGGAGGGGTGGGTCCGGCGGAAGCAGACGAACAGGCGCCTCTCGGTACCGTTCTTCGCGCGGAACGGATAGACCCTCCAGTAGACCACGCGGACGCCCCGGGCCGGTCGGGCCGAGGCGAGCAGGCGCTCCGCTGCCCGTCCGAGCTCCGGGCCGTGACGCGTCGCGAGTCGGAGGTCCCGCGACCGGACCAGGGTCGAGGGAAAGGTCCATCGACGGAGCTGGATTCCCACGCCCACGGTCGGGTCCCGTCTGGTCCATTCGACGTAGTCGGTGACGGAGACGACGCCCGAGGGGCAGGCGCGGACACTCCAGAATCCGGGAAGTCGGCTTCGGAGTCGCCGGATGCGAAGTGGCTTGTCGCAGTGGCGATAGCACTTCGCGCCGGTCGTTTCGAGCGCCGCTTCCAGGGTGGGCGGAAGGGACCCCCCACGTCTCGCTGTCACAGCGTCTCCCGAACGGACAGGAGCCATTCGCTGGAGAGGAGGTCGCGCCAGGCCTGTTCGGTCCGACGGACCTGTTCAGAGAAGCCGGTCAGCAATGGCTGGACCCGTCCGTCCGACCATTCAAGGAACACCTGGGGGATCAGGTAGTCCGGGGACGCGTCGCCGTAGTCACGAACGAGCCGGTCCGCGAGCTTCTCCTGGGCGCGCCGATCGATGTCGAGGATCCGGAGACGAACCCCGAGGCGCTTTGCCAGTCGCCCGCCGTACCGCACCGACAGCGGGACGCAGTGGGGGCACCATTGGGCGAGCACGATCGTCAGTTGTCGAGGCCGGCCTGACGGCTTTGCGCCGGGCATGTCCCACACCATCCCCCCCTCGCACTTTATCCCGGCGGTCTGACACCGGAACCGGGCGGTCCCACGCGCACGCCGCCCGCGGCTGAGGATTGGCCGAGCTAGCTCTCCGGAAGAGCACATCCGGGGTGAGCATCCCTTATCGCCTGCGACCGATGTCTGGGGCGCCGTGGACCCGAACCGTGTCGCTCCTCCGCTGAGGGGCGAGAAGGACCTCGTCGTCTATGCCGAGAACCTCCGGCATACCTACGATCGCCAGCGGTTCGCGTTGGACGGCGTGAGCTTCACGGTCCGCCGGGGGGAGGTGTTCGGCCTCCTAGGCCGGAACGGGGCCGGAAAGTCGACCCTGATCAAGGCGATGACCACGTTGATCCAGCCGACCTCAGGGACGTTGCGGGTCCTCGGCATGGACCCGGCCCACGACGGCCAGAAGATCCGCAGCCGGATCGGAGTCGTCCAGCAGAGTGAGTCGTTCGATTTCACCACCGTCCAAGGGAACCTCGACGTCTACGGCGTCCTGTGGGGGGTTCCTAAGGCCGAGCGTACGCGTCGCCGCGAGCGGCTGCTCGCGAGGTACGGTCTCGGCGACCTCCGGAAACGGCGTGCGTTCGACCTTTCGGGAGGACAGAAGCGCCGGGTCCAGGTCGCGCGGGAGTTCATGCACGACATGGACGTCCTCTTCCTGGACGAGCCGACCGTCGGTCTCGACGTGATCATGCGCCGGGAGATGCTCGACTCGGTCCGCGACGAGGTACGGCGCGGGCTCACGGTGGTCTTCACCACGCACAACCTCGAGGAGGCCGACTACCTCTGCGACCGGGTCGCGGTCATAGACGAAGGAAAGATCCTCGTTCTCGACACGCTCGAGAACCTGAAGCGGCTCTACGGCGGCAAGAAGACGATCGACCTGAGCGTCAGCGACGGCGATTCGGCGCGGTACTTCGCGGCTCTGACCGACGTCCTCGGTCCCCGGGCGACCGTTACCGCCAAGGACCGCTCCGCCGTGATCCTTACGGACGACACGAAGGAGGCCCTCTCAAAGATCGTCGAGCTCTCCCATTCGACCGGGGTCCAACTAGACTGGTTGAACGTCCGGAAGAACACCCTGGAAGACGTCTTTCTCCGCTCGGTGGGGCACGGAGGGGAGTCGATTGCCAGTACCTAACCTTCTCCGGCTCATCTACCGGAACATCAAGGTCAACACCGACCCGGGCAGCCTGATCATCCTGATCGGCCTCCCGGGGATGTACCTCGTGTTCTTCGGGTACGGGTTCGGGTCCCTGGCCGCGGCCGGAGGATCCTCGACCGCCTATCTTTCGTTCCTGACCCCCGGGATCATGTCGTTCCAGGTCGTGATGGCCGGGACGGTCGGGGGCAGCATCCTCTGGGCCGACCGACGGTGGGGGATGCTCTCCCAGCTTCTCGTGGGCCCGTTCACGCGCCTCCAGTACCTGCTCGGGATCATGCTCACGTCGATGATGTTCGGCCTCGGCGGGTCGGCCGTCATGCTCGGAGTGGCTTACGCGCTCATCGGATCGGGACCGGCGCAGCCCCTCGCGCTTGCGGTGATGTTCGCCTCGATCACACTGGGTTCGATCTTCTTCGGGGCCCTGATGCTGTTCATCGGGGCGCTCGTGAAGTCGAATACCGCCTACAACAGCGTTCAGATCCTCCTGATCTTCATCGTGAACTTCGCCAGCACCGTGTTCTACCCGTTGAGCAGCGGACTGCCCGTCGCCCTTCGCGTCCTGTTCTACGTAAACCCCCTCACCTACGTGGCCGACGCGGTGCGAGGCGCCTACTCCGGAACCCTGACCGGCCTCGACGTCTACCAGATGCTTCTGCTCGGAGCGGAAACGGTGGTCTTCCTATTCCTAGCCGTGCGCGCCTACATGCGCTCCGACGTGTCGTACGAGTGACCCCGGAACCGAGCCGGGCGCTGAGACCGTACGAGCCCTGCCGGGAAAGCGGTTCCGGCGGCCGCCCTAGAACCGATCCCCGGTGAAGCAAAGGAATCCCGGTCGGTCGGTGCCGAACTCTCGGCAGGCCGCTCGCGCGCTGTCAGCGCGCCCGTAGGTGCAGCCCATCAGGACGAACCATCCGACTGGTGCGATTGCGTAACCGCGACCCCGAAGCCAGGGGCGCAGCACCTCGACCGCGCTGTCGCGGAAGGTGACCGTTCCCGCCCTACCTTTGTGCTCGACGGCCCTCGCCAACGCGATCCTGGCGCGCGAGGTGCCGCCGATCAGTTCTCCGCACGTTGTTTGGAGCCGGCCGGTGTCGACCACGGCGTAGCCGCGGGTTCGCCCTGCGTCGCGAGCGAGCAGGATCTCGGCTGGGCGAAGTTCCCTCGCGGCGACCGCGACGCGCAGCAGTCCCGCCGGACGCTCGGCGAACCCGAGCCGCCCCTTTCCGAACCGGGCATGTAACGCTTCGATCCCGCTGAGGTCGGACACGCGCGCGGCGCGCACCACGGGCCTCGCGGGCCGCCGCCCCGGCGCGCGAGGCGCCCGGACCGCCAGGACTGGGACGTAGACATCCCGGTATCCGAGTTTCTCGTACAGGCGATGGGCCCCCCAGGATTGGTTGGTCCAGAGCGCCGCGTGGCGGATCCCCGCGTCGCGTTCCCTGCGGTGAATCTCCTCCAGCACGAGCCGAGCGACGCCCACGCGTGCTCGGTCCGAGCGGGTCGCCACACTCGCGATGCCGGTGATCGTCTCGGTACCGTCCGGGAAGGTGTACGGAATGCGCTGGACGAACGCATGGCCGACCACCGTACCGCGGTCCACTGCGAAAATGCCGACGTAGTCCGCCAGAACCTTGGTTCGGCGGCGCCAGATCTCGACCCTCCTTCGGTCGAACGTGCCGCCGAACGCGGCCATCTGCACAAGGGAGCGGTCGGTATGCTGCCGGTCTGACAGCTCATCGAACGTCAGGAGCTTCATCTCCGGAGCGATCCTCGGGTCGTTTCCCCACGGCGGCTCTCGTATTCGAAGCTCACGGACCGGCGCCGGAGGGCCCGTTGTCGAGAGAGACCCTCTTGGTTCTCGACCCAGACGGGGAAAGAGCTAATGCGGCTCCGGCATCGTGGCGCTCCGCCGGAAGGGGTCGAGCCGCTCGTCCCCGCCGACGTCCCAGGGTGCCTCGATGCGACGTGCAGGGTCCGCGCCATCTTCGGCCAATCGCCTCGTCCGCGGTGGAGGCGGCGCATGATCCCGATCGCTCACGGGGGCCGGTTGATCAACCGGATGGCCTCCGGACCGGAGCGGGAGCGCCGGTACGAGGAGCGGCACGACCTGCCCACCCTCCGGGCCGGGGTCGACCAGCTCTACGACGCCGAGAAGATCGGTATCGGGGCCTACAGCCCGCTCGAGGGGTTCATGGGCTCCGCCGTGCTCGAGTCCGTACTGAAGTCCGGTCGACTTCCGGGGGGCCTCCCTTGGTCGATCCCGATCCTGTTCCCGATCCCGACGGGGTCTGGGTCCGAGGCGGCCGGTGCCTTGGGAGCGGGGGACGCCGTGACGATCGTCGACTCCACGGATCGACCGCTCGCGCTTCTGGAGATCGAGGAACGGTTCCGGCTCGATCGCGGAGCGATCGCACGCGCCACCTACGGCACGGACGACCCCAAGCATCCGAACGTCGCCGACCTTCTTTCCGCCGGTGACGAGGCCTGGTCGGGGAAGGTGACCCTGCTGCGCCGCCTCGACCCGCCGGGCGGCCGTCCCGAACCGGGACCCGCCGAGACGCGGCAGGAGTTCCATCGACGAGGCTGGAAGACGGTCGCGGCGTACCAGTGCCGCAACCCTCCCCACACGGCCCACGAGTACATCCAGCGCCTCACGCTGGAGCGCGAGGATGTGGACGGCCTGTTCATCCACCCGGTCGTCGGCCGCCTGAAGAAGGGCGACTATCGACCCGAGGTGATCCTCGAAGCGTACGAGGCACTCGTCCGCCACTACTATCCCGCCGACCGTGTGATGATGAGCCCTCTCGGGATCACGATGCGATACGGGGGCCCCAAGGCGGCGCTCTTCCTTGCGATCGTACGGAAGAACTACGGGTGCGGTGCCTACATCGTAGGCCGGGACCAGGCGGGTGTGGGGAAGTACTACGACCCGTACGCGTGCCACCGCATCTTCGACGAGTTCGACATCGGGATCCTTCCGTTGCGCTACGACGAATCGTTCTTCTGCCTTCGCTGCGGCTGGATGGCAAGTCGCAAGACCTGCCCCCATCCGGTGACGGATCGCGCGGAGGCGAGCCAGACGCGGATCCGGGCGGCGCTCGCGAAAGGGGAGAAGCTGCCGGCGGAGATCCTGCGGCCGGAGGTCGCGGAGATCCTTCGCCGGCCCGGCGGACTGCTCACGGCGTAGGGGGTATCGAATATGACGCGCGGAGACGCGGGATTCTGCATCTGGATGACGGGCCTACCGAGCTCGGGGAAGACGACCATCGGGAAGGTCCTGGTCGAGCGCCTCTCCGAGCGGGGGTGGTTCGCCGAGCTCCTGGATGGGGACGAGATCCGAAAGGGACTGAGCGCGGACCTCGGGTTCGACCGCGTGTCCCGCGAGGCGCACGCGGGGCGCGTCACCTACGTCGCGAAGGTCCTGGCCCGGAACGGGGCGATCCCGATCGTGGCCCTGATCTCGCCGTATCGGAGCTCCCGCGCGAAGGCCCGGTCCGAGATCGGCCGGTTCGTCGAAGTGTACGTGAACACGCCCCTGACCGTCTGCGAGGAGCGCGACGTGAAGGGCCTCTACCGGCGGGCGCGAGCCGGCGAGATCAAGGAGATGACCGGCATCGACGACCCGTACGAGGCCCCAGATCACCCCGAGATCGTCGTGGATGCCGTACGGATGGCTCCGGCGGACTCGGCGCAGTACATCCTCCGCGAGCTCGAGCGACAGGGCTGGCTTTCGCCGAAGCCGTAGCCCGATCCGCCGGCACGAACCTGCCTGCCGGCGGCGCATGCCCTCGCTGCCGGCGACCGGTCCCAAACGGCGGCCGGTCGCGAGCCCGGCGACGGAACCCCGCCGCCCGCTTGCGAGGCGAACCCTCAAGCGTCCTTCGAGGCTGAAGTTGGCATCGGCCGTTCTGGGCTTCCGCTAGCAATGAAAGCGCTCGTGCTGATCGGAGGTTTCGGGACGCGTCTCCGCCCGCTGACCTACAGCCTGCCGAAGCAGCTGCTCCTCCTCGCCGGCAAACCGATGCTCTACCACGTTCTCGACCTCCTGCCCGCGGACGTCGAGGAGGTGGTCCTCGCGACCGGCTACAAGGCCGGGGTGATCGACGCCTTCGTTAGGACCCATCCGGTGCGGTGGCCGATCCGGACCGTGTCCGAGGCGGAGCCGTTGGGGACAGGGGGTGGGATGAAGAACGCCGGTGGGGGAATGAGCGACCCGTTCTTCCTCCTGAACTCCGACGTGATCGCGTCGGCGGACCTCGCGGAGATGCTGCGGCGTCACCGGTCCTCGGGAGGGATCGGGACGATGGCGCTTGCCCGGGTCGAGGACACCCGCCCGTTCGGCGTCGCCGCGCTCGATGCCGCAGATCGCATCACCGCGTTCGTCGAGAAGCCCGAGCCGCGCGATGCGCCGTCCAACTGGATCAACGCCGGGCTGGCTGTCTGGGACCGGGCGGTCCTCGACAGGATTCCGCCGGGCCGGCCGGTGAGCTTCGAGAGGGAGGTGGTCCCCGGCCTCCTTTCGGAGGGCGTGTTCGGCTACCGGCTTCCCGCGTACTGGGACGACGCCGGGACCCCGGAACGCCTACTCAACGCCCAGCGCCTCCTGTTCGACGACGGGCGCGGTGGCCCGGGAAAGCTCCCTCCGGGGTCGACCGGCGAAGGCCCGGTCGCGACCATGGAGGGGGCCGTGGCGCAAGGGGCCTCGTTCGGCAGGTACGTGACCCTCGGACCGAACACCCGGGTGGAGCCTGGGGCCTACGTCGATAACTCGGTCCTCATGGACGGGGTCGTCGTGGAGCGGGGCGCGAGGGTCTCGGGAAGCATCCTGGGACCCCGAGTGCGGGTCGCCGCCGGCACCCGGCTCGAGAACGCGGTCCTCGCGGACGACCGTCCCGCAGCGTCGGGTTAGAACGCGGGGCCGGTGACGACGACCTTCACCGCTTCTTCGGGCCGTCCCGCGAGGCGGAACGCTTCGTCGATGCGGTCGATCGGGACGCGGTGGGAGACGAGGTCGCCGACCTCCAACGTGCCCTCCACGATCATGCGGTGGATCTCGGCGATGTCCGGTTCGATCGTCGCGTAGGACGGGATCACGCGTACCCCCCGAAGGTACAGCTGCTGGAGGTCGACGTCCAGGCGGCTTCCCGCCTCCGGAAGGCCGAACAGGTTCACGGTTCCGCCACGGCGTACGAACTCCACGGCGGCGCGAGCCACGGAGGGATGGCCCGTGGCGACGACCGCCAGGTCCACGCCCCGGCCTCCCGTCGCGCCGTCGACGGCAGCGCGCAGCGCCTCCGGCGTACGCGGGTCCACCACCGCGTCGGCCCCGCCGCGGAGCGCAGCGTCCCGGCGCAGGGGGGAGATCTCGGTCCCGGCGACCCAGCGGGCGCCCAGCGCCCGGGCGAGCCGGGCGTAGAGCAGACCGACTGGCCCGAGGCCTAGGACGAGGACCGAGGCGTTCTCCGGTAGCCGGATCCGGTGGAGCGCGGTGAGGGCGCACGCGGCCGGTTCGAGAAGGGCTCCCGTCGACCAATCGACACGGTCGTCGAGCCGCAGCACCGCACGGCGCGCCACGTTCGCCGCGGGTACGCGGAACACCTCGGCGAACCCGCCGGGGTCGAGGTTCGTGGCCGAGTAGGTCGGGCAGAACGTGTAGTCGCCCCGAGCGCACACCTCGCACGCGTAGCACGGGACATGATGGTGGGCGAACACGCGGTCGCCTTCGGACAGCCCCGGCACCCCGGGGCCCACCCGGAGGACGCGGCCGACCGGCTCGTGGCCCAGGATCCCGGCGGTCCGGTAGTTGCCGCGCAGCTTCTCAAGGTCCGTGCCGCAGACGCCGCAGGCCGCGAGGCGTACGGTGACCTCCCCCTCGCCCGGGGTCGGCTCGGGCACGTCGTCGAGGCGAACCGAGCCCGCGCCGCTGAGCCGGCCTACCTTCATGCGTGGGCGCGAGCCGCCCGCATCGCCGCGTCGAGAATCTCGATGGCCTCGTCGATCTCCTCGCGGCGGACGATCAGAGGCGGGATGTACCGCAGGGACGACTTTCCGCAGGGCAGCAGGATCAGGCCGTGGCGGTACGACTCCTCGAGGACCCGGTCCCGGAACGCCGGCGCCGGCTCCTTGGTCGTTCGGTCGCGGACGAACTCGGTCGCGGTCATCAGCCCCACGCCACGGACGTCGCCGATCTCCTCGTGGCGAGACTGGAGCTCGCGCAGCCGCGAGAGGAGGTAGTCGCCCTGTATCCGGGCGTTGTCGAGGAGGTGTTCCTTCTCGATCACGTCGAGGGTCGCGAGCGAGGCCGCCACGGCCGCCAGATTCCCCCCGAACGTGTTCGAGTGGGACCCGGGCGTGGTGAAATCGAGGTCGGCCGGGAATGTGATCGCCCCGAGCGGGAGTCCGCCCCCGAGCGCCTTTGCCATCGTCACGATGTGAGGAACGATCCCGTGGTGTTCGATCGCGAACCACTTGCCGGTCCGGCCCATGCCGGCCTGGACCTCGTCGTCGATGAACAGGATCCCGTGCTCGTCGAGAATCGATTTGAGGGTGGAATGCCACCGGGGTGGAGGCACCACATACCCGCCCTCCCCCATCACAGGTTCCGCGATGAATGCGGCGACGTCGTCCGCGGGGATCGAGGTCGTGAAGTAGAGCTCCTTCAGCACCTTCGCGCAGTACAGGTCGCAGCTCGGGTACTCGAGCTTGTACGGGCACCGGTAGCAGTACGGCGCCGGTATGTGGGTACCGCCGCCCACGAACGGGGCGTAGCGGGCTCGCTGGACCGGCTTCGACGCGGTGAGCGACAGGGCGCCCATCGAGCGTCCGTGGAAGCCTCCGAGCAGTCCGATCACGATCGGGCGGCGTCGGTTCCACCGCGCCAGCTTGAGCGCGGCCTCCACGCTCTCGGTGCCGCTGTTGGTGAAGAACACCTTCTTCTCGAACGAGCCCGGCACGAGCTTGGTCAGTCGCTCGGCGAGAACGGTCTGGTTCTCGTAGTAGTAGTCCGTCCCCGCGAAGTGCGTGAGCCGTCCGGCCTGGTCTCGGATCGCGCGCACGACCTCGGGATGCGAGTAGCCCACGGCAGCGACGCCGACGCCGGAGGCGAAATCGAGGAGGCGGTTGCCGTCAACGTCGGTGACCCAGACGCCCTCCCCCGACGCGCCCACGATAGGGGCGGTCTTCGTGCTGGTCATCAGAAATTTCTTGTCCCGCTCGATGATCCGCTGCGCGTTCGGTCCGGGGATAGGAGTCCGCAGCAGAACTCCGCGCTTCGCGGGCTCCGTCCGTCGGGAGGCAGGGGGGACCGGTGAGGGAGTGCTCTGGCTCATGGTGGACCTGCGGGGAAAAGCCCGCGGATGGGTAAAGTGTTCGCGGTCCAATCGGGCTGACCCGTCCGCCTGTCGAACGGCGCCTTTTTGAGCCAACTCTGCGGGTCGGCGTACGGAATGGATTCCCGCCCGGCCGCCGACCCGCGACGACCTTCAGGGTCGGAGGACATGGAGGCGATCCACGATATCATTCCCGCCCGCGCGGTGTTGACCGAGCTGGCACGAGGGTTCCTCTTGGTGAGGGACAAGGACCCCAAGCGGGCGGCCCGGTTCGCGGCCACGTTCCTCCGGGAACGCGTGGGCGCTGAGCCCCCGCCGGCCGCCCGGAAGGCGGTTGTCATCCTTCCCGCGTATGCCGCGCTCGCCCACCCGAATCGCGGGCCTATCGACCGCGGCGGGTTTTCCGGCGGCCGGTAGAAGCCCCCGCGTTCTTCGGGCTGTTTCGCACCCGGAGGTAGGCCCCCAAGTCGTTCGGGAACGAACGTCGGGTGAGGCAGAGCCGGACCCCGCCCGGGTCGCCGAAGAACGTCCCCGGGCAGACGAGCACCGAGGCCCGGAGACAACGACGGGCGAGGTTGTCGCCCGTCTCCGTAAAATTCCTGTCGAAGAAGACAGGGGCGACCGGACCGGCCGTTCGGGGGAACGCACGCCGGAGCGCCGCTACGTTCCGAGCCATCAGGCGGTCCACCTGGGCGTGGATCTCGGCGCCCCGCTCGAGGAGGTGGAGGGCTGCGGCCACCGAACTGTCCGCAATCGAATCGCCGACCAGTCCGACGAACCGGGCGAACCCGGGTGCCTCGTCGGCCGGCGCGATGGCGTACCCTAAGCGTACGTCGTCCGCCCCGTAGAACTTCGTGAGCGAGCCGGTGGTCCAGAGCCGGGGACGGGACGCGACCGCGAGCGAGCGGGTGCCCGCGAACTCCCGGAACGTCTCGTCCGCCAAGAGGTGGGTCGCCCCGTCTGCCCATCGGATCAACGACTCGACGGGCCATAGGTCTCCCTCGGGGTTCCGTGGCTGAGAAACGACCGCGAGATCGACCGGTCGCGCGTCCTCGCGGAGACGAAGTCCCGCCTCCCTGGCGACGTCGAAGAGAGGAGGGTACTCGGGGAACCGGACCCGGAAGGATCGCGCGGCGGCCCCGTGGGACCGCGCGAGGTAGAACGTCACCCACGCGTTCGCTTCGGTGGCCCCGTGGGTCAGGAAGACCCGGGAGGTATCGACGCCGACCGACCGGGCCACGACTTCGACAAGAGCGCTCGCCTCCGGTCGTTCCCGCCGCCCGCGGGCCAGGGTGAGACGGCGGATCGACCCCCGCATCCCGCTGGCGCCCAGGTTGTGCCGGCACCCGTCGTGGTCATCGATCCAGTCGGCCAACGGGAACTTCATCACGCGCTCTTCGTCGGCAGGTCCAACTGAACCTTCAAGAGAGCGGACCGGCCCGGAAAGCGTCGATGGGGACTCGGCAACCGTCCGTCCGGGTGGACCGGGGTGGGCGTGTCATCGCGCTCTCCTCCGCGTGGTTCGCGGACGGCGCCCGGCGAAGGACGGAGGCTCGAATGGCCCGTCGGTGCGTGGAGTGCGGGGCGGAGCTCGCCACCCGTCGCACCCCCTACTGCTCGCGGAAGTGCCGATGGCGGTTCCACGGACACTACTTCTGGGACTCGGCACGGACCTACGTGATGGCGCGGGACCGCTACACCTGCCAGATCTGCCGTCGCCGCGTTCGGGCGCGACTGCTGGATGTCGACCATATCGTGGAGATCGGCCGTGGCGGCGCGGCTCTCGAGTACTCGAACCTCCAGGCCGTCTGCCGGGAGTGCCATCGCGAGAAGACCCGTCGGTTCCTGAAAGAGCGAGCGGTCCCCCGATCCGTGGAGCTTTCTAGCGCCGTTGCCGGTCCCTGACCGTCGTGCGCGCACTTGCAGCTCCTCCGGCGGGGTTTGGATTATAGCTCCCGCCAAGGAGTATATATCGCACGGGAGTTCGGCCCGCTCCGCGATGGCGCCCTCACGATACGCCTCCACGTTGGCCATCCTAGCACTGCTGGTCTTGGTGCTTTCGACGCTCGTGCCCGCGCTGACCGCCCCAGCTCCTTCGTCGCCCTCCCACGCCCGCCCCGGCTCGACAGCGGTGTCTATCGCCTCGCCGAAGAGCGGCGGTGTCCGTCCGGCCGCGATCGGTGACCGCCAGGGATCCGGCGGTTCGGCTCCTAGCTCGCGGCCTGCCCAGGGGGCGACCCGGGCGCTCTCCTC
>DATGZQ010000008.1:0-5199 GCA_035297125.1 Thermoplasmata archaeon
TAGAGCGGTTCGGCCCGATCGTGCGGGTCGTCGGAACGGAGAGCATGATTCTCTTCTCCGACCTTGGAACGGAGAATGCCCGCGCCGTTGTCGCGGCGCAAGCCGCGTTCTTCCGCGGAACGGGCGGGGAGGTCGAGTGGAAGGTCTTCGGCCACGACCGTCCGGACGATTTGGAATCTATCCTCGCCGAGGCGGGGTTCGTCCCGGAGGAGCCCGAGACGTTGGTTGCTTTCGACCTCCAACAGGGCCTTCCCGGCGGCGCCGTCCCTCGTGACATCGAGTTCCGGCAGGTCGCCGATGATGCCGGAATCCAGGATGCCCTGACAGCCAGCCGCGCAGCTTTCGGGCCAAGGTCTTCCGACGGGCCTGACCATGAGGAGGAGCACCTCAGGGCACCCAATCAGGCCGTTCTGGTGGCGTACGCCGATGGCGCGCCCGTCGCGATGGGACGAGTCGATTTCCCCCCCGGCCGCTCGTTTGCCGGTCTTTGGGGAGGAGGGACGGCCCCCGAGTACCGCCATCGAGGAGTCTACCGTGGGCTCGTAGCGGCGCGAGCGGCCCTCGCCCGGAGCAACGGGTACCGTTTTCTTACCGTGGACGCGAGAGACACCAGTCGCCCGATCCTCGAACGGTTGGGGTTCGCGAAGCTCACCACGACTCGCCCGTGGATTCTCCGCCCCACTTCGAAAGACCCCGGTCGCTAAGGGGATGGACGTCGGCGCCGGGCAGGACGCTCGGGATTGGTTCCACCAAACGGTGATAAGGGAACGATCGTCCTCTCGACCCCTCGAAATGGACAGCGTCCCCGCGGGATTGGTTGATGCAGTACTGACGATCCTTCGCTCGCAACCCGGGCCGATGCGCCGGCGCAAGATCCTAGGGGCACTCGAGGCTCGAGGGCACCGGATCTCGTTGGCCGGCCTGAATCGCATTCTGGAGCAATGTGTGCGAAACCAGCTCGTCTCCGACGGCCCGGACGGGATCCGTCCGACTCCGCCTGTTTGAACCGAGGTCGGGGCCGCGAGTTGCCGAGACCGACTCGCGCCCGCGATTGGCCGCGAGCCAATGGATATTACGGGTGAGAGGGTCCGTGGATGAGATGCGGGTTCCCAGCGTGGACTGGTCGCTCGACGTGCGATATCGCGAGAAGACGTTCTCGGGCACGGCGACGATCGCCCTGGAGGCCGCCCTGGATCCTCTGGTCGTCGATGCGTCGCAACTGACCATCGATTCGGCGACCGTCGACGGAAGAGCTGCCACATTCCACGAGGATCGAGAGAAGGGCACCCTGGAGTTCGCCGGACTTTCTCCCGAGCCCCATCAGCTCCGGATCTCCTACCACGGGGTTGCCGCGGCCGACTCGCTCGTCGGGATGTACGTCTCACCGTCCGGTCCCGAGTACTGTCTGACGACGATGCTGTTCCCGACGGGTGCTCGACGATTGCTCCCTTCCTTCGAGCATCCGACGGTGAAGACGATCTATCGCCTCACGCTGACGATCGACCCGAAAGTCCTCGCGATCTTCAACACCTCTCCGACCTCCGAGCGAATGGCCGGGGGCCGGCGAGAGCTGACCTTCGAGCCGACCCCTCCGATGTCCGCGTACCTGCTCTACCTGGGGGTCGGCGCTTTTGACACGATCCAGGTCCGAGGCCAGCGTTGGTCGGTGACGGTTGCAGCATCACCCGGCCGCGCCCCGTCCGGCCGCTACTCGGCCGAGCAGTCCCTGCGGATGCTCGATGCCTACGAGCAGTACTACGCGAGACCCTACCCGCTCTCCAAACTTGACCTCGTTGCGCTCGAGAACTTCTGGGCCGGAGCGATGGAGAACTGGGGGGCGATCGCGTTCCGGGAGGAGCTCGTCCTGGTCGACCCGTCGACGAGCGTTCGAGCGCGACGACAGGTGCTCCTCACTCTGGCGCATGAGATCGCTCACCAGTGGTTCGGGAACCTCGTGACCGCGGCATGGTGGGACGATTTTTGGCTGAACGAGAGCTTCGCGACGTTCGTCGGCCACCGGATCGTGAGCCGACTCTACCCCGAGGCGGACGCCTGGTCGACCTTCGTCGTGACCCAAACGAGCGGCGCGCTCGAGCTGGACTCGATGAGCTCCACTCACCCCATTCAGGTCCCGGTGAACTCGGCCGAGGACCTCGGCGAGATCTCGGACCAGATCACCTACGGAAAAGGGGCCTCCGTTCTTCGGATGATCGAATCGTACCTTGGAGAGGAAGCCTTTCGAAAGGGCGTTTCGGAGTACCTCGCTCGCTTCCAATACTCCAACGCACGGGGCGAGGATCTCTGGGCGGCGCTCGCCGAGGTCTCGGACCGTCCGGTGGCCCGCGTGATGTCCGCGTGGATCCGCAGCCCGGGCTTTCCTGTCCTCCACGCGAGCTGGCGGGAGGGCAAGCTCCTCCTCCGACAGGAGCGGTACCGCGCCGACGGCACCCCCATGTCGGGGAACTGGCCCATTCCGCTGCACGTCGCATCTCCGAGCGGTGAATCGACCACCCTGTTCGAGGAGAGCGCGCTCACGCTCCCGTTGGACTCTCCGGTCGGTCTGCGGATCGACCCCGGTCGGACCGTATTCGCACGGCTCCACTACGACGACTCGCTGTTTGACCAGATGGTTTCAGAATTTCCCGCGATGAGCCCGGTCGACCAATGGGGGTTCGTCTCCGACACCCACTCCTTCGTGTATGCTGGGCTCCTCCCGCTCGATCGGCTCCTTCAGGTGGTCCGCGCGGGGACCCCGCTGACGCACGAGCTTCCCGTCCGGACCATCGCCACCATCCTCTCCGGCCTCTACCGGCCCCTGCACGACGTGCCGGGCTTCCTCGAGGCCTCACGTGCCTTCCTCCGAGCTCAACTCGCGAGGGTCGGTCTCGAATCCCAGCCGGGCGAACCCGACTCGCTGGGTTTCTTGAGAGAGGAGCTGGCCACCTCGTTGGTCGACCAGGACACGGAGTTCGCGAGGAGCCTGGCCCCAAGGTTTGCCGAGTTCGACCACCTGCCGGCGGAGCTTCGCGAGGCGGTCGCCATCTCGTACTCCATCGTCGAAGGGAGGGCTGCGCTCGCCCCTCTGGTGGCCCGTCTCCGGTCGACGGCGCGCGAGGCCGAGCGCGTCGAGGTCCTCCGCGCCCTAGGAGCGTTCCGCGAGCCTGAGCTCATCCGGGAGGTCCTCGGCCTCGTCCCCAGCCCCGGCCTAACTCCTTCCGGGACGTTGAGCCTGCTGGCGTACATCATCGCGAACCCGACTGGGAGAGGGGAACTGTTTGCGTGGTACCGAACCCATTCGAAGCTCCTCTCCGAGATGTGGGGGGGCACCCCACTCCTGAGCCTATTCCTCCGAGGGGGAATGGAGGGTCTGGGTATGGATAGAGAAGAGGAAGTTCGGGGGTACTTCGCGGATCATACACCCCCCGGGGCCGCCGCGGCAGTCGCGCAAGGTTTGGAGGCTCTTCATCTCACGATGCGCCTGCGAATCCGTTCGCGGTAGCCCACGCCGGTTGAGTGAGTGTCTTTGAGGGACGCTCTTTGAGCCGGGGATGGCCACCCGGTGATGAATGCCGACCCTCGCTCCGCCTTCGTACGGACCGGAATTCAGGCGGGGCCAGGGGCCCGGGACTGGTCCGTCGCTCCCTCGCCTTCCGAGCGGCTCCCCTATAGGCTCCGGCGGCCTTCTCCAAGACAGTGTTCGAACGGAGAGGGTGCTGAGTTGACCACCGAATGCGAGACGGCCGGGTGCATGCACCAGAAGCGGCTACACGATTCGGAAGGTCACTGCCGGACGTGCGGGTGCACCGGCTACACTCGGACCGGTCCCGGACACCAGACGAAGGCCGCGCGGAAGCAGGTCGCCGCAGCTCTCCGTCGATGGTAACCGGAGTTCAGGCCCGGCCTCACCATTCGTCCCTTCGCATTTTCAGGTCTTCGGTGGCAGCTCCCAGACCAGTTCGGCGACATCCAATGTCAAGGTCGCCTGCGATGGGGCGCTGAGCCCGATTCCCGGGGGTGTCGTCCCCCCAGCCCGGGCCGCTACTTCTCCGGTCCCGACACAGACCACGTCGTTCAACCATTGGTATTCCTTGTGGTCGCTCAGATGGGTCGCCGTCGCAACCCATTGCCGGCGATCGGGTCCGGCCACCTGATCGTGGGCAGGGGTGTGGGCCAGGCCGTACCCGTGGTACTCGACCACGATGACCGCACCGTCCTCGGTCTCGATGGCGCCGCGGAAATCCGTGACGGCGGTCCGATCGGTCCGTCTTCGCGGGTAGTTCGCGCCGCTGAACCGTCCTCGGATCCGGCCCTCGACCGTGCCCTCAGCGAGAAGGAACAGTTGTTGCTCGCTTCCTTGCTCCCCTTTGACCTCGACTTCCCAATCCCGCGAGTACTCGAACCTCAGGCGATAAAGTGGCTTCAGCTGCATGCGACAGACCCCGACGCATTCGGTAGGGGGAATCCCTCTAAGCCGATTTCGCTGGCCGCCCGATCGGCCACCCCCGGCTCACCGATTGCCAAAGGATACCGCCCTCCTGCCGGGTACGCATCCGGTGAGCTCTGGTCCGTCCCGCGATTGCGAGGATAGATTCATCACCTCTGGCCGGGAAAGTCATAATCGCTTGAGATGAGTGACAACCTTCGAGGCTCGGGTATCGTGGATACCCGCGCAGGGGGCGGGCGGTGGTCAAGCGTCTCCGACCCCTATCTGGTTCCGGTCACGGGAATCGTGGCGCTCACCCTCGGGATCTCGCTCTTCCTTCATTTGAAGGTCCCTTGGGGGCCCCTCACGCCGCTCCTTCTGCTGATCCTCGGGGGCGGCCTCCTCGTCAATTCGCTCGTCTCTCTCACGGTCCGCGAAGACCCCCCGGAAGTCAAGGGGGCCCCGACCGCGGGAATCACTGCCGAATCGAACCCGGACCCCCCCGCTCTCGTTGGGAGACGGATCGATTCCGGTTCGACACAGGCTGCCCGGAGGTCGCACGAGAGTCATCGATCAGGTTCAACCCCCACCGCGGGGAGCGCCGACGTTGTGCGCGGACCCCCCGGGGATCTTCTCTGGGGGTCGTGGGCACACCCGATGCGAAAGCTTCCGGTGGAACTGGTCGGACCCGTGCCGGAGACTGCGTACGTCCCGAGCGCCGCGGAGGGTCCCCACCTGTACGAAGAAGGAGAGCCAATCTTCATCGAACTCGCGAA
>DATGZQ010000009.1:0-3309 GCA_035297125.1 Thermoplasmata archaeon
GTCGAGCCGAAGCGGGTCCATCAGCGAACCTTCGCCCCGACCGGGACGGGTTCCGAGGGTTGGGGTCCGAGACCGGGGGTGAAGGTCAACAGTTCAGCCCGCCCACCGGGCTCGGGCCCCCTTCGCACGACGACCCAGACCCCAGCGGGACCGGCTCCCACGGCCTCGACTTCGGCGCCGCCCACGTCCACACGAACTCGTCCTTCCGAGGCAGGCCCGAGCACTCGGCCGACGGTCAGGGACGTCGCCACGAATTCGTCGATCGATATCTGCCGGTCGTTCGGGCCCCGGTCCTCCAGGAACGTTCCGGGAGGGATTCCTTCGGGCGGAGCGAGGAGAATCGCGCGGTCCTCCGACTCAGCGCAGAGCACCATGCCCTGGGAGGTGATCCGCCGGATCGTCCGGGGAGCAAGGTTGGTCAACAACATCACTCGGCGGCCTTGCAGCGCGTCCGGCGTGTAGGAAGTTCGCAACCCGGCGACGACGGTTCGCGGAGATGGTCCGCCGACGTCTACCTCGAGGACGTAGAGCTTGTCGGCCGAAGGGTGTTCGGTGACGCTTCGGATCACCCCGGAGCAGGCGGCGAACGGTGGCCACCCTCTCTCCTCCGGGGGGGCCGCCGTCGGCGCGGGGGTCGGCTCCACGTCCGATCGGGGAAACAGCGGTCGGATCTCCCTCAAGGACTGCCCGGCGGGGACCGGGGTGAGCGCGACGTCCCACTCTCCAGGTCCCGGCGGTCCGTCGTAGCCGAGCATCCGGAACACCTCGGCGCTGGAGAACGGCAGCACCGGGGCGAGCCACGTCGCCAGGGCCTTGACCCGCCAGAGGGTCTCGAAAAGAATCCGGGACCGCTCGGGCTCCGACGCCTGCCACGGTCGGGCCTCGTGGAACCTTCGGTTCGCCTCTCGGACCTCCTCGAGCGCGAGGTCGAGGGCCTCCTTCAGGTGGACCTGCTCGTATTCTTCGGTGATCTTCGCGTGGGCGTTCTTCAAGCGGGCGCTGGTGGCGGATTCTCCGCTGCCGTCGGTCGGCGGCGACGGCACTTTCCCCCCGTACCGATCGCGCGTGAGCACGAGGGTGCGCTGGACTAGGTTCCCGTACTGGTTCGCGAGGACGTCCTCCCGCAGCTTGCGGAACTCGTCCCAATCGAGCTCCGTATCGTGGTTCTGCGGGGCCAGGAGGGCCGCGTAGAACCGAATCACATCGGGTGGATAGTGCGCGAGGAGCGATGGGATGAACGCATCGGTCTCCCCGGTGCGAGTCTTCGATACCTTCTGCCCTTCGACCAGCAACCACTCGTTCGCGGGTACGTCGTACGGCAACCGAAAGCCGCCGGCTCCGAGGAGCATCCCCGGCCAGATGATGGTGTGGTGGAACTTGTTGTCCTTTCCGACGAAGTAGTACTGTCGCACGGGCTCGCGCGCATCCCAGTAGGCCTGCCAGGCGTCCGGGCGGCCGGCGCGGATCGCCCACTCCTTCGAGGCGGACAGGTATCCCGTGACGGCGTCGAACCAGACGTAGAACCGCTTTGCATCGTACCCGTCGAGCGGGATCGGGATACCCCAATCGAGGTCGCGCGTGATCGGCGTGGGGTGAAGCCCTTCCTTCAGGAAATTCTCCGCGACGCGCAGTGTGCCCGGCCGCCAGTGGGTCTGACCGGCAATGTACTCCCCCAGCTTGCCCTGGAGCCGGTCGAGTTCGAGGTAGAAGTGCTCCGAGGGACGGAACTCCGCAGGAGTGCCGCAGAGCGCACATTTCGGGCTCCCGAGCTGACCCGGCTCGAGCGGGCGCCCGCAGTTGTCGCATTCGTCGCCTCGAGCGCTCTCGAAGCCGCAGTGCGGACAGGTGCCGATGAGATATCGGTCCGGCAGGAAGCGGCGGTGCTGGGGACAGTACGCCCCCTCCGCCGTCCGACGCGCGATGTACCCGGCCTCAAGAAGCTTCAGGAACAGCTCCTGGACGGTCTTCTCGTGAACGATGGTGTGGGTGTTCGTGTAGAGGTCGAAGGAGAAACCGAGCCGCTCGAACGCATCTTTGTTGATGGCGTGGTACCGCTCGGCGATCACGGCCGGGGTAGTGCCTTCCTTCTCGGCCCGCACAAGCGTCGGAGTCCCGTGCATGTCGGACCCCGACACCATGAGAACCTCGTCGCCACGGAGCCGGTGGAAACGGGCGAAGATGTCTCCGGGGAGATAGGCGCCCGCGAGATGTCCGATGTGGAAGGGGCCATTTGAGTACGGCCAGGCGACCCCGATGAAGATTCGAGCCACGTGGATCACCTGCGGGCTCATCGAGCCGGTGGGCAGACTTAGGTTTTGCCGCGCTGTTTCATCACCTCCTTGGCGGCCTTTATCTTGCTAAGTTCTGTCCCCGCTGCGTGGCTGACGGTTCCGCCCCTATGGCGCGTGCGACCGTGCCCGAAGCCGATCGAGAGATCGGGGTGCGTCACCCCGTGCTTTCGCACGGTTTCGTGACCCTGGTCGACTACATGGGAAACGATGCGGCGATCGTCCAAGCTGCTCGCGTCTCCTACGGACAGGGTACGAAGTCTGTCCGTGACGACCGAGGCTTGATTCGATACCTGATGCGACATCGTCACACAACGCCGTTCGAGATGGTGGAATACAAGTTTCTCGTTCGCCTTCCGATCTATGTCGCGCGTCAGTGGATTCGTCACCGAACGGCCTGTCTTGCGGAGGGGACCGAAGTCAACTTTGACCTCCCCGGCAGAGTCGCCAGAGGCGGCCGGGGACCCTATCAGTTGAAGATCGAAGACATCTGGAGGAGATTTCAGCCGACGCGAAACAAGATGGAGCGCTTGCAACGCAATCCGTTCTTCCGAAGGGATCGCGTGCGCAAGATGCTTCTTCGCCAGCTGGACGAGGAGACGCGACAATTCCGGCACACGCACGTCCTGAATGTCACGCAGAACGGCCCCAAGCCGGTATTCCGACTAACCTTGGGCGATGGAAAGTGGATTGATTGCACGGCGGACCACCGCTTCCTGTTCGACGACGGCTGGAACACACTGGCCGGAAAGACCGGTTTACACGAATCGAACCGCCGGGCAGTGTGGGACGCCCGGGAACACCTTCTCTGCGTCAACGGGGCCGAACTCGCTCGCCCCGCACTCTATCAAGATCGATCTTGGTTGGAGCGGGAGTATGTGCAGAGTCAACGTTCGGTTCGCGACATCGCTGAGGCGTGCGGTGTGGTGCCCGAAACTATCGAACTCTGGATCCGCCGGCTCGACTTGCCCCGACGTGCGAGCCCAATTCACCGATTTCAGAAAGGAAACAGCTTCTCCTC
>DATGZQ010000010.1:0-10864 GCA_035297125.1 Thermoplasmata archaeon
CCCGAGCTCGGTCCGCCACTCCGGCAGCCCTGCCTCCGGACCCGTGGCCCCCGGATTCTCGTCCCCCCCCGCCCCGATGGGCCTTGCGGACTTCGGGATCGACTCGTCGGGGGCCTACGAGTACAACACATCCAGCTTCGAGTCGAACCTCAACCTGTCCGGCTTCTCCGTCTTCAGCCCCGGGTACGCGGCGTTCGAAGAGGCCCCGGACTGGTCCACGTTCCAGCTCAATACCGTGACCGTGAACATCTCCTATCCTGGCTCGACGAACGGCACGTTCTGGGCCCAGAACGTGGTTCACTTCAACGGCTCGGAGCTCCAGTTCGAGGACAACATCTGGAACTTCTCGAGCCTGACCGCCAGCATGAACACGAGCACCCTGCTCAGCTACAACGGCACGTTGGTGCCCGGCGAGTTCTACTATGACTTCGGACCCTCGATCGCGATCCGGCCGCCGTTCGACCTGAGGCTGTTCAACAACATCACGATCGTCGGCGGGCACCCTGCACTGTTCTTCAACTACTCGTTGAGCAACCTTACGCGTACCGAATCGGGGAGCTACGACCGGATCCTCTTCAACGGCACGGCGACCGTCGGGCATCTTCCGCAGTTCCAGGTCAGCGGGCTGGCCTACGACCCGGCCGGACTGCTCAACGACGCGGAATTCATCCTCGGCGGCGACGGCGGCGGTTCCAACGCGAACGTGGTCTCCTTCAACGGCACGGTAACGTTGGACGCGTGGAACGCTGGCGCCGGTGCCTACCGCAGCGTGCGCGCGGCCTACGATTTCGGGGCGGATACGGCCGAGACGAGCCTCGGAGTGAGCGTGTACTACCTCGGGACCACGGCCCACCTGAACCAGGGACCGTCGTTCCTGTACGGGCTGTGGAACACCAGCGACTCTGTGTTCGCGCCGGCGGTCGCCGCCGGCTGGATTCACGTGGCGGTCGACACGACCCCGGACTACGCTTTCCTGTTCGCCACCTTCAAGGACTCCTCGAGTTCCCCAACGTCGAACCTCTCCTACGTCCCTTCGAGCGCCAACGGTGATGCGACCACCTACCTTCCCCTTCCCCCGGCCGGGAACCCCTACGTATTCTGGGCCTGGGCCGACGGATTCCTGAACCGGAGCGTGACCGTCGGGAACTCGTCGTCCGCGACGACCCTGACACTGACCGCCTCGGCCACGGAGATGGATGCGCCGGTCTACCTGATCGGAGACGCCCAAGCCGCGGCGTTCGGCGAGGCGGCAATCAGTCAGACAGCCTACTCCCCCAGTAGCCACCGATTGTGGCTCAACGCATCGTCCGCGGACCTGGCCGCCCCCTTCCGCCGTCTCAACGACTTCGACTACCCTGCGTTCGTCCTGCTCGCGACGGACCGCATCAACACCTCCGTGTACGTGGACGGCTTCGCACAGGCATCCGCCTCGTTCTCCTACATGGTCTGGACCGCGGCCCACGGGTTGCTCCCGGTGACGATCCCTGGGTGGACCCAGGGGTACTACTTCTTCTACGGAAACGGCACGTTCTCGGTCACCGACGTGACGGTCCAGGGGAATTCCACCGTGGATTCTCTGTATCCGCCGACGTTCCCTCCGGGCGCGGTCGAGTTCTTCGGGACCCACGGAAGCCTGGCGAACGATGTTGCGGCCTCAGAGGATTGCGGCGGCGTCGTGGCGATGGACGCACACTCCGTCACGCTCACCAACATTACCGCAACGACGGGAGCCGCCGGCGTCACGATCCTTGATTCGTCCACGATCATCGGCGGGACGATCCACGCAAGCGGGGCCGACCTCCTGGATGGCATTGCGAGCCTTGCGGCGTACCTCTACAACACGACCACGGTCACCCTCTCCGCGATCTCGGCCACGAACCGGGCCATCGGAATCAACGCGAGCAACGGGAGCGGCCTGACCGTGGACGGACTGGATGTCTCCACCTCGGCCTATGGGTTCATTGGGGAGAACCTGACGTCGCTCACCATGACCGCGGTTTCGATCAGCGAGTCCTCCACCGGGATCTTCTTGGACAACGCTTCCGTCGCTTCCTTGTCCGGCGTGACCGTTGCGACTCTCTCCACGGGCCTTGTGCTCAACGATACGACCCGGGTGCAACTGACCGGGCTCTCGGTCGACCTTACCTCATCCGCCGGTGCCTGGACCAACAGTACGCAACTCACGGTCGACGCGGTCACCTTCACCGGGGCCTTTCTGCTCCTGAATTTGGATCGCTCCGTGACGGTCGCGGAGGTGAACTCGACGGTGCTCTATGCGCTGGCGATAGAACTCTCCAACTCGACGTTCGTGAACGTCTCGGGGATCGACGTGGCCAACGGAGCAATCGGGGTCGCCCTCAATTCCGACCGTTCGGTCCGGCTTTCGGGGGTGGAGGCGTTCGCCGGCAGCGTGGGCGCGGAGCTTAGCCAGGTCGCCGGCGCGACCATCGTGAACCTGAGCGCGGTTGGAGAGTCGATCGGGATCCTTTGGGCGAACGGCTCGGACGGGGCGATCTCGTGGGGGAACGTCTCGACCGGGTCGCTCGGGGCGTACGTGTCGAACGTGACCAACCTCTCGATCGCCTCGTTCAACGGCACCGAAGCCGCGCTTGCCTCGGCGGAGTTCCTGAACGCGGCGAACGGTTCGACGTTCCCCACGGCCGTAGTAGCGACCTCGAACGACACGAACGTGACGGTGTCGGACATCTCTTCGGTCGAGTACCCGTTCGCGGTCTGGGACAGCAACTCGACCCTCGCTCAGGTCGACCACGTGACGGCCTGGAACGGGGGGATCGGGGTCGCGTTCAACAACACGACCGAATCGAAGATCGTGAACGTCTTCACGTTCGGCGGTCAGGTCGGGGTGTACCTCCTGAACGTATCGAACTCGAGCCTGAGCGCCAGCACGCTCGAGGACGGTGTGGTGGACGGGCTCGAGGTCGTGAACTCAACCAACCTAACGGTCCAGGGCAACAACTTCGTAGGTAACAACGGCTCGTCCACGAACGGCGTGTTCAGCGCGGCCCACCTCCAGGCGACGCTTCTCGTGAGCAACTCCTCCGTGTTCGCGTTCGCGGCCAACTACTGGTCCGACCACTCCTCCGGGGCCTACGTCCTGACGCCCTACGTGAAGGATTCAACGCCGCTTTCCGCCGCGTTGCCCTACTGGCTCCGGCTCATTGAGATCGGCCTGCCCGCGCACACGAGCTGGGGCTTCACCCACTTCTCGGTCCCGTACGCGACGACCGAATCGGTCGTCTACATCCCCGGCTGGAGCCTCGCCGCGGGGACGTACCGTTACATCGTAGGAACCACTCCCGGGTACGTTCCTTCCCCGGCTTCGGGGGCCCCCACGTACTCCCCGCTCACGAACGTCACCGTGACGATCACCTTCGCGAAGGAGTTCAGTGTCAACTTCTCCGAGACCGGTCTCCCCTCCGGCACCTCGTGGAACGTGAAGTTGAACCTGACCACCGACACGGATGTGGCGACAGCCACCGGTGGCTCGGTCGTCTTCGCCGAGCTGAACGGAACCTACCCTTACACGGTGGGCGGGGTGCCCGGCTACCACCTCTCCGGGATGCCCTACACGGGCTCTCAGCCGGTCGCCGGCGCGCCGGTGACCAAGACCCTGGTGTGGGTGGTCTACACCTACAACGTCACGTTCACGGAAACCGGCCTTCCCGGCGGAACGAAATGGTCGATCCAGGTCAATGAGACGCTCAAGTCGAAGGCCGGCGCCTCCCTGGTGTTCGCGCTAGGCAATGGAACGTACCCGTTCACCGTGCCGACCGTTTCCGGATACGACTCGAACGTGACGCCCAGCAGTGTCGTCGTCAACGGCGCCGTGGAATCCGTGTCGATCACGTTCACCGTCGCCGCCTCGACGTCGAGCGGGCTTCCGACCTCCGTCTACATCGCGGTCGGGGTCGTGGTGGTCGTCGCGCTGGCCGGACTCGTCCTGCTACTGCGGCGGCGTTCGAGGCGGAGCCCGCCTGCGACGCGTCGCCGACCCAACGACGACCCGTTCAAGCCTGTCTAACGGTATCACCCTCCGCTCCGAGGCCGCGCCCCTCGCCGAGCCGCCACCCGGACGGTGGCGCGTCGTGACCGGGGCGCCTACTCCGGCCGGGGTCTTCGCCGGCGGCGGTTCTCGTCCGGCGCGTCGTCGCCATCGCTCGGCCGTTCCCTACGCTTGTACGGGCGGGAGCTTCCGCCGTACCGGGGGGGTCCCCGACGGTCTCCGCCCGAGGGCGGTCCGCGGGAGCCGCGGTACCGACTGAACCCGCCGCCGCGAGCCCCTCCGCCGCGGTCCTCCCAACGGCCGCGAACCGGTCCCGATTCGCGCCGCGGGCCGAGAGAGAATCGGTTCCCGCACGCGACGCACTCGCCCGTGACGGTGCCGTCGGGCGCGGTCGAGAACCGGAGCGGGCCTCCGCACTCCCGGCACGGCCGTGCCGACGCTGGGGAGAACGGTCGCCTGCCCTCGTCGCCGGAGCGGACGAAGCTCGGTCGACGCCCACGCTCGGGCGCCTCGGACGGACCCCCGAGCGAGTAGGTGAGGGTGGACCGGCACTCGGGGCATTCCGCCTCGATCGTCGCCTTGGACGTTGAGCGCAGAACGAGAGAGGAACCACAGTCCGAGCAGTTCAAGCTCGACGGAAGCGGTGCGCTTCGGCCAGCCGGGCCGCCCTCCGGAAGACCGGTAGGGGACACGACTCCAGACGCGTCCGACCCGGACGAGGCCTCTTGGACGATCGTGAACGTGCCGCTGCAGTCGGTGCAGGTACCGGTGAGGATTCGGGCATCACGGCCCGCGAATTCGACCGCGGCGCCACAGTGGGGACAGGAACTCGACATATCGTGCCTCGGTAGCGCACTACCGACCGTCATCACGAGCGGGGGGGGACAATAGCTTAACCCTACCCCGGGGAGTGCCACGCGGTGCGATTCCCCGCCGTGCGAGTCGCTCGCCTTCGAGTCTCCTCACGTTCGACCTGGCCCGCGTCGGCCCGGGCCCACGGACGGCGACCGCCCAGGGAAGAGAACTACCGGTGAGCTACTCCTATAGACCCGCGGACCGTTATTGGTCCCATGGCCGAGAGTACGTCGACGATGTTCGACTCGTTCGGGGAAAAGGCATCCCGGACCGTTCGGGGAGCGATCCTTCGTATCGTCCTGACGATCCTGATCCCGCTGGCTTGGCTCAGCGTCACCCTCCTTTACCTGGCGTTCTGGGCGCAAGGGTTCTCTCTGTTCCAGGACGTCGTCATCTTTGTCGTATCAATGCTGGCTCTGTTCGGAGCCGTGGCCGGAATGTGGATCTCCTTCGGTCTCCGAACGGCTCGCCGATGGATCGAGTGGTAGCGGAACCCTCTTTTCGAGGGAGGCCGCTTGGCGGCCATCGAGGTCTCCGGACGATCGGCCGATCGGTCGTTCCCTCCCGCGGAAGGAGCGCCTGCGTGCGTCGGGAAGGTCGGCACTGCGAAGGCACGTATTGGGCGCTTCCGAACCCTTATCCGGGGCTGTGTTACCCTTAAGCCCTGATACTGCCCTCTACTCCCTTCGGGGGAACGCAAACGTCCGACCGCGAGAATCTGTTCCAGCCCATTCACAAGGGTATCCGCTCGATGGTCTACGAGCTGGGGCTACGCCTCCAGACGACCGATTTCACGGACGCTTCCCAGTCGAAGGCGATCGCGACGCAACTCAAACACGACCTGGGCAACGCAATCTCCGACTGCATCCTGTGCCTACTCCGCGCGCACTCCGGGCACGAGGAGAAGTACTTCTTCTCGGCCGTCCAGCCGTTCGACCCCGACGTAGTCGAACTGATGATGAGGGAGCACGGGGAGGTCGTCCGACGGATCCTTCGCGTGTCCAGCACCTGCGACGAGCTGATCGGCGTGGAGAAGCCCGACCGCCGCATCGAGCTGGGCGACCGGCTGAACATGGAGGCGAACGACCTGTTTGCGTTCTACCTCGACCATCTCAACAACGAGGAGTCGGCGATGGTCCCCATCATGTGGGAACGGTTCACGGATGAGCAGCTCCGCGAGATCCGGTCCAAGTTCTACGACGGGCTCCCGCTCAACCGCTTCGAGGACTGGATGCGGTGGACCCTGCCCGCGCTGAACGAGAACGAGCTCATCGTCTTCTTCGGGGGGATGAAGAAGGAGCCGGGCCCCCGCTTCGGGGACCTCGTGCGACTGGCCAAGGAAACCCTAGGCGCCGAGCGCTGGCAGGTAGTCCAGCAGCGGGCCGGGCTCGGGTCGGCCTGAGAGCCGTCTCCGCTCTCGAAAAATCGCCCGATTCGTAGTGAAGACCTTACGACAAGTCCTTTTACTAGGTCCGACTTCGGCCACTCCGTGACGCTGAAGGTCGAAGGCTGGGAGAGAACTCGCACCGCGGGCGCTGTCGGAGCCACCTTGAGCTCACCCCCGGGGGTGTAATCCATGCCATTCGCATCTTTTATCGACCCTCTGACGATGGTCCTCGACCTGTTGGTTTTGATGACGGCCGTGGTGTTCTACACGGGCGTCTTCGTGTGGTATAATGCGCGGAAGGGGGATACGGCACGCGCGACCGTCTCCCTCCGCGAGGGTGCGGTTCTCATAACCCTCCTCGGCGCTGTTCTCGGCCTCGTCGCCCTCTGGGGGGAGTTCAACTGGCCCTTTTCCGCGGCCGACGGCCTCGCAAGCTACAACCTCTACTTCTTCGACCCGATCCTCCTGCTCGCGCTCCTCACCGTTTCCTTCGGTCTCGCGGTGCTGTTCCGCCTTCCGACGCACTTCGTTGGAATGATGGGGGTCGTGATCGGCTGCGGAGTGATGTACTATGGGGCTCGCGCCGACTACTATCTCAAGCTGACCCAGGATCCGTTGGAGACTCTCCTCATGTACCTCGCATTCGGCGCGGTGGCGATCATGGCGTACCCGGCGACTCTCTACGTGGATTGGTTCGTCACGGGTCGTCAGAACCCGGCCTTGACACCAATCGCGTCGGCGCCTACACCTACGTACCCGCGCATGTGGACGGTGCTACTCGCCATTTTCATCATCCTCGTCATACTCGCAGGCTTGGCCGCCGCGGCCTACGGAATCGCTGCGGGTTGGGGACACCTCGAAAGCGCGCCGTGAGTAACGCGCGGGCCCCCCTCTTGCCCCGACGCTCGCGGCAGCTCGGCGGCTGCCGGGGACCGGCGTACAGCCTGCCCGGCAGCCCCTAGGGGGCCCACTCCCTCCGGAGTCAGCCCTGCCGCCGCTCACGCCGCTGGGGCTCGGGGTCGGGAACCGTCCCGGAGATTCGACCTCTCCACGCCTCGTGGCGGCGGCCCCCTGCTCGCCAGGGACCCTGCCCCCTAGGCTGGAGCGGATCTCTCCCGCGAAAGACCGTAAGCCCACTCGGCTGTGGTGGTTCGCCCGGGTCCCCACAACGCGACCGCTTCACCCATCACGTTGGCGCTCGAACCCCACTGCCCGCCTATTGGAGGGGTGCTCCTCGGCGTGCTCTGGTCTTCAGGGCCGTGGCCCGCCGACTTGGTGGCCGCGGCCCCAGCGCCCGGCCCTCCCAGAAGCTCATCGGGGTCCGGGATCCCGACGCGGGTCTGTCAGTGTGGCCGGCAAGAATCGTCCTGAAATGGGATTGGCCGTGCCGAGATTACGCTCGCGGGCCCCGCCGGAGGGCTGGACTCCTCTTACTTCGCTCCCGTGATCCGGCCCCAGCCTGGGCCCGCTGGCGAATCTCGATCCCCAATCCCGTTGATTCGTCCTGAGAGGAAGTCGTGAACTCACCCTGGGCGCGACCCTCGGGGGCCAGTGGCACTCTCAACGGCCGACGCGGGAGGCCCCCCACCCTTGGCCAAAGGGCAGGAGGCAGGGCCGAGGTCGCTACTGGGTAGCCTTCTAGGCCGGGTTTCGCCCGAGTCGCCAGATCACGAGCCCGAGGACCCCGAGGGCCAGCGCACCGATCATGATTATCCAGCCGTCCGCGCCGACGAACGTGAGGCCGACTCCGCCGTACGTCCCCGTTCCCCAGAAGGACGAGCACGGAGAACCCTGCGTCCACCCCGAGCAGTAGCTGGGCGTCCCGCCCGAGTCATTGAGGGCCCAGGGGGTCATGGCCGCAGCGATTGCCACGGTGATCCCTTCGACAACTACCCCGACGAGCGCCACGCCTGCGAGCCGCATGTTCTGGGGCTTGCGGTGGCGTATCGCCATCAGGAGCGAGAGGCCCCCTCCGACGATCGCGAGGATTCCTGCCACGATGGCGAGAACGAGGATGGCCTCGTACACCCCGCCGACCGGTCCGAGGCCGGCCGAAGCATACGTGGAGAATGTCCCGTTGGATCTCATGGAGGCGCCGGGGAAGAAGGCGACGTTAACCCCGGTGCCGTTGATCAGCCACCAGTACGAGAAAATCGAGTACAGCGCGAGAATCCCTGATACGAGGACGAGCCCCGCGGCCGCGAACCGGGCTACCCCGATCTCTTCCTCGCTCAGCCGGGGCGTCGAAGACATGGCAGGCGAGTTCGGGCCGCCTGCGCTCGGGGAGCTCTCAGCTGGTGAAACCATGGAATCACGCTCAGTCGGGCACGATGCAGGAGGTATTTGGACGTTCCGTATTTTCGTGCTGAGACAGCGAGCACAGCCCAACTGCAGAACGTGGCTCCACGCGCACTTAGGGAGCCGTTCGAATACAGCCGATGGGGAACACTCCATCCCAAGGCCCCTCGTTAGGGGCCGTCTCGAGCGCGCCAGGAGGAGGTCTCTTCCGCCGGAACGCGGGAATTGATCGGCTCCGGGGAGCGGTGACCGGATCGGCGCCAGGCCAGTCCTTATCGGGCGAACAAGCTGCGTTCGTCCGTGCCGGTTTCACGAGATCTCCCCCCATCGGTTCCGACCCCCCGACGCTTCGTCCTCCCGCTGATCGACAATCGCCCCGAGTCGCCGACAGCACGAACGTTCCGGTTCTCTACCGAGGGAACGGGGTTCCGGTACCTCTCGAATCAGGCGATTCGCCTCGCCCTGCCGGGGGTGGATGACCCGTGGGGTGCCGTGCGCGCATTCTCACTCTCGTCGAGCCCGTCGGAATCGGGCTTTCTCGCCGTAACCTGCAAGATCTCCGACACGCCGTTCAAGCAGGCTCTCGCTCGAATGTCGCCTGGCGACACGGCCGAGGTGTACGGTCCGCTCGGTCACTTCCTCCTCGATCCCGCTCGGCCCACCGTCTTCCTTGCCGGGGGGATTGGGATTACGCCGTTCCGGGGGATGATGAAGTACGCCGCGGACACGGGGGATTCCGTGGAGCGGCGGTTGCTCTACTCCGCGCGGACCCCCGAAGAGCTGGTGTTCCGCTCCGAACTCGATGCGCTCTCCCGCTCCTCCCCCCACCTCCGCGCCCTGTACACCGTGACGCGCCCGGCGGATTCTTCGACCGCTTGGGCCGGTCGGGTGGGCCGGATCGACGCGGAGTGGATCCGTGAGGTGGCGAAGCCTCTGCCCAGCCCGAGGTACTACGTCGCCGGTCTCCCCGAGATGGTCGAAGAGACGGTCCGTCTTCTCGAGAATTCCTGCGGAGTGCCGCCCGGGGACATCGTGTTCGAGATGTTCCGGGGCTACTGATCATGCAAACCCCCGCGAATTGCCGCGAACCACTGCTCTCCCCTGGTCGGCCGAGCCCACCCATGGGTATCGTCGGGTGAGCCGGTGACTCCTGCTCCGGGCGGTCGATGGGGGGGTAGTACCAATTGCCATTTTCTTGCACTAGCCCATTAACCTCCTCGACGATACGGGAGCCGAATCCAACGCCGGTGTTGTGCGATGACTCTGATCATTACCGAGGTGTCACGCCTCGGGATTGCAATGGTGGCGGATTCGGCCTACACTCCGCATGGCGGCGGGGCTATCGTTTACCGACCGAAGGTTTTCGGCTCATCGAAGCTCGGGGTTGGAATCAGCCTTTGGGGGAACTATCTTCCCCCCCAACCCGAGTTGTGGGTGCCTGCTTTCCTTGCGAAGGAGGAGGCTTCAGGAGCTTCGAACATCCACTCCCTCGCGTCCCACTTGGAGGCCGAGCTTAGAGCGGCATGTCCCTTGGCTAGGCCGGTGGGCGGAGTGCAAGCTACGGTCGGCTTCCACGTAGCAGGATTTGACTCGGGCTACCCTATTCTCTATCACGTTCACAACGGAGTCTCCCAAGCGCTGAGTGCGAGGGGAATCACGGTGAACCCGCAGCTCATCAACGCGAACCAAGACCTCGACCTTCCCTCGGCTCAGGCTCTAGTGGCATCGTCGGCGACCGCCTCCTATTTGACGAGAAATGGTGACTTCCGGTTGTATGCCATCATCTCCCACTTTCTGGACCCTCTCCTCGGTCCGCTCGATCCGCTGCGTCAAGGGCCCGGTCTAACGACTGGGTTCGGAACTCTGTACATCCCCGGGGGCAATACCTTGAGACATCGGGCCGACTATCTTGCCGCTCAGGTCCGCTTAGTCTCCACCTTGCTCGGAGTCTCCAACATCACGGCCCTCCTTGGCACGAACAGCCCGCACATTGGCGGAGAGATTCTCGCCCTGGAGTTGGACGGAAAGACGCCACAGGGGACGCCGCGCGTAGTCCCGGTATAGTGCTATGGCAAGCCATCGGGCAAGCGCGGGGGTGGGCGGGAGTTCTGCACCGGCGCGACTGGCCGGCTTTCCGCAGCCGCCCCACCGGGTGAGGGCCGGGACCATTGGCTCAGAGTGGCTCGACTCGAAGCTAGAGTACCTCTCCCGTCTTGGTTCGGCATTTGCGGGCATTGGTGGTTCGGAGTGCTACGAAGCTGGAGCATGGGACGTGCTCAAACTGATTGGGCTCCTCTACG
>DATGZQ010000011.1:0-7840 GCA_035297125.1 Thermoplasmata archaeon
TGTTGCTCCCCGCCGCTCAGCCGAGAGGGGTAGCGATCCGCCAGCTCCCCGAGGCGGAACTGGTCAAGGAGCTCCTGGGTTCGGCGGTTGGTGTCCGCCCGTCCCCGGATCTCGAGAGGGAAGCGGACGTTGCGAAGAACCGTCCGATGCGGCATCAGGCCGAGCCCCTGCGGAACGTAGCCGAGATCCCGCTCCTCCGGGAGCCACCTCGAGATGTCGACCCCGTCTCGAAGGATCCGGCCCCGCTTCAGCTTCAGGAAGCCCGCGAGGGTGCGGAGGAGGGTAGTCTTGCCCGCGCCGGACATCCCCAGAACGGCGATCGCGTTCCCCGGAGCCAGCCGGAGGTCGACCGGGCCGAGGTGGAACCGGTCGAGCTGGGTCTCCAGACCCTCGACGGTCCACTGATGGCTCATGGCTCGAGTTGGCCCCCCCGCCACGGAACCCAGCCCGACCGTTCGCCCAGGCGCACGCCGAGGAAGAGAGCGAACGCGATCAGCAGGAACAGGGAGCTCACCGCGGCCGCGTCCGTGAGGTTCCCGCCCTGGAAGAGCTGGTAGATGTACACCGAGACGGTCGAAGTCACCGGGCCGCTGTACGGGCCCGCCGGATACACGAAGGAGGCGATGACGAGCAGACCGCCGATCTCGCTCACGGCGCGGGCCCAGGTCAGTAGAAGCCCCGCCACGATCCCCCGCAGCGCGATTGGGAAGCTGACGTTCAGGAACACCTCGGCATTGCCCGCGCCGAGCGACCGAGCCGCCTCGAGGACCCGTCCGTCCACGGCCCGGAACGAGAGCTCGCTCGCCAGGACCGTGTATGGTACGCTCACGAACGCCATCACGAGCACGACACCCCAGATCGTGTCGTAGACCGGAAACCCGATCTCCTGGGTGAACCGGTAGACTGGCGTGCCCGGAATGACCAGGAAGAACAGGCCGAGCCCGACCAGGAGGTGGGGCACGACGACCGGCAGCGCGACGAGCGATTCCACGACCGCCTTGCCCGGGAACGCACGTCGGGCGAGCAGGTAACCGAGCGGGATCCCGAAGACGATGGCGGCGAGAACCGCGACTCCCGAGGCGAGGAAGGTCAGCCAGATTGTCTCCTGGACCACTACGTTCCGCGCGGCCGATAGGATGTCCTTTGCGGGCGCGTAGGTGAACAGCGCGACGATCGGGACGACGAACAGCAGAAGCAGCGTCCCGGAGAGGGTCAGTTGCAGGGCGAGCCAGAGCGGTCCCGTGCGCCAGCGTCGATGGGGTGCCGTCGGGGGGGAATCCACCGGCTCGGGGCTCATGCGAGGAACGCGCTAGCCCACGCTGGGAGCGGGGTCACGTCCGGCGCGAGCGCGGACGGAACCACTCTCGGCTTGTCTGCCCAGCCCGGGAAGATGGGAGTGAACGCCCCGCCGTATGAGATGATCGCGCTGCCCTGGGGGGAGAGGAGGAGGTGAACGAACGCCGCCCCGAGGGCCGGGTTGGGAGCGTTCGACGGCACCGTGACCGCGAACAGGACAGGCGCCGCGTCGACCGTTGCGGTACCCCCGGTGGAAGTGTAGATCGTAGTGTTGGTCTCCGCGTAGTCGGCCAGAGCGCTGCTGTTGTTCGCCTGGAGGCCGACGATCGGGTTGAACGAGACGTAGGTCAGGTCGTTGACAACGGCATACGAGCGGTAGGTGATGATGGCCGATACGATTCCCGACTTGAGCAACGAGGCTGCCTGGGACTCGTGTTCGACCTTGGTCGTGAGCGTATTCGCCACGGCCGGGGTGTGGGCCCCGCCGCTGTAGAAGGTATCGTAGAACAGGGTCGGGCTGCTGTTGTAGAGCATACCCTGCAGCTGGAGGCTGAAGATCTCGTTGTACCCGTTGGGGTCGCTCGAGGCGTTCCAGACTCCGAGCGGGGCATTGCCGGGAGTGTTCACGTCGGTGACGAGCTTCTCCGCCCAGTTGGACTCGCTTATCCCGTCGAAAGCCGAGATGGAGGAGTTGTACGCTAGGACCTCGGGGGTCGAACCGAAGACGATCTCGTAGCTGGCGAAGGTTGGTTCGAGCAACTGCGGGGCGAGCCGGAAGTCGGCCAGGGCGGCGACGTCTGCCTTGGCCTGCAGGGAAGTGATGGCCGTCGTTACGTCCAGCGACCCTTCGTACGTTTGAGCCGCCGGAGGTGCGGTGATCCCCGGTGTCTCGTTCACCAGTGCTCGAGCGAGCTGGGGGAACAGGGTGTTGAGGGTTCCGGCGCCCAGCACGCTGAGTGTGGAGTTTTCCACCGCTCCCGAAGAGGCCGCGGGCGAGGTCCTGTATTCGTATCCGCCGAAAAACCCGAGACCGCCGGCGCCGGCGGCAACCAGGATCACCACGACTGCGATCACTGCGTTAGAGGCCATCGATGTGTGGGAATTCTACATCGGTTTAAGGTTTTCTTGATGGGTTCGCCGGCCGCCGGAGGGCGTTGGCGGCGCGGGCGGACCCTTGACTCGGACCTGAAGGCGGCGCGGAAAATCCGAGGGGGCACTTCTACCGCGGTGAGCTGCTCCCCTGGTTGGGGCGGGTCCTCAGAGCGGTATGGAGCCCGAGATCTGGGAGCCGCCGACGAACCCGATGACCTCGATGCCCCGCCCCGTGCCCGCGAGCGAACTCGCGGTGACGAGGATCAGGGCCGAGTCGTTCTCGATCGCGAGGTTCGTCGAACCGTGGGTCACCGAAGTCCAGGCATTCGCCTCGGTGTACGTGAGGAGGTTCGTGCCGTTCGGTGCGGCCAACACCACATACCAGAGCGCCGTGGAGTCGGGAGGCGACCCGGCGCACGGGTTCGTCGGGGTAGCGTTCGCTACCGCGTTGGGATCCGGGATGTAATCCCCATCCCAGATCTCGTAGACCCGAACGTAGACCTCTCCCGTAGCCACCGGCCGGGTGGAATTCGTCCACGGAATACTCTCGGTGTACGCAGTCCCACCCGCGCCGCAGGTGGCGCTGCTCTCCGAGGGAGTCCCGAAATGGACCAGGATAGGAGGACCGGTAGGGGTCGTTGGTCCCGTATTCCCGGTGTCCGGCGAGTACGGTCGTTCGTTCACGATCACGTAGGCCCCGATCACGATGGCTGCGACCAACAGAACATCCACAATCTGCTCCCTCCGCGTGCTCCGCCGCCTCGTCTGTTCCTGCCGAAACGCGCGGGCGCGCCCTGCGAACGCACCGGGAGCCGCCGGCTCCCCGGCCCGCGGGGCCCCGGCCTTGATGCCGCCGTCTCCTGCGAGCGGTCGGGCGGAAGGCTGGGATCCTGCCGGCGAGCCTCGGGCAGGGTCGCTCATGCCTCGCTCGCGGACTTGGAAAGCAGCTCGAGATACGCCTCTTCGAGAACGAGGGACGTGTTGGAGAACTGCGCGACCGGACCGATTCCTTGGCAGAGCTCGAGCAGGCGGACCCGATTCTGGTCGCTTCCGTCGAACGAGATTCGCCATCGTCGCTCGGAGATCGCGACCACGTCCGTGGCGATCGTCCGTAGCGCAGCCGTCGCCTCGGCCGCAACCGGACGTTCGAACTCGACATCCACCTGGAGGGCACGGATCCGGTCCGAAACCCGGTCAACGCGGTCCTTGAGCAGGATCCGGCCCTGGTTGAGGAAGACCAGCTGGTCGCATACCTCGGTAACCTCGAACATCTGGTGCGAACTCATGAACACCAGGTGGTCGCGTTTCAGTCGGTTCAACAGCCGGCGCACGAGCACGCGCTCGGCGGGGTCGAGGCCACTGGTCGGCTCGTCGAGCAGCAGAACCGAGGGATCCCCCATCAGGGTGGCCGCGAGAGCGACGCGCTGCCGTTGGCCCTTCGACAGCCAGCCGATCCGTAGGTCGAGGGGGGGTAGGTCGAGGAGCTCGTGGCAGCGGTCCACCTCCCTGTCGATGTCGTCACGGGAGAGGCCCCGGGCGCGCCCGACCACATCCAGGGCCTCCTGGACGTTGAGCGTGGGGTAAGGCTCGGGGGTCTCGATGAGCGCGCCCACATCCCATAGGGCTCCCTTTCGGTCGATCATCGGGTCGATCTCGTTCACGAAGGCGTGACCCCGGGACGGGCGGAGCAGGCCTACCAGGAGCTTCAGCGTGGTGGTCTTGCCGGCGCCGTTCGGCCCCAAGTAGCCGATCGCTCCGGCGCCTTCATACCGGAACGAGAGGTCGCTAAGGGCGGGCGGACCCGTCCGGAACGATTTCGAAAGTCCGGATACCTCGAAGGAGCCCATGGTTCAGCCTGTGGACTCCTTGCGTTGGTAGAGAACAGCGCTCAACGGCAGAAAGACGGCCACGTAGGCCGCCATGATGGCAACGCCCTCGCTGACCGTGGCGGACCATATGTTGTAGTACTGATCCTCGCCGATAGGAACTGCTTGCAGGTGGATGAAATCAGTATCAAGAACTGCGGCCATCGCGCCCCCGGCGTAGCTCAACGAGAACCACGGCTCGAAGCCGGCCAGTTCGAGGGTCGCCTGAAGCGTGGTGAACCCCACGTAGAGCGCGAGGATGGTGATGAGGACACCCGCGGAGGGGGAGCGTACGAACGCGCTCACGCAAAAGGCTACGCTCAGCGCGGCGAGGGAGAATACGACGGCTATGCCCAGGGACTCGACCAGAAGCTCCCACGGGATCCGCTGGGTACCGAAAAAGTAGACTGCCCCGACGGTCCCGAACAGGTAGTAGACGCCTACGATGGCCGCGGTGACGAGCGTCGCCGCAGCGTACCGGCCGGCGAGCAGGACCGGACGCCGGATCGGCAGGACCAGCATGTAGTATCCCGCGCCCGTCGAGAAGTCGACGCTCAACGCGTCCCCGCCGAAGAACGCTGCCGCGAGAACGACAAAGAGGCCCGTGTCCACCAGGTAGTTGCTCAGGTACTCGGAGGGGCTGTAGAGTTGCGTAAACTGGACCCTGGCGATCCCGGTGCTGAACTCGAACGCGAGGGTGAGGCCCGAGAGCAGGACCACGAAACCGAGGAGGCCATAGAACCGGTTCGTCCGGAAGTAGTGTCCGAGCTGATGGAACGTCGCGATCCGCCATTGCTCTAGGTCCGAAACACGGCGGCGAGCTGCGACTCCGCCTGAGTCAGCGACTGGCGGAGCGGCGCGAGGCTGGATCATCGTCCTTCCTTCTCTTGACGGACCGTTCTGGGCGCCCTCCCCATGAGGGGTGGCCGCATGCCGTACAGGGCTGACGCCCCCGCGGCTCGCGAGTGATAACAGCCCCCACCTCGGGCTTAAATCTTGGGTCGACCGGGAACGTTCCCCCCTCGCGAGACGCGCCGGCGTAGGGACTCGGGCGCGCTAGGTTCCGTGAAACACACGGAGGGCCTATGTAAGTGAAGGCCGCGTTCAGGAATCGTTCAGTAAGCCAGTGTGGCAAAATGGGCGTCAAGAGTACGGTGGCAGTGGGGGTTGTGCTTCTCCTCCTTGGGGGAATGCTCGCCTGTCCCGTCAGCCCATCACCCCCGCCGACGGCTACCTTTGTGGCCGCCCTGGCGACGGGCGCCATCAACGTGACGGCGACGTCGGACTACGGTTACCAGCCGGACACCTTCCAGCAAGTGCCGATCGACGCGAACATCACCGTCACTTTCAAAGACTCGGACGTTCTGCAACACTCGTTCACGATCTCCACGCGAGAGGGTTTCGTCATTCCCACCTCGTACACCCCGACCCAGTTGAATCAACTGTTCGAGAACTACCCTGCGATGTACTCGAGGTTGCTCAACGGCTCGGGCGAGCAATCTGTAGGGACGTTCCAGTCGCCGGTGGCGCCTGGCTGGTACGAGTTCGTATGCAACGTATCGGGACACTTTCAGAGCGGAATGTACGGTTTCATCGCTTTCGGCGAGAACCTTCCGGCGAACCTTACGCCTCCGTCGCGAGTCGGCCTTGGCGCCGGAAATGTTAGCGCCTTGGAAGCCGGTTCCATCCTGGCGATCCTACTCGTGGCCGGCCTCGGTCTCGTCGTCTGGCGACGACGGCGATCACCGTCCAGGATGTCTCCGGAAGTGCCGGGGAATCCACCCTCGCGGGAACGCGATCGAGCCCCGCCCCCGTCCTGAAGATAGGGAGGGAGTGCCGTGTCGCGCGCCTGCCGCGGAGCCCGCCACCCGGAGCAAACCCGTGGCAAGCTACGGCGACGTGACGTTGAAGTAGAGAACAAAGCCGGAGGGACCGACGTCGGGTATGGACGCAGCGTGGACGAAGGCAGCGAGCCCGACGGTCTCACTCGGAGTGAACCCGACCCTGGCCGTCGTTGATTCGTACGAAGGGTAGCAGCAGGAGACGAACCCGGGGGAAAACAACTCCGGGTTAGCCCCGCTCGTCGCCACCGTGAAGTTGGAGATCGTTTCGTACGTGGTCGCGTTGCTCGTGACATTGAAGTAGAACCAGAACCCCGCGACCGGCGGCGAGAAGTTGTAATCGGTGAAGGGAATGGCAGGGCAGTGGCCGCAGATCTCCTTCCCTTGAAGCGCGATGAAGTAGCCGCTCATCGCGCCCGTATAGCTGATCCCGGCCCATACGCCCAGGATCGTCTCGTTGTAGGGGTTGGGGTTTGGCCCCGGTTTGCCCCCTCCGCCTGGAGCGGACGAACCGCTGGCCGGACCGAACCAGAACCAGTCGGTCGCTATCCCTGCACCGATGACGATCTCGGCCGACAGGATGGCGGCCAAGAGCAGAGGCAGAGGTCGCCGTGCCGCTCCGATCCGGGAACGGCGGAACCGGGACTTGGTTGGACGTGCGACACCGGAGCGCGGCGGCTGGATCCACCCCATGCCTGGACCTTGATGTCTCCCTCCGTGGGAATGATGCGTGACTTCGGCCGATAATACTTCCCTCGCGTTGGGAGAAATACTGTCTCGCTCTCTCCAGGCGCGTCCGTGGACCATGGGCCCAGTCGGGTCTAAGATGATAAGCTATTAGAACCCAGCCTCCTATAGCCTCTTCATGGCCCCAGATCGCACCCCACGCCTCGAGCCCTTCCTGGCGGAAGGCGAGGACCGCCGCCGCTGGCATCGAAACGTCGCCCAGGGTAGTCGAGCCACTGCGGACGTCTACGCCCGGAGGCTCGCAGCCTTCTGTCGGGCGATGGAGACCAGCCCCGAGGCTTTGGCGAAGATGGGCGACAAAGCGCTCCGCGACGTGGTCCTCGACTTCGTCGAGGCCGAGTCGAAGGCGAAGCATGCTGGCTCCTACATCCACAGCACCGTCAAGGCCGTCAATTCCTGGCGAAAGCACGCGGGCCGCCCATCGGTGCGCGGGGTCAACGTACGCGGACGTGACTCCACCCCGACGCTCGTGGATGAGGTCGCCCCTACGCCTGAGCAGGTCCGGGCGGTCCTCGCGCGTGCCCCCGTCAGAAACCGCGTAATCTGCGCGCTGATGGCATACAGCGGGGTCCGACCGGAGGTCGTCGGGGACTACCTCGGCGAAGACGGGTTGACGCTGGGGGACCTCCCGGAGCTCGAGCTTACCGGAGATCGACCCCGATTCAAAAAGACCCCCGCACTGGTCATCGTGCGGGAAGGGATCTCGAAGGCGCGCCATACCTACGTGACCTTCGCTCCGTCCGTGACGTGCCGAGCCATCGAGGACTACCTGCGATACCGAATGGCTCGAGGCGAGAAGCTGACTCGCGCGACTGATCTTGTGAGCCCGGGACGAGGCGCGAACCACTTTCTCCGCGCGATCAATGTAGGGGACGGAGTCCGCGCCGCGTTCCGAGCCCTCGGGATGCAGGACCGTCCCTACGTGCTCCGGGTCTATTTCGAGACTCGCCTGGGCGTCGCCGAGGGCCAAGGGAAGGTCGTACATCGGTTCGTCGTCCA
>DATGZQ010000012.1:0-6334 GCA_035297125.1 Thermoplasmata archaeon
CGCGATCTGGAGCGGCGATAACGACTACTTCGCGAACCTTACGGTGTCGGGCTACGTCACGGGCACCGGTGTGGCGATCGGGGGCGCAGTCTCTCTGTGGAACACGACGGGCGCGGTTGCTTACAACATCACGAGCCTGGACGACTCCTTCGGGATATGGGCGGCGCAGTCGCCGGGCGTCGTCGTGGCCGACAGTTTCGCGATCTACGGCGCCGTCGTCCTGACGGTCCTCAACTCTCCCTTTGCCTACGGAGTAGCTCTCCAGACGGCCCTCGGCGGTCTGGGCGTCCTCGACGAGGGAGGGATGTACGGTGAGTTCACCAGCATCGACGCGGAGTTTGAGTCCGCGGGCTTCTACGGGATCGACGCGAACTACACCGATCTGTTCGATCTCTACGCTTCCGACATTTCGGAAGGGGCGATTCTGGACGGCTGCTTCAGCTCCTACATCGAGTACGTCGAGGCCACAATCGAGTCCGTAGGCGTCGAGGCAGAGTTCTCGACCGACGTGACCGTCGTGGCCACCTCGGTGGTCGACAACGGGTTCTTCACCCCCGGTCTCGAGTTCTTTGCTACGTCGAACACGAACGTTTCCAACGTCTTCGTCGCGGAGGATTCCTTCGGCGTCGAGCTCACGGACGTCTTCGGGGGTACCCTCTCCGGCGTCATCGCGGTCAACGATTCCATCGGGGCCGAGATCCTCGACAACTTCGGACTCTACAACGTGACCGGGGTGGACGCGAACAACAGCATCGGAGTCGTCGCCGCCTTCGGGTCCGGTGAGGTCGCAATCTCCAACGTTACAGCGACGAACGGCTCGGTCGGGGCGGAGGCCTACGAAACCGAGGATGTGTTCGTCCAGAACGTCGCGGCGGTCGGGAACGCGTTCTTGAACACGACTGTCGGCTTCCAGGTCCTCGGATCCGATTTCGTCGAGATCGAGAACGTCAGCGCGAACGGGTTGTCAATCGGAGTGAACGTCACCGCGTCCGGGTACGTCGCGGTCTTCAACACGACCGCGAGCGGTGTCAACGCCGTCGGCGTGTACATCGATCCCTCCGAGTACATCTACGTCTACCAGACTACGGCCACCGACAACGGCGTGGGAATCTTCGTGAACGATTCGACGTACATCTTCGTCCAAGATACGACCGCGTTCGACGGGGGCGCTGGTGTGGTCGCGCAGGATTCCAGCCAGGTCTACGTGTCGGTCACCAACGCCAGCGACGTCGCGCTCGGGGTGGCGTTCCTCAACGACACCGACTCCTGGGTCAACACGACCAACGCGACCGACTTCTCCATCGGAGTCCTCCTGGTGAGCAGCTCCCAGATCCACATCTACGGGGTCATCGCTGCTGACACGTACGTCGAGAGCCCCTGGTACTTCCTCTTCGAAGGGGAGATTCCCATCGCCGCCGTGCTCACCGTTGGCAGCTACCAGTGCACGGTAGAGAACATGACCACGACGGAGTACCCCGCCGCTCTGTTCGACCTGCACTCGGACGCGCTGGCGGTTCAGTCGGTCAACGCATCCTACGGGGACTTCGGTCTCCTGCTCAACGGCACCTTCGGCAGCACCTTCAGCGGGATCGGCGCGTTCGAGGACGCGATCGGTGTCCAGCTCAACGCGGGCGCCGCCGACAACCTGATCACCGGGAGCTCGTTCGTTGACTCGACGGGATACGGGGTCGACATCGAGGACGGGACCGGCAACTGGGTCTACCTCAACAACCTCATCGGAAACAACGGAGCCACCGGGACCTACGACGCTGCGCACATCCAGGCGTTCAGCGACTCGTCGAGCAACGTGTTCAACAGCTCGAGCGAGGTCGGGAACTACTGGGCCGACTGGCACTCGTACACGAACGGCGTGCTCAACCCGTACACCGTCTCGAGCGGGGCGTGGGACTACCACCCGATCGGTGCGACGGCCGGGATGTACGCCGTCACGTTCTACGACTCGGTCCTCCCGTCCGGAACCAGCTGGTCCGTGACCCTGAACGGCTCGACCCAGACCACAGTCGGTAGCTGGATCAGCTTCGACGAGTTCCCCGGGACCTACGGCTTCACGGTGTCTGCGATCAGCGGCTACTCGATCTCGCCGTCGTCCGGCGCGGTCGTCGTGGCGACCGGCGCGGTCAGCCAGACGATCGACTTCGCGGCGCTCTACTCTGTCTCGTTCGTGGAGAGTGGGCTTGCGCCCGCCACGAGCTGGTCGGTGTGGTTCAACGGCGTCGAGCAGACCGGCAACGGAACCACGCTCTCGTTCGTCGTGGTCGCTGGCACGTACGCGTATTCGGTAGTCAACCCGACCGACTACGCCGCCTCTCCGTCCAGTGGATCGTTCTCGGTCTCGGCGAACTACACGGTCCCCGTCAGCTTCTCGTCGACCCTCGTTACGAGCTACTCGGTGACGGTCCTCGAGACGGGACTCCCGAGCGAGACGACCTGGTCGGCGATCTTCAACGGGGTCGAGAAGTCCACGGACACTGGCTCCCTGACGTTCACCGTGCCGGCCGGAACCTACGACTACCAGATCCTAGGCGTGCCTGGCTACACTGCCTCGCCTTCGGCAGGCACCGCGACCGTGGGCGCCGCCTACCTCGTGTCGGTGGCCTTCTCTAGCACTACACCTCCCGCCCCGACGATCTACACGGTCTGGATCAACGAGACCGGCTTGCCCAGCGAGACCTCCTGGTCCGCGGTCTTCAACGGGGTCGAGGAGACCACCAGCGGAACCTCGCTCTCGTTCACCGTATCGGCAGGGTCGTACTCCTACCAGGTCCTCGGGGTGACCGGCTACGCGGCGACTCCGTCCTCGGGCACCGCCACGGTCGGAGGCAACTATCTCGTGTCCGTTGCGTTCTCGTCCACGACCGCTCCGACCCCCGCGACCTACACGGTCCTGATCAACGAGTCCGGGCTGCCGACGGGGACGACCTGGTCCGCGGTGTTCGATGGCGTCGAGAAGTCCACGGTCGGACCCTCGCTATCGTTCACGGTTCCGGCGGGCACATACTCCTACCAGATCTCCGTCGTGTCGGGCTACACCGCCGCCCCGATCACGGGGAGCGCGACCGTCGGGGGTAACTACCTCGTGCTGGTCTCGTTCTCGTCCACCAGCAGCTCGGCCAGCACGCCCTCGTACGTCACACAGTCGAACTACAACACCGGCTTTGAGGTGGCCCTCATCGTCGCCGTCGTGGCACTCCTCATCGCCCTGGTCGCGCTTCTACGCCGCCCGAAGGCCGCCGCCCCTCCTCCCGCAGCCCAGTGGCAGGAGCCCGCGGGACCTGGCGAGGAAACCCCACCGAGCGGACCCCAGCAGTAACGACGAGGGGAACCCTTTCCCGACCGCCGGGCCTATCAGGGCCCGGCGGTCGACATCGCCTATCCCGATTCCTTGGCACGAAAGGTCGGTGGTTCGCGGTCGTTCGGGCGGACCGGAGCCCACGGACCCTCCGGGCCGCCTTCTTATCTCGCCGGAAGGGACCGACCGGACGTCGTCGCTGCCGGTCGGCCCTGGGATCCGCTTTCCGTCTCCTGGACTCGACGAGCGTCGGGATGGATGGAGCCTGAAGTCGATCGGGCGCTCCTGGTGGGGTGGATAACCCTTCCAAACCCACGGTCCGACCGTCCGACAATCATCAGTTATAGTGGGAGGCCGTCCGGGCGCCGTCCGCGAAGTTTCCGATGGTCGCTCGAACCAGGCCGCCTACGTTCCGGGTGCTGGCGGCGTGGGAACCCTCGGCTCCTCCTCTGCCGCGTCTCGTCCCCCAGGTCGAGTCGCCGGGGGCCGGCCCGCCCCCCTCGGTGATGGTGGTCCCGAGGTTCTCCTTTGAGAGCCGCCTCCCAACCCTGAACTCCCCCTCCGAACCCGCCGCCCCGCATCCTCCAGACGCCGAACCCGCCCCCCTGGCTCCCTTGGCCAGCCCACCCCCCCCGCCGATGTTGCTCCCACGGTTCTCCTTCACCGGCAGGCCGCCCGCTCCACCCCCGCCCGGGGAGGTAGTCGTTCCTCCCGCCCCGGGGGCCGTGCCCGCTCCGAGAGCCCGACCCCCCAGCCCGCGGCTCTCGCTTCTGCTGGTGCCAAGGTTCCCGCTCTCGGGCGGATCGACCGCGCGGGAGATCTCTGCCGTGCCGGCGCTTCCCGCGCAACCGGCCCCGAGAGCCCGTGTTCCCGGTTCGCGCCTCTCGCCTCTCCTGATCCCCAAGTTCCCGCTCTTCCCCGCGCCGACCGTTCCGGAGTCGCCGGCCGATACCACGATCCGAGCCGAGCCACCATCCGAGCCGGCGACCGAGCCGACGCCTCCGGCGCCTCGGGCCCGCCCGACCCCCGAGACCCCAGAGGCGGCTCGGGGGTCGCCCAGCCAAGAGGTCGACGTGCCCGCTGGTCCGGCAGAACGGTCACCGTTTCCGGCTCCGTCGGTCGGGGCGGCGCCGGAGCAGCCCCCCGCTTCGGAGGCGCACCAGGGCCTCTACGACCTTCCGGGACTCCTGGCGCGCATCGTCTCCGCGTCGGCTGCCCTGAAGGCTGTGGGTGGTATGCAACTCGGAGCTCGGGACGCTCGGCCTCCCGCGACCCTCGCGACGGATGTCGGGCCTTCGCTGGCGGGCCTCGCGGCAGGCGCCTCCGAGCTTTCCCCCGACCGGTCCCCGCCGAGCGAGCCGGATGTCCCGCCGGCGGGGATGCTCGCTGCGCTTCCGGTCTACCACTGGCGGGACTGGCACCGGCACGGCCGAGGCATCTCCGCATCCGAGGAAGGGACGGTCGCCCCCCTGCCGCCACCCGACCGGGCGTTCGCCCCCCGATCCGGCGGGAGCCTCGTCAGGCCCAAGGGGTTCCTCGCAGAGTTTCCCCGGATGGCGAGCACATGCCGGTGTCCCCAGTGCCACCTGATCGACCCTCCCGCCCCGGTGCGAGCCGCGCTCGCCCGACAGCGTCACCTCGAGTACGAGGCCGAATCCGGCGTCAGCCGGCAGAAGGGAAGGACCCCGCCCGCCGAGGAGGATCTCCTGCCGCTCGCGCGACCCGCCCGCGAGCGATGGCCCGAGTACCGCACCCGGCTCGACTTCGCCGCGTACGACCTCCCCTGACGCTCGGGTCGGCGGCCTCGTCGGACGAGCCAGGCTCCCGGGTCCGCTCAGGGTTATCTGGCGCCGCGCCGTCCAAACTGCGATGCGAATCCTCGTCGCGGGCGCCGCCGGGTTCGTTGGCCGTGCCGTCGTTCACGCGTGCTCCCGGGCCGGCCACGAGGTCCGGGGCATCGTCCGCTCCCGTGAGCAGTTCGCGGGGGTCGTGTCCGACGGTGGGACACCGTTCCTCGGCGACCTGCTGAAGCCGGAGAGCCTGAAAGGCCCGAGCCGGGGCTGCGATGTGGTGATCCACCTGGCCCAGGCGTCTCACGGGAGCATCGCCGAACGGCGGAGGGTCAGGGTCCAGGGCGGTCGCAACCTGGTCGCAGCGGCGGTGGCCGCCGGCGTGCCCCGGTGCGTCATCGGGTCGGGCTACTGGGTGTACCGGGACAACCCGCGCAGCGTGACGGAGAAGAGTCCCGTGGCACCCCTGTCGATCTCGAAAGCGAACTTCGACGCGGAACGGGTCGTCCGAAGGAAGATCGAGTCGGTGACCCTCAGGCCGGGGATGATCTACGGGCCCGGTTCGTGGTTCGCCGAGATGGTCGCGGGCCTGCGCGCGGGGTCCTACGCCTATATCGGCAGCGGGTCGAACTTCCTTGCCCCGGTGCACTGGCAGGACGCGGGGGAGGCGTTCCGGACCGTCTGCGAGCGGTGGGTGCCGGGAGAGACGTACCTGGTCGTGGACGACCGGCCCGCGAGGACCAAGGAGTTCGCCGATTTCGTCTCGAAGCGCCTGGGCGTCGCCCCGGCGGGGAGCATCTCGTTCGCGCAGGCGTCCAAGGAATGGGGAAAGGAGATCGCGATCCTGAACCGCGCCAGCCGCAGGGCCTCGAACCGAAAGCTGCGGGCGCTGGGTTGGAAGCCTCGGTACCGTACGTTCCGCACCGGCGTCCCCACTGTCTTGGCTGCGATGCCCCGCGTCTAGGTTCCGGCGCGCGCGGCTCGAAGGTCGAACCCCCAGGACAGGCGTGGCCGCTCGACCACGAAGGTCTGGGCCACCCGACCGAGCCCGCGGGGGTTAAATATCGGCGGGCCGCTCGCAGGCTCCCCCGCGGAGGGGTCTCGGGTCATGAAACGCACAGCCCTTCGAGGCACCTTCTACCTCGTATTGGCTGTCGCGGTCTTTGCCCTCATCGGTGGGTTCACGCTGGGGTCGTTCACGTTCGGCACCTTCGGCTACATCCCACGACAGTCG
>DATGZQ010000013.1:0-3127 GCA_035297125.1 Thermoplasmata archaeon
GTTCATCTACTTCCCGGTCGCGCATTGGATCTGGGGGGACGGTGGGTGGCTTCACGTGATGGGGGTCGAGGATTTTGCCGGCGGAATGGTGGTCCACACGACCGCGGGGGTCAGCGCGCTGGCCGCCGCCCTGGTCATCGGGCGGGGGGTGGACTTCGGCAAGGAGGCTCGCCCGAACAACGTCCCCTACGTGATCCTGGGGACGGCGATCCTCTGGTTCGGTTGGTTCGGCTTCAATGCGGGGAGTTCGCTCGCGGCGAACGATATTGGCGTTAACGCGCTGGTCACGACGAATCTGGCGGCCGCCGCCGCCGGAGTCAGTTGGATGATGCTCGATTGGTTCTGGAAGGGTAAGCCCTCCGCAGTGGGCATGTGCGTCGGCTTCGTGTGTGGACTGGCCGCCGTCACTCCGGCGGCGGGATTCGTCAGCCCCGCCTTCTCCATGGTGATCGGGGTCGTGGCGGGGGTAGGGTGCAACTTCGTGTGCCGGTGGAGGGCCCGGAGCACCCTCGACGACTCGTTGGACGTCTTCGCCTGCCATGGCGTCGGCGGGATGTGGGGAACGGTCGCAACCGGGCTCTTCGCGTCGGTAGCGATCAATGCCGCGGGCCAGAACGGCTTGGTGTACGGAAACGTCCACTTCGCCCTGCTGCAGATGTTCGCGGTGGCCGTGGTGGCGGCGTTCGCCTTCTTCGGCACCTACGCGATCATGCGGATTATCAACTACTTCTCGCCGTTGCGGGCGAACTCCGAAGAACAAAAGCTCGGGTTGGACGAGACCCACTTCGGAGAGGAAGCGTACTACCCGACCTCGGAATAGCCGGGTCCTCGCCCCGAGGGACCCAAAGGCACCACGTCGTGCTCGCCGAGCTGGGCATCCCGAAGGTTCCGGGTCGATTGTCGGCTCACCCGAGCCGCCTCGCGGGACCCCCGCCTCGTTCCGATTACGCGGGCGCGGGGCCTAGTCGCGAAAGCATGCGAACGGCCGGAGGGAGGCCCACGGGTGGCGCGTACTCCGAAACGGGGCGTCCGCCTATTCGAAGCACTTTCGCCGCGACCCCCCGGCAGTACCCGCACGCCTGGCACGTCGTGTGCTCACAATCCACGCCGGCGATGTGTCGGAGAAAGTCGGCCGGGAATGCCCGGTTGTCGATCGATAGCTCGGACAGCGACATGAACGCTCCTGCGAGGGTACGGGCATCCTCCCCGTCCGGACCTCGCGCGATCCGCTGGAGGGCGGCCGAAGGCCCCTTGACCTGGACCAGGCTCAGGATGTCCGCGAGGTTGCCGGGATACGACCGCTGAGCATACGCCCGGGCCGAGCGCACGAGCCAGTCGGTCGATCGATTCCGGCCCGAAACCTTGAAGCGGGTCACTCCGACCTCCTCGAAGACGGAGAGGTCCTCGGGGCGAACGAAGATCCCCGAGATGAGTTTCGCCGGGTCCTGAACATACTCCAGTCCGCATTCCAGGATCGGATACTCGAAGGCCGGGCAGACCGCTTCCGGCTGCGAAGCGAGCGAGCTCGTGTTCAGATGATGTCCCCGGTACGGGCAGGAGGGCAGACAGCTCTGGTTCACCAGGATCTCCACTTCCGCCCCCAGACGGACGAGTCCTCGGATCAGCCGGAAGTCGCGATTCGCTTCTTCCAGGATGATCGTCCGTGCTCCGAGCTTGAGGAAGTACTCCGCCTGGGTCACCGTTCGGATCCGGGCGAACGTGGAGACGGAGATCGGGATGTCCGGCCAGGCGCTCCGGATCGCTTCGATCAGAGCAGGGAGGGCGACTACGAATCCATCGACCCCCAGGTCGATGAGGTCACCGACCTCCCTCAGAAGTCGGTCGACATACCCTGCACCGTACTCCTTCAGTCCGAGGTCGTTGATGTTGAGGGTGGCGAAGAACCGGCGCGAATGTCGGTGGACCACCTCGAGATGCTTTCGGAATCGTTCCGGGTCGACCGGGGGCAGGATCGTGGGAGGCCGTCACCCGCCCGTCAGTTGTACCGGGAATCCACCGAAGAACGTGGAAATTGGCAGATCGGAGGTTTCTTCGACCAATCGGTCGTCGAAGTTCGAAGCGAGAACGATCTCCATCGGCCGGTGCACGGCGCCCCGTATGTGAGCCGGCCACCGCACCGGTGCGGTCGAAGGAACTTGGCCCCGCGGTGACTCCAACCCACCGAATGCCGGTGCCGCGCGAGCCGAATCCCTCGCTTACCTCCCTCCGCGATCGCCTCGAAGAGATCGATCGGGCCATCGTGCTCCTGGTGGCGGCGCGGGTGGAGGCGGCCGGTCTCGCAATCGCGGTGCGTTCCCAAGCAGATGGGTCCCTTACCGATCCCGCTCAGGAGGAGGTCGTCGTGCATCGTGCCCGTCGGTGGGCGGAGCAGCAAGGTCTGACGCCCGCCCTCGTGGAGAGCGTGTTCCGGATGATGATCGAGGCCGGCAAAGCGCGTTCGGTCATCCCGCTACGATCGCCAACGAAGGCGGCCGCCCCCAGCCCGACGTAAACGTGACCGGCATCCGGCCTTCGGGGGCGGGGGAATCCTTCAGGGAGGACGATCGAACGGCGGCTGTGCCTGGAATCGCTGTCCGGCGAGCTTCGAGGTGGCCTTCCGCAGCAACTCGAGAGCGGTCGAACGGCCGACGCCGAGCCCGGCGGCGACCTCGGAAAGGGGTGCCCGACGCGGGTAGTCGAAGTACCCCAGTTGGAACGCCAGTCGGAGCGCCCGCTCCTGCCGTCCGGTAAGCCCCCAGCGCCGTCGGTATGCCCCTGCCCGCGTCAGCGTGGGCCGGGACCTCCCCGGGCGAAGCGACGCCCGAAGGAGGCGGCGTGCGTCACCGATACGGGGGACGAGCACCTTCCACGTGGCCGAATCCAACGGCTCCGGGCCGTGGAGGTACGGGCAGCTGAGACAAAAGTCGCCCAGGTCGAACGCGGTCGAACAGTTGGCTGGCATGGGTACGGCTACCCGCAGGAGCGTCCGATCCGGTCCGACGCCTGCGGTGGAAATGTCCCGCGCGGCGACTCGACCCCGCAAGCCGCGAACGATCGGTCCGATTCCCCCGCCGTTGGTCTCTATCTCGAAGAGTCGGAGCAATCTACGTCGGCCGCGGTCGGCGGG
>DATGZQ010000014.1:0-7548 GCA_035297125.1 Thermoplasmata archaeon
GACCCCGTTCTGCCACTCCGTTACCAACCCGATCCACCCGGGCCCGATACCCAAGGCTGCGAGCGAGGGAGACGAACACCGAGACGGCGGGTCCCTCGGCGCCCGAGGGGCTGTAGGGCGCCACGAGGCGCTCCAGGACGTCCGCCTCATCCATCGCCGATCGCCTCGGCCACCGCAGCAAGGCCCTGGTCCCAGTCCGTCTCCTCGATCACGAGGGGAGGAAGGAGGCGAAGCACCGTAGCGCCCGCCGGGATCGCAAGGAACCCGCGGGCCTCGAGCGCCGCGAGAACGGGAGCGACCTTGTCCCGGAGCTCGATGCCGATCATCAGGCCGAGCCCACGGACCTCGCGCACCCGGGAGGCGGGAAGCGACCGGAAGCCCTCGAGCGCCACCCGGCCCAGCCGTTCGGCCCGTTCCGGGAGCCTCCCTCCGACAACGAAGTCCAGCGCCGCGATGCCGGCGGCGCAGGCCAGAGGGTTCCCTCCGAAGGTCGAGTGATGGCTTCCCCGGAACCGGGACTCGACCTCGGTCGTCGTGACGGTCGCTCCTATCGGGATCCCACCCGCGAGCGATTTCGAGAGCACCAGCAGGTCGGGCAGAACGCCCCAGTGCTCGAAGGCGAAGAGTCGCCCGGTCCGACCCATTCCGGTCTGGACCTCGTCGAATCCGAGGAGGGCACCGGTCCGGTCCGCCGCGGCTCGTGCCGCCCGCAAGTACTCCGCGGTCGCGACGTGGACCCCACCCTCCCCCTGCACGGGTTCGAGAAGGACCAGCGCCGTGCGTTCGTCCACCGCGGCGTCGAGGGCCGCGATGTCGTTGAACGGGACGTGAACGAACTCCGGAACGAGGGGGCCGAACGGCTCGCGCAGTTCCTTCCGCCAGGTCGCGCTGAGCGCACCCAGCGTCCGGCCATGGAACCCGCGCATCGCCGCGACGATCTTCGGACGCCCGGTCGAGGAGCGCGCGATCTTGATCGCAGCTTCGACCGCCTCGGTTCCTGAGTTGGAGAGGAAGACCCGCCCGAACGAGGGGGGCAGCAGGCCGAGGAGCTTCTCGAGGAATGCAGTCCGGACCGGGTTCGCGTACCCGGAGCCGAGGTAGAGCAGCTGGGCCGCCTGGGCCTGCACGGCGCGGACGACCGTCGGCGGGCAGGCACCCAGGTTCCCGACGCCGTGCGTTGCTCCGAGGTCGACCAGTCGTCGGCCGCGATCGTCCCAGAGCGCCCCTCCCTCACCGCGAACGATCGTGGGCCGTGGGCGCCCCCCTTCCCCGAACTCGAGGTTCGTCGGACCCGCGCTCATCCGATCACCGTACCCCCGCCGGCGAGCGCGCCCTTCACCGGGGCGTTCACGTTTGACGGCGCGATGACGACACGAGGTACGCCGGCTCGGACCGCGTCGCGAGCGGCGATCAGCTTCTTTCTCATCCGGCCGTGCGCGAGGGGCAGGAACGAATCGATCTCCTCCGAGCGAATGCGCGGAATCAGGCTCGACGGGTCGTCCTTGTCCCGCAGTACGCCGGGGACGTTCGTGAGAAGGACCAGGGCGGTCGCGCCGAGGGCACCCGCGACCGCGGCCGCGACGCTGTCGGCGTCCACGTTCACGATCTCCCCGTCGGCCGTGATCGCCGGCGGGCCAACGACCGGGACAAGACCCGCGGAGAGGAGCGTCCGTAGGAGCTCTGCGTCAACGCGCTTGACGGTTCCGGAGAGATCGTCCCTGAGATGAATCACCCGGCCTTCGATGACCGCACGGGCTCCGGCCTTTCGCTCGGCGACGAGCAGGCTCGCATCCACACCGGAGAGACCGAGCGCGCGCACCCCGCGTCGGGCGAGCGCGGCGACCAGGTCGGTTTGAACCTTACCCGCGAGCGCGAGCACGATCGTTTCGAGGTGCGCGGCATCGCTCCGGCGGGAGACGACCCCGCTCGGGCTGGTGTAGTACTGGGCCGGCTTTCCGAGAGCTGCGCCCAGGCGGTCGACCGCGTCGGATCCGCCGTGCACGAGAACGTAGTCGGCGCGGGAGGCGAGGTCGGCCAAGACGGGCTCGGCGGCGTTCCCCGCAGCACCCCCGACCTTGACGACGATCGTCACGAGGCACCTATACCGGGTGGAGTCCCAGAAACCCGAGTCCGGTAGCCTCGGGGAACCCCGCCCTGACGTTCAGGCACTGAACCGCGTTGCCGGCGGCGCCTTTTCCCAGGTTGTCGATCGCGGAGAGGAGAACGATGCGCTCCGCGTGCGGGTCGGTCGCGAACCCGAGGTCGCAGAAGTTCGTGCCGGCGAGGATCTTCGGCTCGGGCTCCCGGTGGATCCCTTCCGCCTCGTGGACCATGCGGACGAACGGCTCGGTCCCGTAGGCCGCCCGGTAGAGGCGCCAGAGCTCCTTCTCCTCCACGGGTCGCGTGGCGAACGCATGGACCGTGGCGAGGACCCCGCGGACCGCTTCCACGGCATGGCAGGAGAGCGCGATTCGGGTCCCGGTCTCCTGCTCGATCTCGGCCGTGTGCCGGTGCCCGGCGGGTGCGTAGGCTCGCATCACCCCCGCGCGCTCCGCGTGCAGGCCGGCCCGACCCGGGTCCTGGCCGCTGGCCGAGGAGCCGCTCTTCGCATCGACCACCACACGGCGGGGATCGAACATCCCCTGCCGAGCGAGGGGCGAGAGCGCGAGGATCGCTGCGGTCGCGATGCACCCCGGCACCGCGATCAATCGGGCCTTCCGGATCTCCTCCCGGTGGAGCTCCGGCAGGCCGTAAACGCTCTCCGCGAGGAGCTCCGGGTGCGGGTGGTCGAGCCGGTAGTACTCTGGGTAGCGGGCCGGGTCCTTGAGACGATAATCGGCCGAGAGGTCGATCACTATCCCGCCCGCGGCGAGGAGGTCGGGCACGAGGGGTATCGACCCTCCATGCGGTGTGGCGAGGAACGTAACGTCCGCCGGCTTCATCGATGAACGCGGAACGAACTGGAGGGTAGTCACCTTGCGGAGATTCGGGTGCGCGCGGCCGACGGGCTTGCCCGCCATCGCGTCCGAGGTGACCTGGACGACCTCGACGTCCGGGTGGCCCAGAAGGATTCGTAGCAGCTCTCCTCCGGTGTACCCGGAGCCCCCTACGACCGCGGCCTTCATCGGCGGCCGACCCCGACGGCGTAGTCCACGATCGCACCCGCGATGTCTACCCCCGTGGTCGCGGCGAGCAGCTTGAACTCGGGGGTCGGGTTGACCTCGTGCACGACGAGGCCGGCCCTCGATTCCATCAGGTCGACCGAGAGCGCCCCTCCGCCCACCGCCTGGGCGGCGCGAACGGCAAGCTCGCTCAGCTCGGGGGTGAGCGGGGCGGTCTCCGCCACCGCGCCGCGGGCCGCGTTCGTGCGCCAATCGGCCGATCGACGGTACATCGCCGCGAGCGGACGGTCCCCGACGACGAAGACGCGTAGGTCCCGTCCGGGCTTCTCGACGAACTCCTGGACGTAGAACACGGAATGGACGGGCGACCCGAGGGCGCTCTTGTGCTCGATGACCTGGTCGGCCGACGCGTCGTCGTCGACCTTAGCCATCAGCCGACCCCAGGAACCGACCGCGGGCTTGAGCACGGCCGGATAGCCGATCTGAGCGATTGCCTTCTTCGCGGCCTCGGGCGAAAGGGCCACGACCGTTCGGGGGGTCGGAATCCCCCGCTCGGCGAGCCGCAGAGAGGTGAGGATCTTGTCTCCCGCCAATTCGATCACGTCCGGCGCGTTCACCGTGGGGACCCCGTAGTGCGTGTAGCAGCGAGTCGCGTAGACGGAGCGCGTATGGCTGACCGAGCGGTTCACGACGACGCTCGGCAGGTCGGCGGGCGCCTCGAGCGAGAACGTCACCTCGCCGTCGTCGAGCCGCGCGACCGCTAGACCCCTCGACTCCGCGGCCGCGAGGATCGCTTTTTCCTCGGGTCGGATGATCGTGTAGAAGATCCCGAGGCGGAACCCCTCACTCACCCCAGTCCTCGGCTTCCCTTGGGGCGGGTTGTACCGAGAACGGCTCGGTCGCGGCGACCTCGAGCTCCGTTCCGCAGTCTCGGCAAGGAAATACCTCACCTAGGATCTTGTCGCTGTTCTCAACGCTGGCGGCGCACTCCGGACACTCCGTCATTTTCTTTCCTCGTTCACGAGCTCCTCGACACGCTCGACTTTTCGGGCGAGGGAGGAGAGGGATGACGCCCGGTTCGCGGACCGGGTGCGAGCGAGCGATAGCTGGTGCGCGAACGCGGTCGACCCCGGGCCCCCCGGGGAGGCCCGCCGGTCCACGGCCGCCTGAGGATTGAGCAACGTCCCGACATCGGGGGCCGCGCCGGGAAGTCCGGAGCGAAGCTCAGCCGCGCTCAGCGACCCGGTCGCCTTGCGGACCAGAGGGCCCACAGCCTCGTGGGCCTCGCGGAACGGGATACCACGCCCCACCAGGTGCTCGACCAGGTCCGTCGCGAGGAGTTCCGGGTCCTCGGCCGCAGCGCGGAGCCGGACGCGGTCGAACTCGAGCGCGTCGACCATCGCCGCCATCGCGGCGATGACCTCCTTCGCCGTGGTGACGGCGTCGAAGAGAGGCGGTTTGTCCTCCTGCAGGTCACGGTCGTAGGCGAGGGGAAGGCCCTTGAGAGTCGTCAGGAGCGCGACCAGATCGCCGATCCCCCGGCCGCTTTTCCCCCGAATCAGCTCGGCGACGTCGGGGTTCCGTTTCTGGGGCATCAGGCTGCTGCCCGAGCCCAGCGCGGGGGTCCGGTGGAGGAAGCCGAACTCTTTCGTGGCGAACAGGACAACCTCTTCTCCCAGTCCGCTCGCGTGGACCAAGGTCAGCGCGAGGTCGAACAGCAATTCCGCGAGGGGGTCCCGGTCGCTGACCGCATCCAGCGAGTTCTCGAACGCACGCGAGAACCCGAGGCGGGCCGCGACGTAGTGGGGGTCGATGGGAAGCGTCGAGCCGGCGAGCGCGCCGGCCCCGAGGGGGGAGACGCTCGCTCGATCCGCGGTCGCGAACAGTCGGTCGAGGTCCCTGTCGAACCGCCAGAAGTGGGCGAGAAGGTAGTGACCGACGGTCACCGGCTGGGCCCGCTGAAGGTGCGTGTACCCAGGCATCGGGGTTCCCGCCTCTCCCTCCGCCTTCGCGAGGAGGGCTCGCTCGAGCGCAATCAGCAACGCGGCGACCTCTGCGATGGCCGTGCGCAGATAGAGGCGCTCGTCGAGCGCGACCTGGTCGTTCCGGCTCCGTGCGGTGTGCAACTTGCCGCCGAGAGGGCCGACCAGCTCGGTCAACCGGAATTCGACGTTGGTGTGCACGTCCTCGAGCTCGGACCGCCACGGAAATAATCCGGCGGCCATCTCGCGGCCGATCGCACGGAGACCGCTCACGAGGGTCGAAGCCTCTTCGGTCGTGAGGATCCCCGTTCGGCCGAGCATCTCCGCGTGGGCGATGCTCCCGGCGAGGTCCTGGCGCGCGAGGGCCCGGTCCACGGGGAGAGAGTTCAGGAACGCGGCGGCGGGGGTGCGTACGTACGACGGCGGCGCTCGCGCGTCGCCGACTGCGGCGGACTCGTGAGGCATGGCTAGCTAAGAGGCCGGCTCCCGGGCCGTCGCGGTCACCGTGGGCGTGGGGGGTGTGAGCGCGGCCCACGTCCGTGCGGGGAGCCCCCAGACGTAGATGAACCCCTCCGCCATTTCCTGACGGAAGCGGTCGCCGGCCGAGTACGTGGCGAGCCCCGCTTCGTACAACGAGTACGGAGAGCGACGGCCTGCGATCCGGGACGAACCTTTGAAGAGCTTCATCGTGACCTCGCCGCTCAACCGCTCCTGCGTCGATCCGATGAACCCGTCCAGGGCCGTCCGGAGCGGGGCGAACCAGAGGCCGTCGTAGACGAGCTGGGAGTAGCGGTACTCGACCGTCCGCTTGAAATCCAGAACATCCCGCGGCAGGACGAGCGCCTCGAGCGCCTGGTGAGCGGACAAAAGAACGGTCGCCGCCGGACATTCGTAGACCTCGCGCGACTTGATACCGACCACCCGAGATTCGAGATGGTCGATTCGCCCGACCCCGTTGGCGCCCGCGACCTCGTTCAGTCGAGCGATGAGCTCGTGGAACGGGCGGCGGTCTCCGTTGACCGCGACGGGTCGGCCCTGGTTGAACTCGACCGTTACGTACGTGGGGGTCTCGGGAGCCTCGGCCGGCGACCGGGTCCAGCCGTACGCCTCCTCGGGAGGCTCGACCGAAGGATCCTCCAGGATTCCGCATTCGGCGGACCGGCCCCACAGGTTCTCGTCGGTGCTGTACGGGGACGCCTTCGTCGCCTCCACGGCGATGCCCCGCTCCCGCGCGTAGGCGATCTCGTCCTCCCGGGTCATCTTCCATTCCCGGGCGGGCGCGATCACCGTGAGCTCGGGCGCCAGGCTCGCGGTCGAGAGGTCGAAGCGGACCTGATCGTTCCCCTTTCCTGTACACCCGTGGGCGACGAACGACGCTCCCTCGTGGCGGGCAACGGCGACCAGGTGCTGAGCAATCAGTGGGCGGGCGAGAGCCGTGCTGAGCGGATAGACGCCCTCGTAAAGGGCATTGGCCCGGAGTGCGGGAAGGATGAACTCGTCGGCGAACTCACGCCGCGCGTCCGCGACGTACGCCGCGACGGCGCCGGACGCCAGGGCCTTTCGACGTACGCGCTCGAGGTCGACGGGCTGACCGACGTCAACGGTCACGGCCACGACATCGAGGCCCTTGGTCTCCCGCAACCACGGGATGGCGACTGAGGTGTCTAACCCGCCCGAATAGGCGAGCACGACCTTTTCCCGCGGCGTCAATGGATCCTGTACCGCGGTGCAGAGGTCAACACCGATTTATAGGATGTGACCGTCAGCCGACAGAGTTGGGCAGAGTTGTCCGATATCAGACATCCATGCCGGACACGGTTCCTTCCATCGCCCGACGGGTGCGAGAGTACCTCGACGCCCACCCCGTGCTCGCGGATGCCATCCGCGCCGGCGTGGCCAACCACTCGGCGGTAGCCCGCCGGATCTCGGAGGAGCTCGGCGTCCACCAGACGGAAGCCGTGATCGCGGCGTGCCGCCGATACCCGCGAGGCCGGGGGCAATCGTTCGGGGAGGCGAGCATCCGGCGGGTCCTCCGCAAGAGCCGTATCGAAACCCGTACCAAGGTCGCAGCCATCACCGTGAGCCAGGGGGCGGACGTCCTCCAAAGGCTGGGGGACGTCGTGGAAGAGCTCCTGGACGAGAATCTCCTCTGTCGGGTGATCCAGGTCTCCCGCGGGACCGTGATCCTCGTGGACGAAGATTCCGTTTCCCGGGTCACGCGCAGCCTGCGGGAGGGGCAACTGGTCGGGGTACGGAAGAACCTCATCGAGGTCGCAGTGACCGGCCCCGAGAGCATCGAAGAGACGCCGGGATTGCTTCGCCTCCTCACCGGGGTGCTGTGGAGCCAGCAGATCAACATCGTCGAGGCCCTGAGCTGATACACCGACACGATCTTCCTGCTCGATCGGGAAGACATGGCGGCGGCGACGAACGTCCTCTCGAAG
>DATGZQ010000015.1:0-6244 GCA_035297125.1 Thermoplasmata archaeon
CACGGATCAATTGCGCATCCCGGGCCTGCTCTTCGTCGACACCCCCGGACACCGCTCGTTCGAGACCCTCCGGCGGCGAGGGGGCGCTCTCGCCGACCTCGCGATCCTCGTCATCGATGTTCGGGAGGGGGTCATGCCTCAGACCCGAGAGTCGGCCCAGATCTTGCGGCGCGAGAAGACCCCGTTCACGGTGGCGCTCACCAAGATCGATCTTGTGAGCGGGTGGCGGAAGCCCACCGGCCCGGTGCCGCTCCTAGAGGAGATCCGCCGCTCGGGAGCGGAGTTCCAGCGGCTCCTCGACCAGCGAGTGTACGAGGTGGCCCAGGAGTTGGACCAGCTGGGCTTCAGCGCGGAGCGCTACGACCGCGTGAGCGATTTCACCCGCAACGTCGGGATCGTCCCGGTCTCCGCGAAGACCGCGGTGGGAGTGCCGGAACTGATCGCGCTTCTCGTGGGCCTCTCCCAGCGGTTCCTCGAAGAGGAGCTGGAGCTCATCACGGAAGGCGGCGAAGCGACGATCCTCGAACGGAGCGACCAGAAGGGGGTCGGGCCGGTCGGGAATGTGATCGTGTACCGCGGGAGCCTCAAGGTCGGGGACGAGATCGTCGTGACCGGCCGGGAGGAGCCGTTCGCGACCCGCGTCCGGGGGATCTATCGGCCGGTGCCGCTCAAGGAGGGCCGGGCCACGAAGCAGGTGCGCCTGGAATCGCTGGCGGACGTCCATGCCGCCGCCGGTGTCTACCTCGCCGCGACCGGAATCGAGGAGGCGATGCCGGGCGGACTCCTCAAGGTCGTCCGGTCGGAGGAGGAGCGGGAGCGCGTTCGGGAAGAGCTCGCCCGCGAGAGCCAGCCCGTAGCCGAGGTCGCCCTCACCGGAGTCGCGATCTATGCCGACACGTTGGGGGGCCTCGAGGCGTTGGCCTTCGAGTGTCGCGAACGAGGGATCCCGGTCCACGAGGCGGGAGTCGGGCCGGTCGGCCGGCCGACCGTCATGCGGATGGCGATCGTCAAGGACCCGACCCACCGCGCCGTGCTGGCGTTCGCAGTTCCGATCCTCCCCGATGCGGTCCAGGAAGGCGAGGGCGAGTCGGTCCGGATCTTCCGGGCCGACGTCATGTACCGCTTGATCGAGGAGTATGACACCTGGAGGACCGACCGCAAGCGACAGCTCGAGGCCGTGCGTCGGCTCGAGAACGTCCACCCCGCGAAACTCGAGATCCTTCCCGGATTCATCTTCCGCGCTTCCAAGCCGGCGATCGTCGGAGTGAAGGTTCGCGGCGGCACCTTGCGCCCCGGGGTCCGGCTGATGCACCCCGACGGCACGGAGGTCGGAGTCCTGAAGTCGCTCCAGAAAGAGGGCGAGTCCGTGACCGAGGCGGAGGAGAACGCCGAGGTCGCCGCGTCGATCGACGGGGGAGTGGTCGGTCGGAACTTGAAGGAGGGGGACATCCTTCTGGTGTCCCTCTCCGAGAGTGCCGCTCGAGCCCTGCGGGGTCAGCCGTTGTCCTCCTCCGAGCAGGCAATCCTGGACGAGGTCATCCGGTTCCACCGCACGACGCAGCCCTTCTGGGGGCAGTAGCCCGGCTCAGGTACGCTTCGTCTCTCAGCGATGGTCGTCCGGGGGATCGAGTTCCGGCTCATCGGGGGGCAGGCTCGGGTGGCGTACGACCACCGGTCCCCCGGGTGGGGGGCGATAGACGCCTCCGGCCAGGAACAGACCCAGGAAGAGGGCAATTCCCCCAATGGCAAGGAGGGCGATCCCGCCGCTGGCGATCAGCCCCCAGCTCACCGGGGAGACGGGAGTTCCGGTGCTGTACTGGACCGAAACGATGCCCCGGAACGACAGCGGAGTGGTGCCGGGGTTCGTGACCAGGAGCAAGTAGAACGACGCGTTGGCCGAACTCACGGTCCCGCGGCCGGAGGTGACGTCCGACCAGCTGAGGACGGCGGGTCCCGTAGCGCAGTAGCCGGGAAGACCCGTGCACGTGGTGGCTGGTTGGAGGGAGACGGAGGTGAGAGCGGTGGACGACCAGGAAAGCGACACCGAACCCGCCCCGGACGCCGGCCCGGGGAGCACCCAGGGTTGAGTGGAGTGCGCTGGCAATCCGGGGTCCTCCGGGCGGATCTGGACGGTGGTACTGGGTCCGGTGGAGAGGAAGAACAGCGTGAGGATCAGTCCCGCTCCGATCGCCGTGATCAGGATGCCGAGAACGACCAGCCAGGTCCGCACGAGAGGCGGTGAAGGGAGGCCTCCCAATAGACTTGCGGGGCCTCCGAGGCCCGGCGTGGCCCCCATGAGATACGTAAATACTCCTGGCCCCTCCGTGATATGGCGTGACAGACTCCGGGGAGGGCCTCCCGGCCCGGGACGCGGTGCCGCTGGCATGTCCCATGTGCGGCAGCACGCACCGGATCGTTGACCCGGTCCTCGCGGAAACTCACTGCGCAGAGTGCGGACTCGTCTTCGACGGGACCCTCATCATTGCGACGGCCCCCCCGCCGACCCAGACCACGGGTTCGGAGGGAAGCGGCCGGGGTATCGGGCCGTTTGTTCGACCCGGCGGCACCAAGCGCGCGCTCGGGTCCACCCTGACGCTCGCCCGGGACGGGCAGGGAAAGCGGCTCGATTGGCACCGGCGGTACGAGTTCCAGCACCTCAAGCGGGTCATGCAGCGGCAGACCTCGCGGGCCGTTGACGGGCCGCTCGACCGGAGCGCGGCCCGGGGCGAGATCCAGTCGGCCGGTGAATCGATGGGCTTGCCGCCGGTCGTTCTGGCCGAAGCTGAACATGTCTATCGCGAGGCAAAGGTCCGCGGTCTTTTCCGAGGACGAAGTCTCCCCGCGAGCGTGGGGGCCTGCCTGTATGCGGCCTGCCGACGCTACTCCATCCCCCGTACCCTGGGCGAAGTCTCCCAGGCGGTGGGCACACGCCGCTCGGACGTCGGCCGCACCTTCAAGGTGGTCCAACGGGGCGCCGGTCTTCCAATCCCCGGGGTCGGCACCAAGGCTTTCCTAACCCGCTACGCGCAGGAGCTCGCCCTCTCACCCCGCGTTCGGTCGACGGTGGAATCGATGCTCGACCAGGCCCGGGAGGACCCGGAACTCTCCGGACTTAGCCCTCACGGTCTCGTGGCGGCGTTGATCTACATCGCCGCGGAGCAGAACGGCGAACACCGTTCCCGCGCCCAGGTCGCCCGAGTGAGCACGGTGACCGAGGTCACCCTCCGCTCGACCAGCCGTCTGGTCGAGAAAGTTTGGGGACGCGCGGGCGTCGACCGTTCGACGCAATAGCCGGCTACTTTAGAAGGTAGTACCCGGCCGCCTTTTCGCGAACCTTCCGACGAGCCCAGCCCTTCGTCTGAAGTTCCTGCAAGGCGTTCATGACCATCGTCTTCGGGAGTTTCGCTACCTGCGTGACGCGTTCCGCGGTGCCCAGCTTCTCTTCCGAGAGCATCGCGAGTTCCTTCATCGCCTTGTAGACCTTGACCGCATTGGGAGAAACCTCATCCTCGATCCCCATCGGAGCGCCTCTTGGGCGCGGACCACGCCCGGCTCATAATGCTGGCGGCTCCGGACGCCGTTCCGCCCGCTGACTTATTCCCCGGCCCCGCCTTCGGAATCGTCATGCCGAACGGTCCGCCGTTCCTCGAGGTCCTCGAGCCCTCGTCCCGGCGGGGGCCTCCCTCACGACGCGTGGGACTTCGGGCGGCCGAACCCAGGCTCAACGGGGGGGCCCCGTGACGGCCGTGCGGGCTCACGCGGTCTGGACCGAGCGGTTCCTCGACTACAACTTTGGCCCGTTCCATCCGTTCTCCGAACGCAGCCGAGGGCTCGCGGCACAACTCCTCCGTTCTGTCAGCTCGGCCGCCGGTCCGAGCCCGCTCGAATGGTCCCATACGGTGGACGTGGCGAGCCGCCCGCTCCTCGAGACCTTCCATACGGCCGAGTACCTTGACTTCGTGGAGAAGGCGAGCGGGTCGGGAACGGAAACGTTTCTCGACGCCGGAGACACCCCGGCCTTCCCCGGCTGCTTCGAAGCGGCCGCCCGACTGGTCCGCGGCGCGGTCGATGCCCTCGACTACACCGTTGAGCACCGACGCCCGGCCTTCCACCTGGCGGGGGGCTTGCACCACGCCCATCCGGGCCGGGCGAGCGGTTTCTGCATCTTCAACGACGCCGCGATCGCGGTCGCGAGGGGCCTTCGCCAGCGGCACCGGGTGGCGTACATCGACATCGACGCCCATCACGGGGACGGGGTGATGTACGGCTTCTACGAGTCCGGCCGCGTCCTCGACATCGACTTCCATCAGGATGGGCGTACCCTGTTCCCCGGTACGGGATTCCCCCACGAGGTCGGCCGGGACGACGGCGCGGGTCTCAAGGCCAACGTTCCCCTCCCCCCGGGCGCCGGGGACGAGGCGCTTCTTCCCATCTTCCGGCGGATCGTTCCGCCCCTCCTTCGTTGGTTCCGGCCGGACGTCATCGTCCTGCAGCACGGAGTGGACGGTCACTTCGGGGACGAACTGGCCCAACTCCAGTACTCCCCCGCCGCCTACGCAGAGATCGACCGCACGGTGCTCGCGCTCGCCCACGAGTTGACGGGGGGCCGGCTCCTCGTCACCGGGGGCGGCGGATATCGCCCGGAGTCGGTGAGCCGTGTGCTCGCCCGCACAGGTCTGATCCTCGCGGGGTTGCCAATCCCGGAGGACGCGACGAAGCTTCCCGAGCCCTGGAGAGAGGAGTTCAGCTCGACGTTCGGCACGCAAGCGCCGGATTCGTGGGTCGGACCCGCCACGCTCGACCCGTCTCCCTGGTCGGCGGACGCCGAGCGACGTCTGATCGGCCAGCTCGAGGCGAAGCTCGGCGAACGATTCCCGCCGGTCTAGAGCCGGCTCCCCCACGTCGGCCGGTCCAGCCAGTCCTGGTCCGTGGCGCGGATGCCGAGCTCGATGTCCGCGCGCCCGAGTTGTCTCCCGTCGTCGCCGCGCAGCTTGGCGCGAACGCTGGCTCGGGCGAGGACGTCCGATGCGATCGAGTGGAGGTCCCGGAGCGCAGCTTCCCCCACGTCTCCCCCCGGGGTCGATAGCGCCTCGAGGTGGACGGCGCCGAGGAAGGCATCCCTATCCAACCAGTAGTGAAGGTAGGCGTCGAGGAGGGCGTGGGCGCCCCGGTCTAGTGCGGGGGGCTGCTCCGGGGGGACCATCAGACCGATGAATTCCGAGCCGCCTTCGGCCGAAAGTTCGAGAGCCTCCCAGCCACCGAGCGCTTGGGCGAGGGCCGCGGGTCCCTTGCGGCCGTCGTAGAACATCGGAAGGAGCTCGAGTCCGTCCTCGGCGGACGGAGGTTCCTGGGGCGAGTACTCCCCCGACCGCGGGATGAGAGGTTGGCTCCTAAGCCGACGACGAACCTCTTCGTCTTCGAGCCAGCGACCTTGTTCCCCAAGTTCACGGGCGATCCGCCGTCGGCGTCGTTCGGAATCCGCGAGGCGTCGCCCGACCGCCGGCGTGAGCCGAGCGAGCACCGACGAAATCTCAGGGTCGAGTCCGGAGAAGGAGGTAGGGGTCCCGCCGGGATCGCGCTGAGGGAACGGGTCGAGTCGCAGGCCCGGACAGGAGAGGACGACGGTCGCCTGGAGACGCGTCCCGATGTGGACGGAGATCGGGAACTCACGGCAAGGAGCCGGTCGCGCATCGTGGACCGCGCACTTGAGTTGGGTGAGGAACTGACATGCGCCTCCGTCCGGTCGCGCCTCGATACGGCGCTCGCCCCCGTGCGAAACGAAGTGTGCCGCGGGAGAGAGCTTCCCCAATTGGCGTTCCTCGGCCCCGTCGACGCGAGGCGAGGTGAAGCAGCACAGCCCGCATCCCGGGCGACATGCGAATTCGAACCCCGCGAGGAGAGTGACATCGAGATTGAGCGCAGGAACGCCGTCACGCGCCAGCCGTTCCACGGTCACTCTACCTCCTCCGTTCGAATGCGTCCGTCACGGGAACGCTGGACCACGCGACCTCATTCTCATAACCTTCACGACGATGTCCGGGCCATGGTGCTTCTGGCCAAGAACATCATGGACCCGGTCATCTTGACGGTCGACGACGAGACCGATGCGCTGACGTGCGCCCGCGCCATGGTCGCGCAACGCAAGGGGTACGCCATCGTGACCCACGGACCACCGAAGACGGTGGCCGGCATCGTCACGGAATGGGATTTCCTCGAGAAGGTGGTCGCCGTGGGCGCGGACCCC
>DATGZQ010000016.1:0-15636 GCA_035297125.1 Thermoplasmata archaeon
CCCTCGCAGAGGCCCAGATGGTGAGCCCGACCTCGGTGCCCGCGACCGGGAACTGCAACGCGACCAACCTCGGCAACAACTCTAGCCCGGTGCGCCTGAGCAACGGGAACTTCACCGGGGTCTGCCTTAACGCCGCCGTAGGCGGTTTCTCAACGGGAGACACGATGTGGATCATCGAGGTCTCCTGGAACAACACCTCCACTCCCTCGACGCTGTTCCAGCTGAAGCTGTTCGTGGGCGTTACCCCGTCTTCGAACGATGTCCTCGCGGTGGCCTACGTGGCTACCTCCGCCTCGATCACGACCTTCGAAACGGTGGTCCTGGCGGTAGACCTCTCCAAGGCCGGCGATAGCTCCATCGGCTCGTTCAACCTGCTCGCGACCGAGCTCTGAGAACGTTCCCCGAATCCCGGTCCGGCGTCGTTTGTCCCCGCCACGGCGTGGGTTGGCGGAAGGATCCTCTGCTGGCTTGCCCGTCGAAGAGGCGGGCCCGACGATCGCGGGGATTCCACCCGAGACCCTACTGCCGCGCAGGGGCTGCCTTCTCGAACCGGCGGATCTCGCCCTGAGGGTTGAACGCGACACGGCAGTCGAACGTGCGGGAGCCGGTCGATGCGCGGCACGTCCGGCCACGGCGGTCTCCGGTAATCTCGAGCGACTCGATCGTGGCCCAGCCGGTCTCACGCTTGATCCGCTCGCAGAGCCCCCGGAACTGGACGAGGCACAGGTCGCAACAGAAGAACATCCTCTCGCCCTCCACCTCGGCCCAGACATCCCCCCAGGTCGAGTCGCAGATCGCGCAGCCAGCGTAGTTACGCTTCAAGGCGGTCTGCCCTCTCGAGGCGGGCGAGGAGGTAATCGTCGAACAGGTCGATCGACCGCAGGAACGTCGATTGGACGTCTTCGCGGGTGCCCGCCTCGGCAGAGAACTCGGTGACGAGGTCGAGCGCCTCGTCGGAGTGGCCGACGTCCGCCTCGTACCCTTCTCGGAGGAAGTTCTTCGCCGCGTCGGTGATCTCCGACCCCTCGAGGATCGCCGGATCGAAGTAGCGCAGCGAGGCGCCCTGGTGCACGAGGTCCCGGTTCGCGATCAGCTCGAGGCTATGCATCGCCGCGAGGACGGACACCCACGGTTCGCGGCGCGCGATCTCGTTCCACTCTGCGATCGCGTCCCGCGTGGACGGCAGTGGCGGCGTGGCCAGGACCCGGGACCGGTCCATCCCCAGGCTCTCCCCCATCCTCAGGAGCAGTTCGTAGTGGGAGACCCTGCCGGGACCGTACCCGCCGAACTCCGTGTTCAGGTTGTCCAGTTCGTAGAGGATCACCTTCGGCTGGTCGGTCCGCGCCATGACGAACGCACAGGAGCGGACCCACTGGCGGAGGAAGTGTTGGTGCTCCACGACGTACCCGCGGAGCGTGGCGCGCGTGGGATGCTGGAGCGCGACCACGAACGGGTGGGGCTGCGTCCCGAAGAACTTGGCGATGAACTTCCCCTGGATCCACGTCTTTACGCTGCCCGTGCCGATGTCGTAGACACGGCGCAGACCGGGGACCAGCGCTTCGGGCTCCGTCTTCTTCCGCGTAAGGTTCTGGTTCAGCCAGCGGACATGGCGGGGATCGCTCTCGCCGGCCCGTTCCGTCAGGTGACCCGCGAGCGTGACGTAGTCCGCCGTTGCGAACGAGGCCAGGCACGCAGGACACTTGGTCAACGGCTGGCCCCCTCACAACGGAAACGAATCGGGAAGCCGAGAGCGCAGGGCCCGGTAGTCGGGATCGCGGCCGAACCGCTGCTTCATCTCGGAGAGGGACAGCTTGACGTCCTCGGGAGTTCGGCGGCGCGACTCCGCCACCATCCCGACGGTCGCCTCGAAATCGCTGCCGCACGCCGCGTAGCAGTTTCCCATCCCCGTGAGGAGCTCGCGTTCCCGGGGGTTCACGGGCTCGGGAATCCCGGGGCCGCCATAAGGGTTCAGCGGGCCCCGCGGGGCCGCCTCCCCGGCGACCTTGACCTGCCCCGTCAAGTATCCGCCGGGGCGTGGATCCGGCCCGGCGGGTGGGAGAGGAACGGGGCGGGCTCAGCCCGACGGGGCGTGCGGGCTCCTCGCGGACTCCTTTCGCGCGGTGGTGTCGGCCGCGATGATCTCGTTCGCCCGGACGATCCGTCCGAGCTTCTGGGCGAACTCCGAAAGATGGTCGCCGCGGATCCCTACGACCATCGTGTCGATGCCGAGGTCCGTGTAGATCCTAGACCCGGTGCACCCGAGAGAGATGGCCACGGGCGAGCCTTGGTTCATGATGGGCATGATCGCACACATCGGGCGCCCGTTGAGGGAGACGGGTCGCGCGTCCTTGCCCGAGCCGGCGGCCTCGACCGCGAGCATCGCGGACTTCGGCCTGGCCAGCAGCAGCACCCCCGTGGGGGGCATGGGCAGGGAGCCCAGGGGCCCGTACGCGATGTACTTGGGCGGAACGGCGTTGTGAGGCACGTGGGCCTCCTCGCCGGGATTGAGGTACCCTTCCTTCTGCATCATGCCGATGGTCGACATGAGCCGGCTCCCCAGGTCTCCTTCGGGAGGGATCCCGAGGACGAACGCTCCCACCTCGCAGGCCGCGTGCTCGGAGAGCGGTGCGTAGAACGCCTTCTCGCTCCCGAAGGCAAAGAACGTGCAGACCGACGGGACGCCGCCGGGATGGACCGGGACCCCCTTGGGTGGGTGCTCGAGGTAGGAGACCTGGATGGGCGGAGTCTCAAGGGACAGTTGACGCGTTAGCTGGTCCGCGATCTCTTGGAATGGTCCAGACATGGGCTCCTCGCGATGCTCGAGAAAGGGCCGCTATAGATGGTTTGCCGAAAGGCTCGGAACCGTGGCCCCGCCTCGGCGGGGGCGATCGGGGTCGATTCAGTGGCAGCCCCACGCTGGGGTCACTGCCACGTACACCGGCCCGAGGGAGGAAACATCCTGGCACTTGGACGACTCTGTCCCGGTGATCGTGACAGAGATGGTCGCGTGGGCGCCCTGGCAAGCGTTCGCCGCGGAGGCCCCGAGCGATATGACGGCCTGGAAAGCGAACGTCGCCCCGGAGCCGAGCAGGCCCGGCGGGGAGGACGGCAGGTTGTCGGAGTACGCGAACTTCGGGCAGCTCTTCGGCTCGGAAATCGAAACGGTTTCAGTGAGGGTGACGGCTTTGCTCCCCACGTTCGCGAGGATCGCGTGGAGGGTGCAACTCGCGCCGGGAACGAGGCCGCCGACGATCGCGGTGAGCGTGGTCGGGGTGAGCGTGAGCACACAGCCGACATACGTCGCGCTAGGATGTACGCTCGAAGGATTCTTCCACTCGATCTGAAGCGAGGGCTGGCTACACGAGCTGTGGTCAAAGCCGGAGTCGCAGCCGCCCCCACCCCCGCATGCGAAAGCCACACCGCCGGATACGGCGATGACGGCGACCATCAGGGCAACGAGCCTCAGGGACACGGGGAGTCCTCGTTTACCGAACGAACTTTCGACCGCGACGTGGTCTTCTGAATCGGCATCACAGGACGGGGCGACCTGACATCAGCCCCGCCTCTCGGTAAATCGACCCGGTCGCGGTGTCTAGGTACCGGCGGTCCCGGTCAGCGTGATCGTGAACGCGCAGCTCCCACCGACGGAGGTGGGGGTGCTCGGCAGCAGATGGATGAACCCCGCCCACTGGATGTACGACCCGGCCGGAACGGTGTGTGTGAGCGCACTCGTCTCACCACCCGAGCCGATAACGACCGACGGCGAGAAGAAGTTGTCTCCGAACGCGAGGTAGGCACACAGGCTTCCCGAGGCGCTCGTGACCTGTTCCGAGACGCTGGCAGGGAGGGAACCCAGATTGTTCAGATTGTCTCCGTAGCTGCAGATGTCTCCTGGAAGAAGATCGGACGCCGTCAGAAAAAGGGTGTCGCTCGTGATGTGGGTCGTACCTACGGACGCGCCACAGACGTCGTTCGTTTGGAACCCCCCGTAGGCTGGATCGGGGCCCCAAATCATGGGTCCCAGCGTCCCCGCTACCGCGCTTCCGTTGACGTACGCAGTAGACGTGAAGGCGGCGAAGCCGGTGCCAGCGATAGCTACTATCGCCAAGACGACCAGCCCGGCCGTCGCCGCCCTCGAAAGGCGCATGGTACCCACCGTAGGGAATTTCCTGTCTGCTTCGGCTCTCGTTCCCTTGCGCTTAGACTCCCGCCGAGGCGGTGAACGTCAGAGCGATGTTGCAGAAGAGGCCCTGGTCGGCGTTGCCCAGGCCCGAGCCGAGCGACTCGGTGACCGTGTACGTCTGGTAGGAGCCTCCGCCAATCGTCTCGGTTCCGTGGGTGACACCGTAGGACTCGTAGCCGAACCAGGTGTCGTGCGTGTAGGTCACGACGCAGCCGGCACCAACGTCCGACGTGGACGTGATGGAGACCGCGGCGGGGATGGTCCCGCCGTTGTTGAGGTTCGCGCTAAACGTGCAGCCGTCGCCCGGGGCCAGGTTGCCCGCGGTGAAGTCGAACGTGTCGCTCGTGTTGAGCGTGGTCGTGATGAAGCTGGTGCACACATCGAAGCTCTCCGTCGCAGCCGGCTCCGAGGCCCCGCTCCAGTAGAGCGGTCCCAGCGTACCAGCCTGTGCGGTGGCGTTGATGTACGCGCTCGTCGTGAAGGCGGCAAACCCGATCCCGCCGACCGCAATCACTGCGACCACGGCGACAAGACCCATCATCCAGTGCTTTCCCATTTTTCCCAACTCTCCGGGTACCAAGAACCCAAGGGTGTCAATGTCTGGGGAGTTATACGCCGAGGGAACATGTTTTCATGATGTTCCGTACAATTGGCGCGAATCGTACGGACGACTCGCCGCCAGACGGTCCTGCCCTGCGCGGACGCTGGCGCACCGCGGTCACGACGACGGACGGCTGAGCCCGTCCTCCGAGAGCGATTCTCGGGTCAGGAGCTGGGAGAGGGCGAGCACTTCGTCCGCGGCCGCGGCCACGTCGTTCGTCCGGATGAGGTCGAGCGCCCGTCGGACCCGGGAACGCGCTTCCAGCGACGTCTCCCGACTCAGGCGGAGCCCTTCCATTCGCGTGATTTCCTGTCGCAGCCGTCGGACGACGGCAGCCGCGGCTGTCGATAGCGGCGTCCAGCGTGGCGGTTCCGCCGCCGATCCCAGAACCGGCGCCAGTCGGTATCCGGCTGCGCCCGGGGCCGAAGGGCCGACCCCCTGTATCGAGCGCCCGCCTCGGGGAAAGGACGGCGCGGAGGGCCCGGGTCCCTGTCCGGCCGGGCCTGACCCGCCGTTGGGCGCGGACCCGGGGCGGACGCCGCTAACAGGCGATGCAGACCCGGCCGGATCGCCCGGACCGTAAGGGATCCTCTCGCCGGTCGATGTGATCAGAGGCACCCGAGCAGCAGCGTCTCCGGTCGAGCCGCCCGGATAGCGATACGTGTACGCCCAGTCCCCGTCCAGAACGACGAACTCTGAGATCTCAAGGTCGGGACCAAGGGGACGGAGTATCGGCTTCCCGAGCGTGTCGGCGATCTTGACGAGGTCGGCGAACCGGCTGACCCGGATCGGGGTCGTGCTGCCCCGCACGCTAAGGGTCTCGGCGATCGCCTCCTCGTACGGTGCAATCATCTGGTCGAGGGGTGGCTCGATCACCTCGTCGGGTCGGCGTGTCGCGAACCAGAGGCTGCCGCCCAGGCCCCCGAGGGAGAGGGCGAGCGCGGCGGAGGGGACCACGACCGGTGTCGGGCTCGACGCGGACGCCGGCGTGGGGAGCGACACCGTACCCGCGCCCGAGAAGTTCAGGCCAGTCGGCCGGATCAAGGAACCGTCGAACGTGAAATTGAGCAGCGGCTCGGAGGAGACGGCCTGGCGGATAGCCCCCACGCCGACCGTTCCGGAGATCTGTGGGTCGAGCGTCAGGCTGAACTCGGTCCCAACGAAGCCGATCTGGCTGTTGATGTTCGTGGCCAGCGTGACAACGGCCGAGACGTTCACGTCGTAGTAGGTCTGCAGGGAGACGAACGACGCGCTACCGGCGGACGTCGCGTTGGTCGCGGTGAACAGGGTCTTCGACCACACCGCCGTCGAGAGCTGTACGCTGAACGACTCGTTGAGCGAAAGCGCCGCCGTCCGGTTGGAAACCAGGGCGTAGACCATGCTGACGTTGATCCAGTTCGTGATGGGCGTGAACAGCGTGAGATTGCCTCCGTACACTTCGGTGGAGTTGTTGTAGAGCACGCTCGGGCTGAGGGCCGCGGCGAACGTGTTCAGCCCCGTCTCCGAGTAGGTCGCGATGGGGGTAGCGGACGGGGTGGACAACGGGTGCATCTGCGCATCGAGGTAGTAGACCGCCCACACGGTGGTCAGCAGGAACACGACCGCCAGAACGGCGGCGACGGATCGTACGCGTGGCATCACCATCGGTGCTTCTCCCCCCGCCAGACCACCGGGACGAGGATGGCGAGGACGACCAGCGAGGCGGCAAAGAGCCGGTCCAAGATAAGGAACCCGAGATAGGGCTCGTGGACGATCACCGCCCCCAGGACGTCGGCGTACGGGACGGTGCACGGGTCCTGGGTGGGGTTCGCGTCCCCTTTCGTCTGGTAGACCCAGCCGGGGCCGGTCGAAACTATCCGGATCACGCGATGCACCGTCGGCGCGGGAAGGCAGCTGACGTGGAATGCGATGATCGTACCGACGGTGATCGCAGCGGGGCCAACGTGCTCCACGACGACCAGGTCGCCCCGGTGGAGCGTAGGCACCATGCTACCCGTGGCGATCGCGAGGACCGGGGACGGGTTCCCGAGCACCACCGGCAGTCCGTACGCGAACGAGATCGCTGCAACCCCCACCACCGCCACTGTGACCAGAGCGCCCCGGAAGGCCGCCCGGTCGTGCGCTCTCGACCGGAACCGGTAGCGCCTCGCCCCGACCCGTTCTCCCAGGTACTTGAGCTTCTGGAGTCGGGGCTCCTCGAGACCGAACCCCACGATGAGGAGGAGCACGGCGTACGCGATCAGCGTCCCGGCGAAATCGGCTTCCCAGCTCGGGAACCGGACCCCGACGGGGAGGAGGGCCGCGACGGCCGCTAGGCTGGCCGTGACGGTGATCGGGCCGACCAGGCTCCAGCGCGACTTGTAGTAGTAGAGCGAGAGGACGATACCCAGAACGAACGCGACGACGGTCGTCGAGAAGAGGAACTGGGTTCCCGCCGTGACCCCCACGTATGCGAGGACCGAGAAGTTGGTCGAGTTCACCGCGTAGATTCCCGCCGCGAGGAGCATGGCGGAGCGAAGCGAGAGGTGGCGGGCGAGGGTCCGGAACAGGAACCCGAAGAACAGTCCCACCTGGGCGACCGCGATCACCGGCGCGCTCAGCAGAAGGAAGCCGAACACGAGCACCGGCGTCGGCGGTATCTTCCCGAATCCGAAGAAGAACCCCGGGTCCAGCCGGAGCGCGACGAAGACCAGGATCAGGAGGCTGGCGAAGGTGAGCGTCGTGGGAAGCGGTTCCCGGATTGCGAAACCGAAGTCGCGGAGGGGTCGCCTCTCGAGGCGAGCGCCGAGCCACAGCAGGCCGAGAAGGCCGACGGCCACCGCGATGAGGCCGAGGTAGCTCTCGTTGCCGGTGAGCCCTCGCACGGAGAGAGAGTACCCCTGGGACAGGGCGACGCCGGCCCCGGATACCGCGAGCGCGGTCAGAACGCTCTGCCGCCCGGTCCGTGCCCCACCCTGACCGATCGGATTCGATCGGTCCGCCCCCTCGCTCACGGTCGGCTCACTTCGGTGGGCGTCCCCGGGAGGGGCGGCGAAGCGCGACCGGAGGGGGGACGAGCGTGATCTCGGGCCGGTCGGGCGGCGCGAGTCGGGGCTCAGCGCTGGCCGGTCCCCGATCCCTTTCCCACCATAGGCTGAGGTCGTCCATCGAAAGCTCCGAGCTCCGGTTGGGGCCGGCGGAGCTGACGGCGCTGCCGGGCGGCCTCGCTCCCGGGCGAACGACCTCGCCCCAAGCGATGCGAGAGACGTACCGGAGAGCCGTCGGGGGTCGGGTTCCGAGAGTGGGCGACGGGCCGCCGAGGACGCGATGCAGGTCGCGCAGCGCGGACTCGACCTCGGAGCTCTTCGCGAGGAGACGGTCGATGGACTCGAGCAGCGCGTCGGCTCGAGGGGTCAGCAGGTACCCCGTGCCGACCGACCGGACCAGACCCAGGGCCACGGAGCGATCGAGGTACTGCCGAAACGAGACGGGATTCAGGTTTGCCACGCCGATGATGCGCGTCTTCTTCGGCTCACGACCGACGGCCCTGAGGAAGTCGCGCAGTACCTCGATCCGTGTTCTGTAGCTTCCCTCGGCCCGCTTCGTTGGCAGCCCCCCCTGTCGCCCCGGGCCCGCGCGCGGCGCGCGCGGGCTGCTGCGCGGTTCCGCACCCGAATCTGTGTATAAATAGGAGTGGGCAAACCGTCCGCCGGAGCGGCCGAGTCGGCCCTGTGAAAGAGCCGGCCCGGAGGGAGCCGCCCGGTCGAGGGCGTCGGGAGCGGTCCCAAGGGGGCGGCCCGCGGATACAGGGGGCCAACGCTCGCCCTTACTCTCCGATGGTGTAGCGTAGGATGGGGCTGTCGACGTATTCGAGGACCTTGTCCTTCCCGAGGGTGAGCGCCGTACTGAGCGCGAGGTGGAGGATCCGGTCGGATTCCGCCGCTTCCATCCGCCCGATCTCGACGAGGCTGGTCGTGACCGGTGTCGCATGACGGTCGAAGGACGCGAGGATAGCCCGGAACCGCGGAAACGCGAGCTGGAAGAGGCGGAGCTGCAGGTCGACGGCGGGCGGGATCGGGTCGGCGCGGTAGCTCTTCATCTCGTAGAAAATGTCCCGGCCGTTCCAGTAATCGGGCTGGGCGTAGAAGCCGGCCCTGTCATTGACCAGGACGAGGCGGCTCTTCGGCCGGCGCATGCCCATCACCTCGCTGCGCCGGAACGCCTGCAACACCCCCGCGACCTGGGTCAGTTCCTTCTCCCGGTCGGCCGCGGTCAGCGTCACGCTGGTCTCGGCGAGCCCCTCGTCGAGCATCTCCGACGCAAGCCGGTTCATCGCGGCGGCGGTCGGTCGCCTCGACTCGTTGAACTCGTGGCTGTAGCGCGATAGGGCCCCGTCGATCGCCTTGCCGACCGCGATGCCTAGTTCGTCGCGCTCCGTCACCGGGTGCGGAAAGACCGCTTGGACGATCTCGTACGCAGCGACCGTCTTGACGACCGTCACGGTTCGGGCCCCCCTTCCCGGAGCCGTGGCCCCTAAAGGGTTGCCGATGGTCCTTCGACGGGGCGGTGAGGCAACTTTCATGCCTCGGGCCGTCTTCGGGTCTCCCGCAGGGAGTATCCAGGGGACCGATGAGCGAACGTGGTACCTACGTGGTCCTAGAGGGGATCGATGGTACCGGAAAGACCGAGCTCGCGGGCCGCCTCGTGCCTCCGCTCCTCGGCCGGGGCCACTCCGTCTCGAGCTTCCGGGAGCCCACGGACAAATTCCTCCGGGAACAGTTCGCCCGTCTGAGCGGCACTGATTCGCTCGCGGCCGCGCTTTGCCTAACGGTCGACCGTGCCTTGCTCCGCGCGGACGTTGAACGCGCGCTGGAGCACGGCGACGTGGTCCTTCAGGACCGGTCGTTCTACTCCACCCTCGCCTATCAGTACCCCGCGCTAAGCCCCGACCTGTGGCGAGAGCTGGAGCGCATCGAGCGGGCCCTGGTCATCGAACCCGACCTCGTGATCTACCTCGACGCGCCGGTCGAGCTGGCCATCCATCGCATCGAGGCTCGAGGCCGCAGAGAGTCGTTCGAGGACGAGCCGTATCTCAACAAGGTCAAGCGAAAGTTCGAGCAGATGTTCCAGCCCCCGAAGTGGGTCCGCGTCGACGCAAGCGGGACCCCCGACAACACGCTCGAGCGCGCGATGAACGCGCTCATGGCCTCCGGGCTCTGACCGTGCCCGCGCCACCGGGCCGTGTCCTCAGATGGAACCCGGTCGGCGGGCCCGTGCTCGCCACGGGCTTCCACGGCCCGAGGGCTACGCCATCGGATAGCTCGGCGGCCCTCGGCCGCGGAGAGTAGCGTTCCTACGAGGTGGACCACCATGGCCCAACGAACGATACCGCCTCCTCCGGGTTCGGCCCTCTGCCCGCGCTGCGGGACCGCGGTTCCCGTCCCTCCCGAGTGGAGGCTCGCGCAGTGCCCGAAGTGCGGTGACGTCGTCACGCGAATGGAGTCCGACTCCAGCTACGATTGACCCCGCGGCCTCGAGCACCCGAGGGGGGACCACCGACACCGCATCGCGTGAGCGAACCGCCGAGGGTCACCCGCTCTTCGGAATCGAAGGCGATTTCCATCGAGCCGCCGTCCACGAGGCGAGCGCCTCGACGCGGTGGTACGTGATCGTTCGGTCGCCCACTCGCTCGCGGGCGATCACGATGGCGCGACCGAGCACGTCGGGGGGGACTGTGAGGAGGTTCCGGTGGCCCCGCTTTGCCAGCCGGTCGATGCGGGCACGCAGCGGTTCGGTGACCTCGCGCTCGCTCACGACCGTGAGCGAGTCCGGAGCGAACCTCGCCAGGAGGTCGCGCTCCTTGGTCCACGGGTTCGACCGCTCCGGCATCGGGTACCCTTGCTCTGCGAGGATCGCACGGACCAGCTGGCGGGGCTCGTCCTCGCGTCGGGCTGCGTCCGGCGGTCCTCCGCCTCGGGGATGGACGAGCGCGAAGGCTCCCACCCGGCTCACGCGAGAGGCCTCACGGACGGCACCTTCGGGGTCGTCGAGCACGTGAAGCACGTGGACGAACAACGCGGCATCGAAGGCGTGGTCTCGGAAAGGGAGGCGGTAGCCCGTCCCCCGGACCAGCCGGGGGAGTCCCTTGGCGCGGGCCTTGGAGAGCATCCCTTTCGACGCATCGAGCCCGGTCACCGCGATCCCCCGCTCGGAGAGGGGCTTCGCGACCCGGCCGGTCCCTACGCCTACCTCTAGGGTGGACGACACTCCCGCACCACGGAGAGCCGCGGCGAGCCCGTCCACGGTGGTGGAATCGAGGGGATCTCGCGTCTCGTCGTAGACGAGCGATATCTGATCGAACTCGGCAGCCACCTTCAGGGTCGGCATCGTAGGCTTTCGTCCAACGGGCGGCGCTATTTTCGATTGGCCCCATCGGAGGCCAGACGGACCGGCAGGAGGGCAACCAGACCGGGTCGGCTTCGGGCGTGGAGCGGTCCTTTGCGGGAGGCTGCCTGACTGAGGTCCAAGCGGAATCCTGCGCGCTCGAGCAACGCGCGTTCCCGGGGCCGCGTCGCAGGAGTCGGTCCCGCGGGCTGCGGGTCGTCGCTCCCCCTAGCCCGTGACGCGCCGTGCGTATGCGCCTATTCGAGGACGGTGCTGGCTCCTCGGGAGACCGTTGCCCAAGCCTCGGAGGGTCCAAATAGGCCCCCGTCGCCAGGCCGGACGATGGCCGGCGATACGAGTGCCACGTCCGCACCTACTGGAACATCGACTCCGACGACCGCTAACCGCCCCGGCATGGGAATGCGGATGGCCGCCTCTGGGCTCCTGCTGGTCGGCGGGATCCTCGCCCTCGTTTCCGCCTTCACGGCATGGTGGACACTCTCGTTCTCCGGCTCGTCGATCTCGTTCCTGCCCGGGTCCTCCTACACGGGATCGGGGTACTTCGGCTCACAAACCCAGACCTACGCCAACGGCGGTATCGGTCCCGTAGGGGGCCTCTATGAGGCGATCCTGGTGCTCGTCATCATCGCGGGTATCCTCGGGATCGTCGCGGGGTTGCTCGGCTTCGTGGCAGGAATGGGTCGGCTGCCAGCGAGCCGGCACGGAATGATCAAGGGGTTGGCCATCGCGACGATCGTGCTCGCACTGATCGCGGTGATCCTGGCTCCGGCGGTGCAGCCCTGGGCATTCCACGACTCGGCCAACAACGGCAGCTGTTCGGGTCTCGGTCTGAACGGATCTTCGCCGTGCGGCGCGTTCTGGGGCTCCGCATCCTCGCACGGATTCACGGTTTCTTGGGGCGCGGCCGACGGATGGTTCCTTGCGTTGGTGGCATTCGTCCTCACGCTCGTTGGGTTCGTGCTCTGGCGATCCAACCGGAACTGACCCAGTAGCCGCCCCGGGGCTACTGGACGTGGGGCAAGCGGCTCAAGGCGTGAGCCGCCCGTTGAGTCCAGCGCCGCGCGATTCCAAGGCGATAGGAAGCGCCCTGACGAGAGGTTTAGATAGCGGTGCCCCCGACTCCTGGTGATGTTCGACCTTGACGACTGGGTCGGGGTCGCCGTCCTGGCCGTCTCCCTTGCGATCCTCGGGACTCCGATCGTCTACCTCCGCGGACGGATGCATCCTTCCGCGGTGTTCGAAGCACTGGCCCGCGTCGCGTTCCTTCCCGCGCGTCGCCGCCGCTTCCTAAGATTTCTCGGGCTCGAGGCGTGCTTCTTCCTGGCCGCGGGAATCCTCCTCGGGATGGAGTCGCTGGGGGTCAATCTCCCCGTCGACTGGGACCTGGCCGTGTCGGTGCCGTACCTTGCTGGCGTCGTGGCGATGGGCTGGCTCTTGTGGACGTCTCTCGGCTCTCAGCCCCTTTCTCCCCAGGAACGCATCGACCTCCAGCGCGACGCGCCGTCGATGATGGAAAGCCTCTGGTTGATCCCGTACCAGGAACCGAAGGACCCTTCGAGAGAGCACCGGCGAAAACCGTGACCCGGTGGCCGTCCGCGGGCCTCTCGGCGGCCCGGTTCGCTACCTTCTCCGATCGCCCCCAGCGGGCCGGTCGGTGCCGCCTCAGGCAGCGCAGCCGCTCACCGCGTAGTCGTCGCCGTTGAACTCCGCGTAGCCATAATCCTCGTAGAGGTCGGTCTCGGTCACGGTCACCTGATTGACCGGATCGTAGAACACGACGACGCCGGTGCCGCTGTTGTACGACAGGATCACCGAGGGACCGAGCATCTTGTGCAGCGTGGATAGGGTGGACACGGGGGTGGATGGATTGTCCTTCTCGCAGTTCGCCGCCCCGCCCCCGCCGCCACCTCCGGGTCCTGTGAGCTGGAAGAGCGGGGCGGAGGAGTGGCCCAACCCGCCGATTCCCGCCACCGCGGCGATCGCCACGAAGGCGGCAAAGCCGGCGCCGATCCGATAGGCGACCGACCACCGCACGGGGGTCGCCCTGCCTGCCTTCGCCCGCAGACGGTCGGCCCTTCGAGTCCCGCCCCGGCGCGCGGCCGCCGCCCCCGAGGCACTGACGGAGGCAGAACCCTCCGGGGCCCTCCGCAGGGCGACCGACATCAGGTTCCCGACGAAGAGCGCCAGGAGCACCGCGATCGTCGGTGTGAAGATGGGGAACAAGGCCGCCGCCACACCTACGACTCCGGCGTACAGGGTCTGAGCACGCAGGGCGGCCGGCGCCGTCCTCGGCTCAGCCACCATGTAGAGTCCGAAGAAGATCGTCACGGGGTCGATTGCTTCGAGGAAAAGGATGCGGGGGTCGGTCGAGGCGCCGACTATGACGTGCTGGAAGACCGCGAGGATCGCGTAGGTGAGGAAGAACGCCGCCGGAAGTCGCCAGGCCCGCCAGTTCCTTAGAAGTAGAACGCCGCCCATGGCGAGCATCGCGAACTCGCCGACGGTCCCGTAGTAGCCCACGGGAGGACCGACCGCGACCCACCACGCGGGAGCGAGGCCGAAGAGGAACGACCCGAGAAGCGCGCCGGTCATCGCGGGGTTGAACCACGGACGTCCGCGATACCTCAGGATGTGGCGTAGGGCGATCGCGCCGCCCGCCGCCGTGGCCGCGAGCAAGAGCGGCGCTGTCGGGGGAAAGATCAGAGCCAGGAACAAACCCGTGGCGATCGCGGCATCGGGGAATCGGGGACGCGGGAATCGAGCAGCCTGGAACAGAAGGTCCAGGACGACGGCGACCACGGGGAGGACCAGTAAGGATGCGAGGCCCGCTGCGTAGCCGAACGTCTCGATCCCATAGACGGCAAGCACCGCCAGGAACATCCAGAGCAGGCGGACCGGCGGCAGCGCGCGCTGGAGAACCTGGCGGGGGCCGCGTGAAGATGAGCGTGTAACCGCCTCAGGCTCGGCCATCGGCTCCTTCACAGGGTCACTGAGGATAACGGTTTCAATCGTGGAGCGTCCTCAGATTCCTGGGCCGGCCGTGACGTGCGGAGCCTGGTGAAAGGGCGACCCCCTGGAACCGCGACCGAGTGGCTTGAGGGTTGTCGAATCAGGCGAAGGGCGTGAAGCCTCCCCCCCGGGGGGTCACGCCGATGCCGGAACTCGCCCAAGTAATGGCGCTGTCGGATTCGTTCTGCCGATAGTAGGGGCTCAGCCAAGAACGAACGGGGAGTTAGAATACGCCCTGGGTAGGAATGGGTGGATGTTACCGCCAAAGGCAGGCGGACTGAAACAAGGCGCCCCTTACTCTTGCCCTACAGTTCGGCAGGCCACTTCAGCAAGAGTACATCGACTCGAGGAACCTTTATCGTCAAGTCAGGTTGGACTCGTGCGATGCCGCCTGCCGCGACCAACACCGGCCCGGATCCCCCAGCTCCCCGCAACAATGTGACGCCCGCCGCTCCGAGCTCGATCAAGAGTGGGACACGACTCTCAACCGTACTATCCGGAATCGCGTTGGCGGTCGCCGTAGCGGCTCTCGTGTTGGCTCTTGTGATTCCCGGGCCGGCGGGAAGCTCGGCCCCAGCGCCGGCCTCGTCGGTGACGGCTTCAAGCCATGTCCTTTCCGGATCCTCCAACCTTGGACCCACGACGTGTGCGACCTGGGCCGGAGCCAATGTCTCCATAAGGATCCCAGCCGCAGGAACAATAGTCGTTCTTGCTCAGGTGGAAGTTATTGTTCTACATGCTTCTGGAACGACTGACAACGGCCAGGTCACTATCGATAACGCCACCGCCGGTACCGCCGGTTGCGCCAGTTCCACTCACCCGGTGGCTTTCTGGGAGTTTGATGCAGCACAAGCCACCCAAGAATTCACACCGTCCCTCTCGGTTCAGAACACCTTCCATGCTGCGGCGGCCGGTACCTACACGTATGCCGTGTTTGCCATTGTTGAGAGCGGTGCTTCGGATGCACTGTACTCTACTGACATGATTGCAACGTACACTCCGGGGTAGGATTAACCCACCCTTTCTAGCGGCCATCCAGGCGACACTGTTGGAACGGGATCTCAATCTGACTGCCGTGACAGGTATTAGCGTCGAGCCGATGGGTCCGTCACGTGGGCCAGCTCCAAGTGATCGAGTACGGCAAGAAGGACAGACGCGGCCGGTCCATTTCGCTACGCGAGATTCGTGACGACTGGAGGAGAGTCGCCGATATCGCGCCAAAGGACGACCAGCGCCCATTCGCTCCGGCCCTTGCGGCACGCTACCTCTTGCTCTCGGATCGCGAAGGAGTATGGAAGTCGCTCGCCGTCTACGCCGACCAGGAAGTCGTCGGACATGTCATGTGGGCGAGGGACACCGATGGCTCGTATTGGATGGGCGGCCTGTTGGTTGACCGATCCGAACAACGCCTCGGAGTGGGCCGCAGCACCGTTGAAAGCCACGCGATCAGGGTTTCGCC
>DATGZQ010000017.1:0-2814 GCA_035297125.1 Thermoplasmata archaeon
GGGGAGGAGCCGTACGCTTCTCGCGCCTGGCTTGAACATAAATGGGTGAATGAGGGGCTGCCCGCGAGTCGGATCGCTAACGAATGCGGTGCGTGCCTGTCCACCATTCGAAAGTGGCTCCGAATCCACGGCCTCACCAACCATCCCGCTCCCAACTCCGACGTCGCCTTTCTAAAGGGGAATGTCCCGTGTAACCGGGGCAAGAAATACCGCCTCGGAGCGCGACCCATGACCCCGGTCGGTCTCGCCACCATTCGGGCCGCTCGGGCGGGGCCTGCATCGAACTTTTGGAAGGGGGGCGTGTCGAGCGACCGGGAAGGAATCGGTCGATGGACGACGCAGATCGCCCGTTCGGTGCACGAGCGGAACCATTGGACTTGCCAGCTCTGCCATCGCCGCAAGTCCCCGTTCCACGCGCACCACATCGTCCCGGTGTGGGCAGACTTGTCGCGGGCCCGTGATCCCTCGAACCTCACGACCCTCTGTGATGAATGCCACCGGGAAGTCCACAAGGACGAACAAGCGTACGTAGGAATGCTCGGGGGGACTCCAGTTAGCGGGGTCTGGGTGAAACGACCCCGGCTCGCATGGAATCGTCTCACCGTCCCCCGGCTGGCGAAGATAGAGAAGTTCGAATTCCTCGGGAATCGGATGACCTACGATCTCGAGGTGGAAGGCCCGTCGCACAACTTCGTCGCGAACGGAATCGTGACCCACAATTCAGTGAATGAATACTCCGCGAGATACTCCGTCGTTCCGGATGAGTACGAGGTTCCGGTAGCGGAGGAAGTTCGGCACCAATCCTCCCGAAACCGACAAGGCAGGGGCGATCCGCTTCCGCCCGAAGTGGTCGACCAGTTCCGAACGGACCTGGAACGAATCTCGAAGGACTCGTATTCGGCGTACGCTCGCGCGCTTGACGCGGGTGTCGCTCGCGAGACGGCGCGACTCCTCCTGCCGGTCGCGTACTACACTCAGTGGTACTGGAAGTGCGACCTCTGGAACTTGTTCCATTTCCTCTCGTTACGGCTTGACCCTCACGCTCAGGAAGAGATCCGCCTCTATGCGGCCGAAATGGCGAAGATCGCTCGCCTTGTCGCGCCTGCGGCCTACGAAGCGTTCGAGGAATTCACCCTCTCCTCGCTCTCTTTGAGCCGGCGGGAGCAAGTTGCCGTCCGAGCATTGCTCGAAGGAAAGACCCCAGAAGCTGCCTGCGCCCAAGCCGGACTCCAACTCACTCGAGAGGATGGCAAACCGATGAGCAGCGGGGAAGGGGTCGAATTCCTGGAAAAGCTTGCCCAGCTGCGCTCCCCCGCGTGACCGCGGTCAAGGGTATACGGCTCACGGCATTCGAGTCGGCATGGCGACCGCCGAGGCCAAGGGCGTCTTTCTCGACAACGAGTTCCAGGCCATCGGGAATCGGCAGGGGTTCGACGTCACGGACCCAGCCGATGGCTCGTTGGTCGGCCGCGTCGCCCGCGCCACGGTCGAGGATGCGCGGGCAGCGCTCGATTCCGCCGCGAACGCCCAACCGGCGTGGGAAGCCATCGGTGCCGGGGCTCGTGGCAAGATCCTGATCCGGGCGGCCGAACGCCTTCGAGCGCGCGCCGAGGAGCTCGCCGCTCTCGTAACCCACGAAATGGGAAAGGTGCTCTACGAAAGTCGCTCGGAAGTGGCTGGCGCCATCGATAATTTCGAGTACTATCCCGCGTTCGCCCGGACATTCTCCGGCGATGAGGTCGCGGGGCTTCCGGCCGGTGAGTCCCTGCGCCTCATCTGGGTGCCCCGTGGAGTCGTCGTCGCGATCACTCCGTGGAACTTTCCGGCCGCCACGGTGACCCGAAAGATCGCGCCCGCGCTGCTCGGGGGAAACACGATGGTCTTGAAACCGTCCAGCGCAACACCCCTTTCCTCCCTCCTGATTGCCGAGACCCTGCGCGACGCCGGCCTTCCCCCTGGTGTGCTCAACGTGGTGTGCGGACCAGGAGGCGAGCTCGGACCGCCCCTCATACAGCACCCGCGCTGTTCCACCGTCACGCTCACGGGCTCAACCCAGAGCGGGATCGAAGTCCTCAAGCTCGCGGCTCCCGGGGTGGTCAAATGCCTCCTCGAGCTCGGCGGGAAAGCGCCCGTGCTCGTGCATCGGGACGCCGACCTCGACTGGGCCGCTCGGGCGACCGTGTGGGCGCGTTACTGGAACGCCGGGCAAGCCTGCATCGCCGCGGAACGGTGCTACGTCCAGAGGAGCATCGCCGAAGATTTCGCCCAGAAGGTCGCGCGTCTCGCAAGCGCACTGCGCGTCGGCCCGGGAGCTCGTCCAGGAGTGGACATGGGCCCGCTGTACTCCCGTGGGGCGCGGGACGGGGTCGCGAAGGACGTCGAGCACGCCGTCGAGCAGGGAGCGAAGGTTCTCACCGGCGGGGCCTGCCCGACGGATCCGTCGCTCGCGAACGGCGCGTTCTACCTCCCGACGGTTCTATCGGAGGTCACCGAGGAGAATGGGGTGGCTCGGGAGGAAGTCTTCGGGCCGGTGCTTCCACTGCTCACGTACCGCGATTGGGACGAGGCGATCGCCCGCGCGAACGCGAGCCGCTACGGGCTCTCGAGCTATGTGTTCACGCGGGACCTCGCGCTCGCCGAGAAAGCCATTCATGAACTCAAGTTCGGCGAGACCTACGTCAACCGTGTCGGCCCGGAGACCCCCCAGGGGTATCACGCAGGGTTTCGTCAGAGCGGACTCGGCGGCGAGGGAAGCTCGTGGGGGTATCGCGACTACCTGCAGCTCAAGACGATCTACGTCGATTGGAAGGAGCC
>DATGZQ010000018.1:0-41536 GCA_035297125.1 Thermoplasmata archaeon
TTCCGAGGGTCGTGAAAGTGATGTTGCCCACCGGCCAGATCTCGCGCTGGGTCCGAACTCGGCTGGAGATCGCGATCCCGACGGACGAGAAGAGAACCCAGAGGACGCCCAGGCTGGCGACTATGACGAGCCCGGCGTAGACGGTGAGCGGGTGGCCGTCGCTCCCGCCGACCCATGCCAGGAGGACGGTCAGGACCACGAGGGCAGGGATCATAGCGATCAGGTTCGAGAACGCGATCCCGAAGAGGTAGCGCACCCGTCCGAGGGGGCTCGCTACAAACAGGTCCTGGAGGGAGCACTCGATGCGCCAGAGGGCGCTGTCGCCGAGGACCCACGACCCGATGTTCTGCATCGTGAACAGCATCGCGCCCACGATCTCGAGGGGCCGGTACGACGGGGGCGAGATCAGCGAGAGAAAGTAGAGGAAGATGAACGGGAGGAGAATCGGCGTGATCGTGACCGCAGGGTTCCGCGAGATCCAGCGCCAACCGACCCAGAAGAACGCGGGAAGCGCCCGGCCCGTCGTGGGGACGTCAGGGTACGCCCGTTCGACGGCGTCCATCTACTCCCCTCGCACCGTGCGCCGGGCCCAGTAGACCGCGAAAAGGAACAGCCCCAGCCCCTCGACCGCCAACCCTCCCGAGGCAAGGTAGACCTCCGGTCGCGTGAGGACCGTGACCCCGATGGCCCACTGCACGAGGGCTGCCGCGGCGCTCGGCGGCATCAATAGCGCGACCGGCCGCAGGTACGCCGGGAACAGGCCGAACGGATAGAATACCGGCGGCAGCACCCCGAAGATGTTGAAGAAAAGGCTCGAGTACGCCCAGATCGCCCGGTTGTCCCGGAACGCGGTCGAGAAGACGTATCCGATGGACGCGGAGGTCAGCCAGACGGTCCCGGCCAGGAGCACGAGGAGGCCCACCTCGACGAGCGAGAGGTGGATCACGACCGCCGCAAGGACCCCGACGACCACGACCGGCGGGAGGTAGACCAGGAGCACGCCGGCCGACATGCCCAGGAAGTACGCCTCAGCGCTGAGGGGAGAGGCAAGGTACAGATCCGATACCTTGTGGTCGATCCGAATGTACGCGGCCTCGTTCAGGACGCGCTGGCCCATCGCGAACATCGAGAACAGGACGGCGCCCACCAGCGCGACACCGATCAGCCCGGGGTTGAGCACCCAGACGAAGACCAGCAGGACCGCCTGGACCATCATCGACGTGGCCATCGCGAGCTCCTCGTGGATCTGCACGAGGACCTCGGTCCAGAGGAACGCCGGCAGGCCCCGGAACGCCCGGGGGCGGACCTCGACCTCACTCTTCATTGATCGAGCGCCCCACGACGCGCAGGAACGCCTCCTCGAGCGTCACGGGACCGACGGTCGCGGTGAGGCGCGCACGCACCGCGACCTCCATCAGCTCTCCCAGCCTCTCGGGAGAGGAGATCACGGTGAGGCTCTCTGCGTCCCGGACGCACGACCCGAAGGAGCGGAACCGCTCGATCTCCCGGGCCCCGTCCGGCAGCAGGACCTTCATCGTTCCCCCAACCGAGCGCTTGAGGTCCTCCGCCGTTCCACTGACGAGCACGGCCCCCCGATCGATGATGTAGAGGCGCTGGCTGAGCGCGTCCGCCTCGTCGAGATAGTGCGTCGTAAGGAGGATCGTCGAGCCGCGCTGGGTGAGCGTCCGAAGGGAATCCCAGACCGCGCGCCGGGCGAACGGGTCCATCCCGATCGTCGGCTCGTCCAGGAACAGGAGCGGGGCCTCCGTTGCGATGACGGTCGCGACCATCGTCCTCTGCCGCTGCCCACCCGAGAGCGTGATCGAGAGCCGGTCGCCGAACTCCATCAGGCCCATGCGCTCGAGCGCCTCCTCGGTCCGCGCCTTCGAGGTCTCTCGGCCCAGGCCTCGCGCCCGGAGGTAGCTGTAGATCTGCTCGCGCGGGGTCAGGTGGAAGAACGGCTTCCCCTCCTGTGGGACGACCGCGATGTACGGTCTCACCTTGTCCGGGGTCTTGTCCGCGTTGTAGCCGAACACCTCGATCGTCCCCGACGTGGGTCGGAGGAGGGTCGACGCGATCCGGAGGAAGGTGGTCTTTCCCGCGCCGTTGCGCCCCAGGAGGGCGACACGCTCCCCCCGGCGGACCTCCATCGAGACGCCGGCGAGAGCCTCTACGGCGGGAGCGCCCTTCGAGTGGTAGACCTTGCGGAGATTCTCACTCCGTAGAGCTTCCCCGCTCATCGTGACGGCCAAGCGAGGGCAGTGCGGGGGGAGGGGAAGGGCCCGACCTGCCGTGGCGAGGGTGGGGTCAACGACACGGGGCTGCGTGCCCGGCGGGGCTCGCGGTGCATCGCGCGGCGGCCCAGAGCGGCCGAGCGCACGTCTCCGTCCTCGCGCGAGCCATCGTCAGGTTCTCCGGACGAGGACTAGGGGAGGGCGGCTTAACGTCTGCGAAGCGGCACGCCACCTCGGGCCGTGGCCCGCGATCCGGACCGTGTTCCCGGCGCGGCGAGATCCCGGGAGGGGTGCGATCAGGGTAGCTTCTTCGAGCTCTCGTCCTCAGGCTCCGACTCGAGAGGCCCGAACGACGGCATCTCGGTCGTCCCCGTGAACGTCTCGGGGAACTCGGTCGATCGCAGCCCCGGAGCCCTTGCGAGATCGACCGGAAGGAGGTCCGGGCTGGACTTGTTCCAGCAGAGGCGTTCGAGCGCATCGCACAGCCTGCGGGGGAGACCGACCGACGCGCCGATCTGGGCGACGTCGTTCGAGGTGAGCTCGCCGGTCCCCGCCAGGATGAAGAAGTAGACCGTGAACCCGATCAGGATCGCGGCCAGGAGCTCCAACGTCGAGTTGACGGGAAAGAGGTTCGAGTGGTTAAGGAACGAGAAAGACGCGAAGGTGCCGACAGCGCTGGCCGTGATCCGTGCGATGGAGAGAGGGTTGATGTGGACGCGGATCAGGGTTTCCATGAAGTAGGTGTTCAGGCAGAGCGCGGCCACGCTCGACGCGAGGACGGCGACAGCGCCCGCGACCAGTCCGTCCTGGGCCGGAAAGATCCCCCACGGCGGCATCAAGAGGAGGATGGCCGCGACCAGCACCACCACCGACGTGCTCGTGATGTAGAGCTCGAGGCGCTGACGTCCGATCGCGTTGATGCTTGTCTGTATGATCTGGCTCAGCGCCAGCGGGAGAGCGCCCACGACGAGGATCGCGAGAGGGAGGGCCCCCGGGACCGCGTAATTGTGGTTCGCGAGGTCATTGAGGAACTGGTAGCGGTAGGTGACCAACGCGACGACGCCCGGGACGAGCATCATCGCCGAATACCGTAAGGCGTGCCACGTCACTCGCCGGACCGACTCGTACTTCTCCTGCCGGTGCAAGCCTGCGAGGTACGGGAACAGGGGTGTGGTGACCGCGAGGGGCAGGGCGAGCACGAGGACTCGATAGCCGTTGGCGGCGAGGAAGATCGTGAGCCTCCCCGCTCCGAGGCCGGCGTTGACGATGATGGGTACCATGTTCGTGACGAGATAGTTGAGCATCAGGCTCGCCATCAGCGGCCATGCGAACTTGTACAACCGGAAGGCCTCGCCCCAGCGGAACTTTCCCCTCAGCGCAACGACCGCCGGGATCGTGTAGACCGTGGAGCAAAGCGCTCCGGCAACATAGGCGAAAGTGATCCCTTCGAGGGCGTCCCCAGCCGGGACGTAGTACGCCACTATGAATAGCGCGGGAAGTCGCGCGATCGCTTCGATCAGGGAGGGATACTGCGCCCGCAGGGAGTCCCCCGCGCCGATGTAATACTGATTGTAGACCGTGGAGAACGACCACGCGATTGGAAGGAGGACGAACAGCCCCAGGGACATGATATGGGAGTTCCCGGTGGCGAGCTGGTGCCCGGCGATCGGGATCGGCGCGATCACGAAGATGATCACGCTCGCGGCGCCGACCATCATCATTCGGACGGTCAGGTAGACGAGGGTGTTGTCCGTGGCCGGTTTCCCCCGCGCGATGAAGTAGGTGTAGGCGGTTCCGAGTCGGAGGTCGCCGACGCCGTTGATGGAGGACCCGATTAGGAGGAAGAACTGGGCCGTGCCGATGAGGAGCCGCCCTTCTCCCGTGAGTCCGATGTTTCGGTAGAGGAACAGGTTCCCGACGAACCCTATGATCTGGATGGCAAGGGCAGCGGCGAGCACTGCGCTCGAGCTCAACGTGAGAGAGAGCTTCTGCGTCGGGATCGCGGGCTTCGCGGGAAGTGGGCTCGCTGCCGGATTCTCGCTCCCCACAGACGTCCGGCGGGGGATGACGAAGCCCCGCTCTTATTCCCGTCGCCTGACCCGGGATAGGCTGCCGGCTGGCTTCCGGCCCGGGCCCGTTAGGCTCCCGGTGCGTCCGGTCGGAGCCGGAGCGGGATTCCGGCGCGTGGGGGAGGTGGGAGCACGGGGATTTGAACCCCGATGTGCGGGTCTCTCCGCGCGCTCCAGTCACTCGTCATTGGGACGCCGTGCGTCCCTCCGCAGACCCTAATCACAGGGCACGAAGACCGTGCCCTGACTGGAGCCCGCCGGTCTGCCAGATTAGCCTATGCTCCCTCCCCACGCGAAGGGGAGGTCAGGGGGAATTATCCTTTGCTCCGGACCGCCCACGGGCGACAACCCCCTCTTCGGCCGCGGCAACCTTTATGTTCAACACCATTTGTCTCGATTACAATGTCATTGAACCCGTCGAGCTCGGGACCTCGGAGCGTCTCTGGGAGCGTCTTCCTGGTCGCCCTCTTGCTGACTGCCGGGGTGGCGGTGGCTGCGACGGCGGGCTACTACACGTTCTTCCCGGCAGCGGTGGGAACCCCTGCCGGACCGCACGTGACGGTGGTCGACGATAAGGCCCGGAGCGTGACGGCCCCGGTGAACGCCACCCGTATCGTGGTCCTGGCGCCGAGCGTGATGGACCTGGTTTACCGCCTGAACCTCCGAGACCGCGTGGTGGGCATCGGGTGCACCACGGGGATCGCCGGTGGGATGCTGAACGAGTACACCCCGAACCAGACGGCGGACTGGAACCTGACCCCCGGCATGTGCATCACCGACTTCCCTTCGCTCGACACAGAGACCGTCGCGAATCTGTCCGCCCAACTGGTCTTGGCTTCGACGTTGACCTACGCGAGCGACATTGCAACGCTGACGGACACCTACCGGATCCCGGTCGTTGTCCTTGCCCCCGGAGACCTCCAGGGGATCGTAACGGACGTGCGGCTGCTGGCGGAACTGTTCCCGGTCTCCGTGACGACGGCACTCTCGCTCGAAGCGCAGCTCAGCGGCATCCTCGACAACGCGTCCAACCTCGTGACAAACCTCTCTTACAACGACACGCCCGCTCCGACCGTCCTCCTGGCCTACTACTTCTACGACGACGGGTATGGCGCGTACGGGGCGGATTCGTTTGGGCAGTCGCTGGTGGCGCTCGCCGGAGGAAACAGCATCTCCTCCAACCTGACGGTCCAGTACGCGGACTTGAACGCGACGGTCGTGCTCTCCGAGCAGCCGAAGGTGATCCTCTACGGGACGAGCTGGAACGACGAGTGGATCGTGGACGGCCAGGACCCCGCTGCCTGGGCGGCCTCGGCTCCGTACTGGAGCCAGCTGAACGCTACGAAGATCCCGATCGACGTAACGTTGATCACCGAGCCCGACGCGAGCATGATCCTTTACCTACCGTGGCTGGAGCACTGGTTCTATCCCACAATCGTTCCCGCTCCGTCCGCGTAGTCCGGTGGGGGCCCGATGATTGGACCGACCCCAGGGTCGGCCGGGACCGCGCCAGATCCACGCCTCCCCCGATGGGTGCTCGCGTTCTTGGGGTTCGCCGGGACACTGGCGGCCCTGGTGTTCCTCTCGCCGGCCTTCGGCTCGGTTCGCATCCCGTGGCACGTGGTCTTCGCGATCATCCTCCGTCAGGTCACGGACGGAGCCTACCCCTCCTCGGCCTGCGGCTCGCCATCGTTCCTCAGCCTCTACTTCTTTGAGAGCGCAGTGACCCGGGAAGGGACCGCCCGTCTACTGTCCGGGCTCTCGACCTCGTACGGGGCCCGCCAGTGCGAGATCTGGACCACCATAGCCTGGGATGCCCGAATGCCCCCACTCCTTCTCGCCGTGTTCGCGGGCGCGGCCCTGGGAATCTCCGGCGGAGCCCTGCAGGGCACGTTCCGGAACCCCCTGGTCGACCCGTACCTACTGGGACTTTCCACGGGTGCGGCCGTCGGAGCTTCCATCCTGTTCACGTTTAATCTGGCGCCCGCGCAGCAGGCGACCGCCCTCCCGCTCCTCGCGTTCTGCGGGGGCCTCGTCCCAGGGCTCGTCGTCTACCTCGCCGCGAGAGGAGGCGGTAGATCGGTCGAGACGCTGCTCCTCACGGGCGTCGCGCTCAACTTCCTCTTCTCGGCGATCCTCGACCTGCTCCTGCTCTACCGCCCGTCCAGCAACATCAACGTGAATTTCTGGCTCCTCGGGGGCTTGGGGGACGCGAGCTGGACGCACGACGCGATCGTCCTCAGTGCCCTCCTGCTCGGAGGAACGGCGATCGGACTCTACGGGCGGGAGCTCAACATCCTGCAGCTCGGGTCGGACGTGGCCGAGAGCGTGGGGGTGGACGCGCGACGCGTGACGCGCCGAATCGTCCTCGTCACGTCCCTCCTGACCGCTACGGCGGTGGCGTTCACGGGAGTGATCGGGTTCGTCGGGCTCGTTTCTCCGCACATCGCCCGCCGGTTCGTGGGACCGGATTACCGGCGCGTCCTCCCGGTGGTCGCGCTGGTGGGCGCGCTCTTCCTGACGCTCTCGTGGGACATCGCCGAGACCGTGATCTCGCCGATCGTCCTGCCGGTCGGGATACCGACCGCCTTCGTCGGAGCCCCGTTCTTCCTGTACCTTCTCTACCGGCGCCGCACCGGGACCTCAGGGAGCCCGGCATGATCGGGGCCGCATCGTCGGGGCTTCGCGCGGACCGGGCGACGGTCCGTTACGGCGCCCGCGTAGCAGTACGTTCGGTCTCGTTGGAAGTCACCGCCGGCGAACTCCTCGCGCTCGCCGGACCCAACGGCTCGGGGAAGTCGACCCTCCTGAGGGCGATGGTCGGCCTCGTGCCCCTGGCCGACGGCACCATATCGTACGACGGACGCACAGTGGGGACCCAGCCACTTCGCGAGAGAGCTCGCGCGATCGGATGGATGCCCCAGGAAGAGGAAGCCGGAGAGAACGTCTCGCTCGAACAGTACGTGGAGTACGGGCGGTACGCGCACATCCCCCCATTCTCCGTGGCGGGCACGAAGGACCGACACGCCGTCGCGTCGGCGCTCACCGCCGTGGACCTCTCCCGATTCTCGGACCGCGGCATGCGGGAGCTCAGCGGTGGGGAGAGGCAGCGGGCCCGCCTTGCCCGGGTGCTCGCGCAGGAATCTCCCGTCCTTCTCCTCGACGAGGCGACCAGCCACCTCGACATGGGACACCAGCTGGACATCCTCGCCCGGGTCCGTTCGATCGCCCGCCAGGAAGGACGGGCGGTCGTTCTCGCCCTGCACGACATCAACCTCGCCGCGCGATTCGCGGACCGCGTTGCGGTCCTCTCCCGCGGACACCTCGTCGCCACGGGACCCCCGTCCGAGGTGCTCTCGAGCGAGTTGTTTGCGGAAGTGTGGGGGGTGGTCGCCCAGCTCCGCCGGGACCCGACGAGCGGCCTGCCCTACCTCGTCCCGGAACTTCCCCGCGCCGCTCGGCCGTCGCGGCGGCCGGGGCGGTCCGCGGCCCGGGTCCACGTCGTCGGGGGAGGCGGGTCGGCGTCGGCGATCCTCCGTCGGCTCTCGGACGACGGCTACGAAGTCAGTGCGGGCGTGCTCCACCTGTTCGACTCCGACACGGTCGTCGCGGACGAGCTGCGCATACCCACGGCGCTCGAGGCGCCGTTCGCGCCGTTGGGAGCCGAGTCTCGCCGGCGCAACGGAGAGCTCCTGGACACGGCCGATGTGATCGTGGTCGCCCCGTTCCCGGTCGGGCCCTCGAACCTCGCGAACCTTCACGACCTCCTGCCGCGGGTCCGCCGCACCCCGGTCGCGCTGGTCGCGCCACCTTCGGGCATCCCGTGGGATTACGCGGACGGAGCGGGTGCGGCCGCCCGCGAGGCGTTGCTCCTCGCGGGGGCCGAGAGCCTGCCGGGCGCGGAGGCCGTCGAGGGATGGGTCCGAGGTCGCCTAGCGGCGACGGTGCCCGTTGACGAAGTCCCCACCACGGGCGCCGACCGCTAGGATCTCGAGGGCAGGCGGTTCCGGACCCTCGAACTGGTCGAACAGGCGCGGCACTTCGCGATCGACCACCACCACGGTGCAGTCGACGCCGAGGCGCGTGGCCTCTGTGACGGCGGCGGCGATGCCGAAGCGGACGATCGCCCTGCCGGGCACGGCGCGCCCCACAAGGTGGTACGCCTCGAGCCCCTGGGCCGCGAGGAGGCCGGTGGGCGGCGAGCCGACGGCGGCGCGGAGCATCCGGATCAGCCGGGGGTCGTGCAGCCGCTCGGCCGGGAGAGAAAGGAGGCGCAGGCGACCCGTCGGCAGGGGGACGATCCCCTCAAGGTCCACCACCTCGACCAGCTCCCCCTTGCGGGCGGCGGTCCGAGCCGTTCCGTGCGAAGGCCCCGACGCGCCGGCCCGCGCGGTCAGGGTTCCGTCGCGGATCGAGAGACCCACCTTCGAGCCGGCGGCGAGATTAGACGCGGCAATCGCCCGGGTCGTGCGCACGATCGGGAGTCGGTCGAGTCGGTCCGAGAGGTCGTCACGGACCGTCCCGAGGGCGGAATGGAGCCAATCCACCCCGGCGACGGTCGGTCGGTACCGGCCTTCCTTGAGCTCGGCCAACCCCCGGCGCGCGAGTCCCCGGAACGTGTGCGAGGCTGCCTGGACCGAGAGTCCAAGGCGGTCCGCGATCGTCCGGAGCTGCGCGACTTCGCGGGTGGCGCATTCGTAGAGGAACAGGAGGTCGCTGACCGTCCCGATCCTCCGTAGCGCGCCCAGGCCACTCGGGCGGGCTGAGGGGATACGGCGGGACGTCGGCACGTCCTCCGAACTCCCGGGCACCTACAAGAGCGTGGGGAGGGGAGTCCGGGCTTTCGTTAGGTGGCGGCGGTGCCGGTCGGGCGACCTTCCCGGACGCTCTTCGCCTGCCGCCGGATCTCGTGGATCCGGTCGCGGATGCGCGCGGCCTCCTCGAATTCGAGGCGCTCCGCGGCCAGCCGCATCTCTTCCTCGAGGTTCGCGAGGAGGAGAGGGAGCCGCTCCTTCCACTTCTTCCCGAGGTTCTCCACGGAGAGGTCGCCCGAGGGCGCCGCTTCCTCGGGGGCGAGGATCGAGCGGACCTCCTTGCGGATCGTCTCGGGGACGATGCCGTGCTCCGTGTTGTACTCGATCTGGGCGGCGCGCCGGCGGGACATCTCGGCGATCGCGCGGCGCATCGAACCGGTCATCCGGTCGGCGTAGAGGACTACCCTTCCCGAGAGATTGCGGCTCGCCCGTCCGGCCGTCTGGACGATCGAGGTCTCGCTCCGGAGGAACCCCTCCTTGTCGGCATCCAGCACCGCGACGAAGCTCACCTCGGGAAGGTCGAGACCCTCCCGAAGGAGGTTGATGCCCACGAGTGCGTCGAACCGGCCGAGCCGCAGGTCCCGGAGCACCTCCACGCGCTTCAGCGTCTCCACGTCGGAGTGGAGGTAGCGGACCTTCAGGCCCAGGTTCGTGAGATACCGCGTGAGCTCCTCGCTCGTCCGCTTCGTCAGGGTGGTCACGAGCGCGCGGTCGCCGCGTGCGATGCACGCGCGCAGCTCCGTGACGAGGTCGGCGATGTGCCCCTTGAGCGGACGCACCTCTACCGGCGGGTCGACGAGGCCTGTCGGCCGGATGATCTGTTCGACGATCCCCTTCGAGACCCTCCGTTCGTACGGGCCCGGGGTCGCCGAGACGAACACGACCTGCGGAACGTGGGCAAGGAACTCGTCGAACTTGAGCGGCCGATTGTCGCGACACGACGGGAGCCGCCAGCCGAACTCCACGAGGTTGTCCTTGCGGCTCCGGTCGCCCTTGAACATCCCCTGGAGCTGGGGGACTCCTACGTGGGACTCGTCCATGAACACGAGAAAATCCTCGGGAAAGAAGTCGAGGAGCGTGTACGGGGGCTCTCCCGGCTTGCGGCCGGAGAAGTACCGGGCGTAGTTCTCGATCCCCGAGCAGTAGCCGGTCTCGCGGATCATCTCGAGGTCGTAGTTGACGCGGCCGTTGAGCCGCTGGGCCTCCACGATCTTCTCCTCGGCCTTCAGCTCGGCGACGCGGACGTCCCGCTCCTTCTCGACCTCCCCGAGGATCCCCTTCAGCCGCTCGTCCACCGTGAGAAAATGGGTCGCGGGGAAGATCGCGAGCTCGGGGAGCTCCCGACGTTCCTCGTGCGTCACGGGGTCGAGCTCTGCGATCGCGCTGAGCGTCTTCCCCTCGAGGACGATGCGGTGGACGGCCTCGCCCGCCCCCATCACGTCGATCGTTCCCCCTCGTACCCGGAACCGCCCGCGGCGCAACTCCACGTCGTTCCGGGTGTATTTCATCCGGACCAGCTGCTCGACAAGCGTCTGGCGAGCGATATCCTGGCCGACTCGAAGGGAGACCACGGAGGCGGCGTAGTCCTCGGGGGAGCCGAGGCCGTAGATGCAGCTCACCGACGCGACCACAAGCACGTCCCTCCGGGTGAGGAGCGCCTGGGTCGCCCGATGGCGGAGCCGGTCGATCTCCTCGTTGATCGCCGCGTCCTTCTCGATGTAGAGGTCGATCTGGGGGACGTACGCCTCGGGCTGGTAGTAGTCGTAGTAGCTGACGAAGTACTCCACGGCGCTGGTCGGGAAGAGGGCCCGGAACTCGCTCACGAGCTGGGTGGCGAGCGTCTTGTTCGGGCTGACGACGAGGGTCGGACGCTGGAGGCGGGCGACCGTGTGCGCCATCGTGAACGTCTTCCCGCTGCCGGTGACCCCGAGCAGCGTCACGAACTTCTCTCCCCGAGCGACCCGGCGCACGATTTCTTCGATCGCGGCGGGCTGATCGCCCTGGGGCACAAGCTCGGTAGCTAGGTCGAAGCGGCCCGGAAGCCGGGGCGCAGGGGGCGGCGCGGTCGGTGGCGTTCGCGACGGGCTCATCGGAGGACCGGGAGCACGGTGCGCCCGCCAGGGTAGCCGCGGGGGTCGACCGTCACGGAAGAGAAGCCAAGGGACTCGAGTCGGCGGGTCACTTCGCTCTGGAGCGGCTCGGCGACGAGGCGGTCGACCTCGTCGGGGTCCACTTCGATCCGGGCCGCTCCCGAACGGACCCGGACCCGCACCCGACGGAATCCGTGCTCGTGGAGGACCCCCTCGGCGGTGTCGATGCGGGAGAGAAGGGCCCCGTCGATCGGCTCTCCCCGAGCGACCCGGGACGCGAGGCACGCGTCGGACGGCAGGTCCCAGTTCGGAAGGCCCCGAACGCGGGCGCTCTCCCGAACGTCGAGCTTCGTCCAGCTGGCCTCCAGGAGCGGGTGGGAGAAGCCGGCCTCGTCCACCGCCCGGATTCCGGGGCGGTCGTCAGACAGGTCGTCGAGATGGATGCCGTCGAGGTACTGGCGGACCCCGTGGCGTCGCCCGAGTTCGAGGAGCGCGGAGCTCTCCACGGCCCGGCAGAAGTAGCAGCGGTCGGCGCCGTTGGCCCGATACTCGGGACGGTCCAGCGGTTCGGCGACGAGCGCGCGGTGCCGGATACCGATGGATTGGGCCACGCGGGCGGCCCGCTCGGACTCGCGAGGGGCGAGGGCGGCGTTCGAGACGGTCGCCGCGAGTGCATCGTTTCCAAGGGCCTCGTAGGCGAGCGAGGCGACCAAGGAGGAGTCCACGCCTCCCGAGAGGGCGATCAGGGCGGGCCCCCGCTCGCGGATCCGTCCGACGAGGACAGCCTCGCTCGTTCGGGAGCGCGAGAGCGGAAGGTCCGGGCTCATTCCGAGCGGCAGAGGGCGCGCCACCATACCGTTTGCCCTGCGCGGACGCGCAACATCCTTAGGGACCGCCGGAATTGCCCGCTCGATGCAGGTCGTCAAAGAGGGAGACCGCTTCGTGTTGAGACTGGACGACGGCCAGGACCTCTTCGAGACCCTTTCCGGATTCGCCCAGAAGGAAGGTCTTCGGGCCGGGGCGGTCGTCTTCGGGATCGGGATGTTCCGAAAGGCGACGATCGGCTACTGGGACGGCACGGCCTACAAGCCACACGAGCTCTCCGTCCCGCACGAGGTCGTCGCGCTCCATGGAACGATCGCACGGGCCGACGACAACCCGTCCCTCCACCTCCACTGCGCGCTCGCGGGGCCCGACCATCACCTCGTGGGCGGGCATCTGATCCGCGCCACGATCGGAATCCTCCAGGAGGTCGTGATCGAATCGTTCCCGGGTCGCACCTTCGAACGGCCGATGGTCGAAAGCCTCGGCCTGAGGATGCTGGACCTCGAGCCCGGGCGCCGCGCGTAGGCGCACCCGACAGTCCTTTCCGCCCTCCCGGGGTCTTGGAGAGGCCCCATGTCCGCCGACGTCACGCCCTCGATGCCCGGCATCGACCCACGACTCGTCGCGGCTGTCGGCCGTCGAGGATTCCGAGAGCTGACGGAGATCCAACGCCTCGCGTTCCCCGTCCTCGAGACGGAGGCGGACGCGCTCCTGATCTCCCCGACCGGCACCGGGAAGACGGAGGCGGCGCTCCTACCGCTCCTCTCGCGACGGCTCGCCAAGCCGACCCCGCCCGTCTCGATACTCTACATCACTCCGCTGCGCGCCCTCAACCGGGACCTCGAGCACCGGCTGGTCGCGCTCGTGGAGGAGGTCGGGCTCACCGCCGCGGTCCGGCACGGCGACACCCCGACCTCCGCACGCCTCGCCCAGTCTCGCCGTCCCCCGGACCTCCTTCTCACGACCCCGGAGACGCTCCAGCTCCTCCTCGTCGGGAAGCTCCTCAGGAAGTCGATCGCGAACGTGCGCACCGTCATCGTGGACGAGGTCCACGAGCTCGTCGGTTCCGACCGGGGCGCCCAGCTCGGGATCACGCTCGAGCGGCTGGACGCGCTCGCGGGCCGCAGCGTCCGTCGTATCGGCCTCTCCGCTACCGTCGGCAACCCGGACGAGGTCGCGCGTTTCCTCTCCCCGGCGCCGCGCCCGGTCGAGGTGCGCGCGGCCTCGGCCCGACGCACCCTCGAGCTGACGGCAGAAGAGGCTGCCGACCCGGGCACCCCCCTCGACGCCGCGCTCCTCCTGGAATTGAAGGCCGACCCTCCGCTCCTGAACGGGGTTCGGGCGGTCGAGCGCGAGATCCGGGCCCACCGGACCACGCTCGTCTTCGTGAACACGCGGCCCACGGCGGAGGGGCTCGTGGCGCGCCTCAACCGACTGGCCCCCGACCTCGCGGTCTCGGTCCATCATGGGTCGCTCTCCCGGGAGGTGCGCGAGGAGGCCGAGCGGGCCTTCCGCGACGGCCAGCTCCGCGGCCTGGTGGCGACTTCCTCCCTCGAGCTCGGAATCGATATCGGCGCCGTCGACCACGTTGTCCAGTTCGGTTCCCCGCACCAGGTCGTCCGACTCGTGCAACGCGTCGGCCGGTCCGGTCATCGGCTCGACCGCACGATCCACGGGGTGGTCCTCGCGCTGGACGACGACGACCTCGAGGAGGCTGCCGTGCTTGCCCGGCGCGCTACCGGGGGTCTCGTGGAACCGGTCTCCTGGCGCACCCGCAATCGGCTGGCGGCCGCCCAGCAGATCGTGGCGGAGCTCCGGGCGGAGGGGCCTGCCGACCGGAACGGCATCGTGGCCCGCCTCCGGCACGCGGCGAGCGTCTCCGACCTCAGCGACCAGGAATGGAACGACCTGGTCGATTACCTGATCGCACTGCACCTGGCCCGGGAGAGCGACGGGCGGCTCGGGTCGGGACGGGCGACCCTTCACCGGTTCTACGCCTCGCTCTCCCTGATCCCTGACGAGCGCACGTACCGGCTTCGCGACATCGCCACGCGTCGACTCATCGGCACGCTCGACGAGCGGTTCGTGCTGACCCAGATCCTCGCGCAACCGGAGCAGATCTTCCTCCTCCACGGTCGGACCTGGAAGGTCGTGGAGCACCGGGACGGGGAACTTCTGGTCGAGGGGGTGCAGGAACTGGGCCAGGAGCCGCGCTGGGTGGGGGAGGACATCCCCGTCCCGTTCGACGTGGCCCAGGAGATTGGGGAGGCGCGACGGACCGGATCGTTCGACCAGTACCCCATCTCGTCGTCGGACCGGGGCCGGCTCGAGAAGCGCCGGTCCGAGGCGCTCGCTACGGGGTCCCTGGCCACGGACCGCCGCGTGACGGTCTCGGCCCGGGGACGGTTGGTCGTCTACGGGGCATGCTTCGGCACGCGAACCAACGAGACGCTGTCGCTCGCGGTCGCAGGGCTCCTCACCGCCCGGCTCGGGGCCCGGGTCGAGGTCGCGTCGGTCGAGCCGACCTGGTTCGTTCTCGAGCTCCCGATCGCCCTCGACTCCTCGGCGCTGGTCGACGCGGTCGCGATCGACCCCGCCTCGCTCGGCCCCCTAGTGGAACGGCTCGTCCCCGCCGGCTTCGACTACCGCTGGATCTTCCTGAACGTCGCCCGAAAGCTCGGCGTCCTGCCCACCTCGGCCGACCCGCGCGACCTCCGCACGCTCGAGCCCCTCCTCCAGGCCGCGCTGACCTCGCCGCTGGGGGAGGAGGCGCTCGAGAAGACCCTCCACGACCGCTACGACCTGGTCCACACGGTCGAGGTCCTGGAACGCGTCCGTTCCGGAGCGATCGAGGTCGCCGCGTGCGCTCCCTCCGCGCTCACGGACGGTCCGCTCGAGCGGCTGCGTTGGAGGGCCGTCCCCGACGTCCCGCCCCCGACGCTCCTGAAAGCGATCCGAGAGCGGCTCGAGAACGAGGCGCTCACGCTCGTCTGCCTCCGATGCGGATTCCTCCGGACGACGACCGCGGTCCGGTACCGGGCCGAGGGAGGGAGCCGATGCCTTCTGTGCCGGGGTGCCCTGTCGGCGGTCCTCTCCCCTCGACGGGAGGCCGACATAGACCGCCTCTCCCGCTACGCGAAGAAGCGGCGACGCAGCGCGAAGAGCCCCCCGCCCACCCGCACGCGTCGGGAACGCCCGCTGCCGTCCGAGACGGAGACGCTCGTGCGGGCGGCGTACACCTCGGCGGAGCTCGTGGCCCACCACGGAGACCGGGCGCTCCTCGCACTCGCTGCCCGAGGGATCGGTCCTGAGACCGCGCGGCGACTGCTCGCGCGACACTACCGCAACGACGACGCGTTCTTCACGGAGATCCTGAGGGCAGAGCGCGCCTACGCCCGGACCCGCGCGTTCTGGGATTGAGGGCCGCCGGCCAGTTCGGTCACGACCTGTTCGACGATCCGCCGGGGAGCGTCCGTCCGGATCCCCTCGGGTCGGACATGGGTCCGCGCCGCCCGGAACCCTTTCGCCACTAGGGCCGACCGGAGATCGTCCCGCGACGGGGGTCGGGCGAGGTGAAGGGCTGCGGCGATCGTGTTCGTCTCGTAGTAGAACGCGCGGTCGATCCCGGCCTCACCCGCCAGGCGGGAGAGGAATTCCGCGACCTCCCGGGGCCGAGCCGCTCCCTCGGGAACCGCGAGGACCGCCACCAGGCCGGGGTCGAACAACGGTCCGAGCCAGAGGGGACCGTACGGGCCCTTCGCCCCGACGGTCGGACCGTCCCACGAACGCGGGTCGATCGGTCCCACGGGGTCGGCGGCGACCGGACTCGGCGAGACCTCGACGTAGGCCCGAACGTAGTGTTCGCGCACGTAGCAGAGCAGGGGCCGGATGCTTCCGCCCCGCGAGCGGGCCTCTCGAGCGAGGAACATGAGCAGGATCCGCAACCCGGACTCCGGCCCGAGTCGGCCGCGGATCGGGACCGCACCGTACTTGCGGAGCGTGGCCGCGGACTGTGCTCCGGCGAGGACCATCATGTCTGTGGCGGTCACCGCTAGGACGCCACCGGGCCGGACGGCCGCGAACGCAGCCGGGACGAACGGCACCGGGGAGCCGTAGGGGTCGACGTCGACGTAGTCGAACGCAGCTGTTCCGGGTGGGCTGCGTCCGTCGCCGTGGACCGCGATGGCTCCCGGATGCTCGCGAGCGTTGCGGGCGAGCGCCTCGAACGCATCGTCGTTCTGCTCGGTGAGCACGAACGACCGGAACACCCCCGACTCGGCGAGCAGGCGCAGGCCGCGCACTCCGGTCGCCGCCGTTGTCTCCCAGCCCGAAAGGGTCCCGCGCGGAACGCCTGACCAGGCGCGGGAGAACGCGATCGCGAGGTCGCGGTCGGCCGCCATCGCGGGGTTGTAGAAGACCGGCGCCCGGGGTCGGGGTCCGTGGCCGGGGAGGACCGCGGGGCCGAGGAACTCGGTCCGCCCTTCCCGACTCGGCGCTAGTGGGACTGCCCCGTGATCAGGTGGACGATCTTGAACGCGAGGAGGTTCTTGTTGATCGGCGTCACCTCGAGAAGTCGTAGTTCGTCCCTCCGTCGGATATCTTGGAGCAAGGGATTACGGGACTTCTTGTGGAGGGTCATCACGATCGACTTGCTCGTGTCGAGAGTGTCCATGACGCTCTTCGTGAACGCCTCGCTCTCCACTTCCATCTTACCGACCTCGTCGATGACGATGACATCGGCCGACTCGCGGGCCTCCGCGAGGGCGCGCGTGCCCAGCCCTTCCAGGGCTGCGATGTTCACGCCGTAGCGCCCGGACCGGACCCGCGACTTGAGCGTCTCGTTGGCGAACACCTCGTGCTCCTTCGTCAGCCAGTTCGTGATCTGGAACCCGACGCGCCGCTGTTTCACGATGATCGGCTCGGTGACCATCCCTCCGACCTTCACGCCCTCCTCCTCGAGGAGCTCGATGATGCGGAGTAGTGTCTGGGTCTTTCCCGAGCCGGGCAGCCCGGTGATCCCTATCTTTACCGGAGGGGAAAGACGACGGGGCATAGGAGAAACAACTCAGAGCAGTCCTCTTTAGGTCCCCAGTCGCTAATAACCCATCTGCCCGAGATTACCCGGACGCCCGTCGCCGACGACGGGCAGCACCTCGCACCGCCGTCGTCCGTCTACCCCGAGCGCGAGGACACGTTCCTGCTCCTCCCGTTCGCTCGGGGCCTAGGGAGGGGGACCCTCCTCGACATCGGGACCGGCAACGGCCGCCTCGCGCTCGAGGCCGCCCGGAGCGGAGCGCGGACCGTCGCCACCGACCTGAACCCGGACGCCCTACGCTATGCCCGATCGCGCGCCCGAGCCGAGCATCTGGAGATAGCGTTCGTGCGGACGGACCTGGCGCGGGGCCTCGCCCGGTTCGACCGGATCCTCGCCAACCCCCCGTACCTCGCGACCCCGCCCGCCGCTCGGGAGACGGATCGCTGGCAGAACCTCGCGCTCGACGGAGGCCCGGACGGTTGCCGCGTCACGGCTCGGATCATCGAGTCGCTGCCCGAACACCTCGCCCAGCGCGGCCACGCTTTCCTGCTGGTATCGTCGGTGCAGCGCTCCGGTTCCCTAGAACAGGTCCGCGCCGATTGGGTCGATCGTGGCGGGTCGGTGGACATCGTCGCGGAGCGGCCCCTCGAGGGGGAGCGACTCTTCGTCTGGGATCTCGCTCTGGGCGGGACCCGCCCGGACCGCTAGGCGTGCTGCTGGCTGTAGCGCACCACGGCCTCGAGGAACCTATGCCCGTCGCCGAAGCCGGTGGCGGAACCGGACCGTGTCCAGTCGGGCGCCTGGTCGTGGAAGAACGAACGCTCGGGGTGTGGCATCAGTCCGAAGACGGTCCCTTCCGGGTTCGTGAGGCCCGCGATGTCCCCTTCCGACCCGTTCGGGTTCCAGGGGTACGACGCCGGGCCGCCGTCGGGAGAGACCCACCGGAACAGCACCTGGCCGCTCGCCTCCAGCTCGGCCCTTCGGGCCGCCGCGTCGCCCCCGAGCACGAGCTTGCCCTCCCCGTGGGCGGATGGGAAGAGGAACCGGGACCCGCGCCCGACCCGCTGGAGCGGCGGGAACCGACCTCCCTCCCACGCGACGAACGTGGGCCGGCACTCGAAGTGCCCGGAATCGTTCGCGATCAGAGCTGCGTCGGGCGGGCCTAGAGGCTTTCCCGGGTGCCCCGGAAGGAGGCCGAGCTCGATCGCGACCTGGAAACCGTTGCAGATACCCCCGACCATGCGGCCGGCCCGGACGAACTCCTCCAGCTCGGGCCCGATCGCTGCTCGGATCCGCGCGGCCATGATCGCTCCCGCACGAACGTAGTCTCCGCCAGAGAAACCGCCGGGTAGGAAGAGCAGATGATAGTCGTCCAGCGTCCGTCGGTCTCGGGCCGCCACATCACGTCCCTCGAACTGCTTGAGGCCGACGATCTCGGGGCGCGCGCCCAGGGAGGCGAGCGCCACCCGGAGCTCCTGGTCGCAGTTCGTTCCCTCGATCGAAAGTATCGCTGCCTTCAGCGGGCGGCGGGCCACGCATATCGGAGGGCGGCGGCGGCTTAACCGTTCCCGAGCGCGGGCAGCACGGTACGGGCACCGAGCGGGGGGTCCAACGCGCAGATCCGTAGCCGAGTGCCAGCCCTGACCACGCGGCGTCCGGGGGGGAGCAGCGCGAACGCGGTCGCGCCTTCCATGCTCGTCACGACCGACGAGCCCCGAAACGTCGGATGGGCCTGGCCATCGCGGAGCGCGAGGGGAACGACCGTGGAGAGGCCCGGCGAGAGGGTGACGGCCTCCTTCCCGAGGGTCGCCCACGCGTCCGTCCAACCGGGCCCCGGTTGGTGCGCCAAGCGCCGAAGGACTGGAAGCACGAGGCAGTACATGTTCGACAGGCACGACGCGGGGTGTCCGGGCAGCCCGATGACCAGCTTTCGACCGCACCTCGCAGCCAGCGTCGGCTTCCCCGGCCGCACCGCGATGCCGTGGAACAGAAGCGTGCCAAGGCGCGGGAGGATCCTGGGCAGGTAATCCCGCTCTCCTACGGAGCTGCCTCCCGTCGCAAGGACGAGATCGGCCGAGCGGACCGCGGAGCGGAGGGTCCGCTCGATCCGGCGGGGATCGTCCGGGGACGGTGCGTACACCCGAGGGATCCCGCCTGCCGCCGTCACAACGGCGGAAAGGGTTGCGTTGTTGCTCTCGTAGATCGCGCCGGGCCTGGGTCGTTCCGTGGGGGCGAGAAGCTCGTTGCCGTTCGGGACGATCGCAACAAGGGGCCTCGCGTACACCCGAGTCGTCGGAAACCCGCAGGCCGCGAGCGCTCCCAAAGCCCCGGGGGACAGAGGCTCACCGCGACGGACGAGCCGCGCGCCTCGGACAAAGTCGTCACCCACCGGAGAGATCCTGTCCCCGAATCGGATCGGCCGCGGGACTCGGATCGTTCCCATGTCGCGTTCGACCTCCTCGAAGATCACGACCGAATTCGCCCCCACTGGGACGGCCGCGCCCGTGGCGATCGCGATAGCCTCCCCCGGACCGACGTGACCGGCGAATCCCCCTTCGGCGAAGGCCTCACCGACTAGCCGAAGGACCGCGGGACGGGTCGCGCGGGCGCCACGGGTATCCGTACTCCGTACGGCGTATCCGTCCCAGGTAGCTCTCCGGAACGAGGGGACGTCGCGGGGAGACCGAACGTCGACCGAGGAGACGCGACCGAACGCCGCCTCCAGCGGGACGTGCTCGGTCCGCTCGACCGGCCGAGCAGCGGCCAGCAGGCGCCGGCGGGCGGTCTCCACCGGCAGGAGATGCCCGAACGCATGCATCTCCATGGGAGGCCTTCTACAGACCCCGCTCGATCCATCGGGTGGACGAGCGCGCGCCGGCCTCCAAGCACTCGCGGAGGGGGCTCCCGTGGAACCATGCGCAGTAGAACCCTCCACGGAACGCGTCTCCCGCGCCGACGAACGTACGGACCTTGCGGGCGCGCCGAGAGGAGACGTGGTACGTCGCCGTCCGGCTGAATCCAGTAGCGCCCTCCGAGCCTTCCGTGCGGACGACGAGCGGGACCCGTTCGAGGAGGCGGGGCACGCCTCCGCCGCCCGAGAGTCGTATGGCCTGTGCAATCTCGGCCCGGTTACCGAACAGGATCTCCGCGTTCGAGAGGAGGCGTCGGAATCGCGGCGCGTCCCAGCGGTAGAATATCTCTTGGGCAGGGTCGACCGCGACCTTGAGCCCGCTCTTCGTGGCCCGAGCGATCAACCCGAGGTTGAAGAGGGGGTCTCCCGTCGCGACGTGGAGCCAGGAATACTCCTTCAGCCACGGACCGGGGTATCGGGCCCCACGAACGTTCCCCATCGGTCCCTGGTCGATGAGAGTGCGCTGGCGCCCGTCGTGATCCTCGACTATGTAGCAGGTGGGCGTGCCCTGATCCGCGACCTTTTCGACGCCCCTCAGGTCGATCTTTTCGGCCGCAAGGCGACGCAGGAACTCTGCCGGGAAATCCGAGCCTATACGGGAGACGAGCCCGGTCGCGACCCCCAGGCTCGTGGCCACCCGCGCGAGAGTCGTCGCCGGTCCTCCGAGGACGACCGACTGCGCGTGTACCGGTACCGTCCGGTCGGCGGGGGGGAACGAGGAAACGCGGAGGAACCGGTCGACGTTGACGTGGCCCGAGACCAGAAGGTCGCGTGGCCGATCCGACGCGACCTCGGTCATCCCAACCGCTCCGGTGGAAGCGCACGGTCGGATATCGGTTCGGTCCGGGGCCCCGCTCGCCCTTATGCCCCGGGGAGACTCACACGCGGGCCGTCGATGCTGGTCGAAGGGGCCGTGCTGGACGCGGACGGGCCCCGGCCCGCCTACGTCCTCTTCCGCCGGGGCAGGGTCGTGGAGGTCGGCCGCCCCGGGACCGACTCGACCCGGGGCCGGGTCCGCAAGGTCCGGGGAATCGTCATTCCCTCGCCCGTGAACTCGCACGTACACCTCGGCGACGCGGTCTCGTCCCGCGAGCCGCCTTCCGGGCCGGTCGGACAGATCGTGGCCAGCCCGACCGGGTACAAGTTCCGCCTTCTGCGTGACGCCTCGCCGGAGCAGAAGCAGGCGGCGATGCGCGCGGCGTTGCGTCGCATGGCTCGCGAAGGGATCGCGGCCACGATCGACTTCCGCGAAGAGGGCCGGCCCGGTGTCGAGCTTCTCCGAGCGGCGGCCGCCGGATCCGGAGTGCGGGTTGTCGTGCTCGGTCGCCCCCTTGCGCGCCCCATCGACCCGCAGGAACTTGCTTCTCTCCTCGAGGTCGCGGACGGGGTCGGTCTTTCGAGCGCTCGCGACGAGACCCCATCGACCCTCCGGACGGTATCGAACGCATGCCGAAGGGCGGGGAAGCCGTTCGCGCTCCACGCGAGCGAGGCGGTGCGAGAAGAGCCCGACCGGTACCTGTCGGCCCGGCCCGACCTCCTGGTCCATCTGGCCAAAGCGACGCCCGATGATCTCGCAGCCGTCCGCAGGGCGCGCGTGCCGGTCGCCGTGTGCACCCGGTCGAACGCATTGTTCGGCCGCCAACCCGACCTGCAGACGATGGAGCGGCTGGGCCTCTCCGTGCTGCTCGGAACCGATAACGCGATGTTCCAGGCCCCATCGATTTGGCGCGAGCTCGAGTTCGCGTACATGGCCACTCGGCTACGAGGCCGTCCGGTTTCGGCGGCGTTCCTCGCGAATGCCGCGCTCGTCGAACCGTGGAACTGGCTGGGCGAGCCGGACGGCGCGAGGATCGCTCCCGGAACCGGCGCGCGCCCTCTGATCGTGCGGCTTCCGCCCGACGACCCTGCCTACCAGATAGTGACCCGCACGACCGAACACCTTATCGTTCGCGCCGGGACCGAGAGAGCGGGCACTGCGGGATGAAGATCGACGAGCTGTACGCGCTCCTCCGACGCCGAGGCGTCCTCTGGCCGTCGGCGGAGATCTACGGCGGGGCCCAGGGGCTCTACGATTATGGACCGCTCGGCACGGCCCTCAAGCGCCGTCTCGAGGATGCGTGGGCGGCCTGGTTTCTTGGCCTCTCCCGCGACTACTACCTGATCGAACCGTCGGAGATCGTCCCCGAGGCGGTCGTGAGGGCCTCGGGCCACCTCGAGAACTTCACGGACCCCGAGGTCACGTGCGAGTCGTGCCACACGAAGGTCCGGGCGGACACCCTGCTCGAGAAGGTGCGCCCCGAGGGCGTGGACGGCATGAGCCCCGCGCAGATCGGGGAGATCGTACGCGCCCACGGCGTGCGCTGCCCGTCCTGCGGCTCGAACGCGCTGGGTGTGCCGCAGCCGTTCAACCTGATGTTCTCGATCCCGTTCGGCGCGGGGGCCGAGGAGCGGGCGTACCTGCTTCCGGAGACGGCCCAGGGGAGTTACCTCGCGTTCGCGCGAATGTGGGACGTGGGGCGGAAGGCGCTCCCGCTGGGTATCGGGGTGATCGGGAAGGCGTATCGGAACGAAATCGCGCCTCGGCAGGTTCTGTTCCGCATGAGGGCGTTCACGCAGGCCGAGCTCCAGATCTTCTTCGACCCCAACGACTTCGTCGTCCCGTTCGGATCGGTCTGCGACGAGAAGGTCCCGGTCGTCCGCTCCGCTCGACGCGAAGCGGGCAACGAGGAGATCGAGTCGTTGTCGGCCGCGGACCTCCTCGCCTCGGGCCTCCCCGAGTTCTACGTGTACCACATGGTGCACCTCCTGCGTTTCCTCCGGGACGTCCTCGGGTATCCCGTCCAAAAGGTCCGTTTCTTCGAGAAATCCGAGAAGGAGCGGGCGTTCTACAACCGCATCCAGTTCGACGCCGAGGTCCAGCTCGAGAGCCTGGGCGGGTTCAAGGAGGTCGGGGCGATCCACTACCGTGGGGACTACGACCTGTCCCGCCACAGCGCCGGTTCGGGCAAAGACCTGTCCGTGACCCGAAAGGACGGCGGCAGTGTGCTTCCGCACGTTCTCGAGCTCACGTTCGGCATCGACCGGAACCTCTGGGCGCTCGCGGACGTGCACCTGACCCACGAGGGCGATCGGACGGTCTGGAGACTCCCCCCCTACCTGGCCCCCGTCCCGGTCGGGGTGTTCCCATTGATCGCCAAGGAGCACGCGGCGTACGCTCTTCGCCTGGCGCAGGAGCTTTCCACGGCGGGAGTGCCCGCACAGTACGACGAGTCCAGTTCCATCGGAAAACGCTATGCTCGCATGGACGAAGCCGGGACACCGTACTGCGTCACGGTCGATGGCGGGACGCTGAACGAGGGTCCGGATCGCGACACGGTCACCCTGCGTTCCCGCGACTCGAAGGCCCAGGAAAGGATCTCTCCGGCAGCCCTGGCAGGGAAGCTCCTGCCCGCGCTCCGGCCTCCGCGTCCGACCGGCGGGGAACCGCCGGTCCGTGCGTAGGTACGACAACCGATATATCTCGCGGTCCCCGTAGGAGGATAGAGATGTCCGGCGGAGCGTCTCCCACGGATTCTCGGGCTCCGGCCACTCCTCTTGCAGCGCGGCAGTCCCGTTGGCGCGGGCAACAGTACGCCGACATCACGAAGCTGCGCGAGCAGGCCGCGCGGATGGACCAGGCCGCGACCCGGGCCCAGCAGAGGGTCTCGCGCCTCAACACTCGGATCGAGAAGCTCCGGCATCAGGCGACCCTGCTCCGGGAGAAGGGGCAGCGAGCGCTGGCCGAGGTCCCCGAGATCGAGCAGGCGATCAAGCAGCACCAGCGCGACATCCAGACGGCTACCAGCCGGCACGGCGGGGGCCCGCTCACCTCGGACGTCACGAGCCTGCACTACCAGACCCGCAAGCTCCAGCAGAAGATCGTCGACCGGCAGCACCGGGCCCGCCAGCTCGAGCTGAAGGCCGCCACGCGGACCCAGAAGACGGCCGAGCTCAAGGTCCGGGTGGACCGGTTCACCGAGGCGGCCCGGATCGCGGAGCAGGAGGCGGCCCAGTTCCGCCAGCGCGCGGACCGGTTGCAGATGGTCTCCGAGCAAGACCCGGCGAGCCAGGCCGCTGCGGGAGCGGCTGCCCCGCCGAGCACGACCGAGGGGCCGACGGACGGACCATGAAGCTCGTCGTCACCGTCGGCATGCCAGGCTCGGGGAAGGACGAACTGGTCACGGTCGCGCAGAACATGGGACTCGCAACTCTGAAGATGGGCGACCTCGTCCGGGACGAGACGCGCCGACGGGGCCTTCCCCTGAACGTCGCGAACGTGGCGCGCGTCGCCTCGGAGGAGCGCGAGAAGCACGGCGCGGGCATCTGGGCCCAGCGCTCGCTCCCGAAGTTGACCGAGACCCGGATGCTCGTGGACGGGTGCCGATCGGATACGGAGGTGACGGTCTACCGCCATCACTTCGGCGACCTGTTCGTCCTCGGCATCTACTGCTCTCCGGAAACGAGGTACGACCGGATGCGGAGCCGCAGCCGCACGGACGACGGCGGGAACCTGCAGGATTTCTACGAGCGCGACCGGCGCGAGCTCAAATGGGGAATCGGCAACGCGTTCGCGCTCGCGGACGGGATGCTCCTGAACGAAGGACCCCTCGACATATTCCGCCGGAACGCCCGGACCGAGCTCGAGCGGATACTGGCTCGCGAGGACTAGTCGGCTACGGCAACGGCCGGGAGCTCCGGCTGCCTTGGCGAAGGAGAGCCCGGACCCCGTCGAACCGTTCCCGGTCGACCACGACCGCCACCCGTCCGCGTCCGTGAACGAGACGCGCGACCTCCGACGCGAGGTGAGAGTCCCTCGCTTCGGCCAGCCGACGCGAGCCCCGCCCTCCCCCCACGGTCTGATCCCACTGGACCGCGAACTGGTCAGGCGAGGAGGGCGCGGGAGGGGAGCGTCCGAGGCGACGTTCCCGGACCGTCCGGCGGACCAGCTCGACGTAGCCGATGTGTTCGCTGAAGAGGTCGGCCGAGCGGTCCTCGCTCGGGTCGAGCGGGGCGACCGGGATCTGGCGGGCACGGCCCCAACGGAGCGTCTCCACGTTGGAGGGGTTCGGGACCTGGACCTCCCCGAACCGGGAGAGGCCCCGGACCTCGTTGACCTCGTTCGTGGTCAGCGGGACGAGCGGCTCCGCGTCGGCGAGAACGAAGTACTCCACCAGCGCCTTGAGCTCCTCCGGCGAAACGCCGAGACCGACGACCTCGGGAGCGAACGCGTCCAGCGTCGGCCCCAGCGCCTGGGCCTCGGAGGAGAGACCCCGTACCGACGCGAGGAGCAGGATGTCCGCGCCGGCGGAGATCCTCTCCTGGATCACGGGCCCTCGCGCTCCGTAAGGTCGTCGAGGAGCTCGTCCGGGCCCCGAAGACGCCGGAGCTCCTTAACGTTCAGGATCGGAAGGCCGGCGATAGACGGCCGGTGGACATCCTCGCGCACGATGAACATCGCGTGTCCCTCCGCGACCCGGGCGATCCCGTGGAGAACCTCCGCCCGATGAGCCGCAGCCCGCAGGCTCCCCACGCCAGTCAGGAGGATCTCACGGGCGCGAGCCACCGCGTCGAAGGGGGCTCGGATCGTGACCGTGACCTCGAGGCCCATGCCGTCGAGCTGGTCGAACACGCCGTCCCGAAGGGCGTCGCCCGACGGGGCCCGGGGAGGTTCGGGGGTCGACTGCTTACCACCCTTTTTCGCCTGCTCCGCGGAGTTTCCACGGGGCGGGCGGGTGGGAGGACCGAACAGTTCGATGGGAATAACGATCGGCGCGTCCAAGTACGCCTCGATCCGCTCCACGACGCTGGCCTCGGCTCCCTGCCCCTCCTCGTAGAGCTGGATCGCCCGGCGGGAGACGCCACCCACGGCCGCCAGGCTCCCAAGAGAGAGACCCCGCGTGACCCGCAGGAACCGCAGCCGGTCACCGTCGATGCGTGCGAATATCCCGCCAGGGCTCGCATAGAGGAACGGTGGGAACGCCTTCTCGAGGTACTCCTGGAGCGTCGCCTCGTTCACGATGGGGACGCCGTAGCGGGTGTACACAACCCCGCTCTCGAGGTCGGAGGCGCCGGAGCGCTCGCCCACGAGGAGCACGACCGCGGGAAATACTCGGCCCAGCTCCAGGAGGCGAGACGCCTCCTCAGGGTCGAGCGCGTCGATGTTCTTCAGGATCTTCAGCAGCAGCAGGGTCGCGTCGCGCCGGGCGGCGAGGTCGAAGCTGGACGGCCGCACGCCGCTCGTCCCTCTGACGTAAAATCCGGACCGTTCGAGGAGGTCGCGCAGCCGCTCGATCCGCTTGTCTCGAGGACGGCTCATCGACAACACCCCAGTCAAATTCAGGTGCACTTCTATATAAAAAGACAAGGTCGGGCCTCTCGGAAGAGCGGACCCGGTCCGCAGCGGGGAACGCTCTTGGTCACGCTCCGCTCCGGCCGGTCGTGACCGCCTCGCTCCGGCCGGTGCCGGACGCTCCTGCCCTGCTCCTCACACCGGGCGAGAGGGGACGGCCGGTGACACTCGTGGTCGCCGACCTGCACCTAGGCCTTGGGGGAACTCCCGACGCTCCGGGGGGCCCGCCCGAAGGCTCCGCGGAGGGACTCGAGGCACTCCTGTCCCAGCTGGCCCGCGACCAGAACGCGACCCGGGTCCTCGTGGCGGGGGACGTCAAGCATCCGATCGTCGGGACGCCGCCCCCGCTCCGCCCGGTGGTCTTCAACTTCTTCGCCGGGCTCCTCGCCCAGGGGCTGAGCGTCGACCTCGTCCCGGGGAACCACGACGTCGGGCTGGTCCGACATCTCCCGCGGGAGGTCCGCGTGTATCCGCCTTCGGGTGTCGTGCGGGACGGCGTGGGGATCTTCCACGGGCACCGATGGCCCTCCGACCGGGTCCTGCGTGCCCCCAAGCTCGTGACGGGGCACCTTCACCCGGGGTTCCGATTCGCACCCACCTCTGAGAACCCCGACGGAAAGCGGCGCGGCTGGGTCCGCGTGGAGTTCGTGCCCGGAGCCTTGGCCTTTCCCGGGCAGGGTCGGGGGAAGCGTCGTGTGCCGTCTCGCACGCTCGAACTGATCGTGCTCCCGGCGTTCAACCCGCTCGCAGGGACGGAGGCGCTCAACCGGGAACGGCCTCGTCGGGGACGCTCGTTCCTCTTCCAGCGGTTCCTCTCGCGAGGGGTCGCGAGAGGCTACCTGCTGGACGGAACGGACGTGGGCCGCCTGGTCACGGCGCAGTCGGCGACCGACGCGGCCCGAGTATCTTCGTGAGTTCCGCCGGGTCGGTGACCGGCGGACCGCACGAGGTCCCGAAGCAGACCAGAGCGCGCGAGGGGCCCTTCGTCGACGCGGCCGCGGCCGGGCCGGGAAACGAGAATGGGGAAGGGGGTTGACCGACGAACACGGAGAGCCGCGGACGAGGTGACCTGCGGGCAGCGCGCGCGAGCGCGGCCGCGGAGGGACCACTTCCCTCGACCACCACGCTTGCCGGGTCGGTCGTGAGGTATCCCGATGCGAGCGCCGATCCGGCGGCGAAGAGGCCCGCGCCCCCGATCCGCGCGGCGATCGGCGACAGGAGCGCCCGAGCCTTCTCCGTCCAGAGGTCGTCGTGCGTTAGCTCGCCGACCCGGAGGAACGCGAGCGCTGCCGCGGCGTTCGCCGAGAGGTGTGGGCTGTCCTCGAGAGGATAGGACGGTTCGGACATCCCACCGATCGGAGGGCCGTCGTAGAGACGGGGAGCAATGTCGCGGAACAGCCCGTCCTCGCCGCGGTACTCGCGGTCCATCAGCTCGAGCAGCCGGACCGCAGGCTCGAGGTACCGGGGCTCGGAGGTCGCCACCGAGAGCTCGAGGAGCCCCCTCGCGAACTCCACCTGGTCCTCGAGGAGACCGAACCCCTTCGCGCCGGTACGATCGAGCCGATGGGCGATCCCGCGTGCGGGGTCGTACGCCCGTGCCAGCCATCGGTCCGCGGCGCGACGGGCCTCCGCGAGCGCCGGGGGCTCCTCGAGGACGGTGCCCGCCCGCGCGAACGCGCCGACGAACCGACCGTTGATGCTCGCGTACAGCGCGGGATCGACCGTCGGAACGGGACGGCGAGCCCGGACCGAGCGCAGGGTCTTGAGGGCCCCCCGAAGCGCCTCGTTCGGGGTTCCCGACAGCGACAATCCCTCGGCCGCTCCCTCTACCGGAAGCAAACGGAACAGCACGTTGCGCTCGGGATCGTGGTGCATCCGACCGTCGGTCCCGACACCGAACACCCGAGCCACCAGACGGTACTCGTCCGGGTCGAGGGCGGCCTTGAGCTCGGCCTTCGTCCACGTGAAGTAGTTGCCGTCGTCCCCGGGCGCGTTGTCCGCGTCCTGGCTCGCGCCCCAACCCCCCTCCGGGCTCGCGAGGACCTCACGAGCCCAGCCGAGCGTTCCCCGGACGACCTCCTCGAACCGCGGCTCGTCGAACCGTTGGACCCCCTGAACGTAGGCGCCCAGCAGTTCGGCGTTGTCGATGCCCATCTTCTCGAAGTGCGGGATGTGCCACGCCTCGTCCACCGAGTAGCGGTGGAACCCTCCTCCGACCTGGTCGTACATTCCGCCATCGGCCATGCGGAGGAGCGTCTCCCGGGCCCGTTCGGCGTTCGCCTCGCGTCCGTTCGCGAACGCGTCCCAGAGAAGGAACGAGACCGTGGTCGGGTGGGGGAACTTCGGCGCCGTTCCGAACCCGGCGTTCACCGGATCGAACCCCGACTCGATGTCGGTGCGAACCGCCTCGGCGAATCGCGAGAGGTCGGGGGCCGTGGTGGTCCGTCGGTCGCGCATCCGGCGCAGCGATGCCTGGATCGCCTCCGAGTTCTGCCGGATCGTCTCCGGCTCCTCCCGCCATAGGCGGGCGACCTCCCTCAGCACCCGGCGGAGCCCGGGCCGGCCGTGGCCGTCGTCCGGCGGGAAGTAGGTACCTCCGAGGAACAGCTCGCCGCCGGGGCTGAGGAATCCCGTGAGCGGCCAGCCTCCCTCCCCCGTGAGCGCGCCGACCTGCCGCTGGTAGCGCCGGTCGACCTCGGGATGCTCGTCGCGATCGACCTTCACCGCCACGAAATGCTGGCGAAGGAGTCTCCCGACCTCGGCGTCCGTGTAGGTCGTCTCGTCCATGACGTGGCACCAGTGGCACCACGAGGCGCCGATGTCGAGAAGGATCGGCCGGCCGGTGCGACGAGCGACCTCGAACGGCTCACTTCCCCACGGGTACCAGTCGATCCCCTGCTCTGCGGCCGCGCGCAGGTAGACGGAGGAAGATCCCGCGAGGCGGCGGGCGACCGGACCCGACGACGGTTCGGACGGCTCGGCCACGCGGACGACGGTCGCGGGCCGCTCATACGGTTGTCGGGGCCGGACCGCGAGCTCCCGTGGTGTAACCGGATGACGGGCACGTTACCGCCCTCGCGGGCGTTATAAGCAGGACCAAGGTGCCCGCCCCGAGGCAATCCCGATGGAGATGCAACCCGGTCAGATGGCCTACGACCGGGCAATCACGGTTTTCTCGCCGGACGGCAGGCTGTTCCAAGTGGAGTACGCCCGGGAGGCCGTCCGACGCGGGGCGACGACCGCCGGCGTGGTCTATTCGAACGGCGTGGTCCTGATCGCGGACCGGCGCATCCCGAACCCCAAGCTCGCCGAAGCGGCCAGCCTCGAGAAGATCCACCAGATCGACGAGAACATCGGCTGCGCGACGGCCGGGCTGGTCGCGGACGCGCGGGTCCTGGTCGACTACGCACGGCTCGCGGCCCAGGTGAACCACGTGACGTACGCCGAGCAGATGTCGGTGGAGATGCTCGTGCGCCGGATCTGCGATTACAAGCAGCAGTACACCCAGTTCGGCGGAGTGCGGCCGTTCGGCACCGCGCTCCTCGTTGGCGGCTACGACGACTCGGGCCTCCATCTCTTCGAGACGGAGCCGTCCGGCTCGCTCACCAGCTTCAAGGCGGCGAGCACCGGCGGCAACAAGGGGCCTGTGATGGAGCTGTTCGAACAGAAGTACCGGCCCGGCCTCGACCGCGACGCGGCAATCCTGCTCGCCCTCGAGGGGCTCCGGGCAGGGCTCGACGAGGGCGGCAACCTCTCTCAGGTCGAGGTCTGTACGCTTCAACAGGGCGAGGGGATGAACCGCCTCGGCTCGGACGAGGTCCAGAAGCTAGCCCAGCGCCTTCCACCCGCCGGCACGTCCGGCCGGTCGGCCCGCTCCTAGGGGGGAACGCCCCGGTGGCCTTCCGATGGTGAAGGTCGAGGACGCGGTCATCGCCCGCTGGGAGACCGGGGGGTCCCGGTTCGAGGTCCTGGTCGATCCGGCCGCCGTCCAGGAGCTGAAGGACGGCAAGGACATCGACCTCACCGACAAGCTCGCGCTCGAACACGTGTTCAAGGACGCGAAGAAGGGCGACAAGATCTCCGAGGAGTACCTCGAACGGACGTTCCACACGCGCGACATAGGGGCGATCGCCAAGCAGATCGTCCTGAAGGGCGAGGTCCAGGTCACGACCGAGCAGCGGCGCGCCCTCCAGGAGACGAAGCGGAAGCAGGTAGTCGCCACGATCGCCCGGAACGCGATGAACCCCCAGACCGGCGCTCCGCACCCTCCCGCCCGCATCGAGGCCGCGATGGTGGAGGCGAAGGTCCACATCGACCCGTTCCGCCCCGTGGATGCGCAGGTCCAGGAGGTCCTCGACAAGCTCCGGCCCCTGATCCCGATCCGCCTCGACGTCGTCAAGGTCCGGATCCGGCTCCCAGCCCAGCACTATCCCCGCGTGATCGGGGACCTCAAGTCCCTCGGACGGCTCCTCCAGGAGGAGTGGCTGTCGAACGGTTCCTGGGTCGGCGTCATCGAGATCCCCGCCGGCGTGCAGACCGAGTTGTACGAGAGGCTCAACGCGCGCACGAAGGGCGCCGCCGAGACGGGTCTTGTTAAATAGCGCACTCCGGTCGGGCGGGCCGGTGCAGCACCGAAAATGTCCAGAGGTCATCGGCCGGGCCACCGCGAGCGTGGCCGCGAGGGGTCTCCCTCGCATCCCTCCGGGGATCGTATACTAGTTCTCCCTGGGGACGAGGTCCCCAACCAGGGCCTGAAGCCCGGGCCGGGCACGTACCGGGTCGGCGGCAAGATCTACGCCAGCCTCCTTGGCATGGTCTCCGAGCGGCCCCCACTCGTCCACGTCGTACCGTTCTCGGGGCGCTACATCCCGAAAGCGGGGGACGTTGTCGTCGGGACCGTCGTGGACGTCCAGACCACCTTCTGGCTCCTGGAGATCGGCGCGCCCCGGTGGGCCCCCCTCCACATGACCGGCACGCCCTGGAAGATCGATGTCGGGGAGACCGGCAACTACCTGCACGTCCGCGACGCGGTGGTCGTCCGGGTCGAGAACCTGGAGGCGACGGGCCGCATCGGGGTCACGATGGTCGGCGAGGGCCTCGGGAAGCTCGAGGGCGGCACCATCGTACGGGTCTCTCCCGCGCGGATCCCCCGCGTCGTGGGCCGCGACGGCTCCATGGTCGAGACGATCACGCGTCACACCGGCGCCCACATGGCCATCGGTCAGAACGGCCGGATCTGGATCGAGGGCTCGCCCGAGGCCGTTCGACGGGTCTCCGAGGTCCTTCGGCTGATCGACGAGAACGGCCAGCGCTCCGGACTGACCCAGCAGATCGAGGAGTACCTCCGCTCGACCGCCCCGAAGGGGGGTCTTGAGCCCGAGGAACGCGGGTCGCCCCCGACCGACACTGCCGGAGCTCCGGACGGACGCCCCTGGGGGGGACCGAACGACGAGGCCCGGGCTGCCTTCCTTTCCAAAGATCCGTAAGAATTCTAGGAGACAAAACCATGGGAAACATAGGAGCGAAGGATGTCCCGGTCCTTCTGAGCCCGGAAGGGCTTCGACTCGACGGGCGGCGCCTCGACGAACTGCGACCGATCCGGATCGAGGCGGGCGTCCTTCACCAGGCCGACGGCTCCGCGTTCGTGGAATGGGGCCAGAACAAGGTGATGGCCGCGGTCTACGGGCCGAGGGAGGTCCACCCGCGCCACCTTCAGCAGAACAACAAGGCGATCATTCAGTGCAAGTACAACATGGCCGCGTTCGCGGTCGACGAGAGGAAGCGGCCCGGCCTTGACCGGCGCTCTCAGGAGATCTCGAAGGTCATCGCGGAGGCGTTCGAGTCGGTTGTGTTCGCAGAGGAGTTCCCCCGGACGAGCATCGACGTCTACATCGAGGTGCTCCAGGCCAACGCCGGCACGCGCTGCGCGGGCCTAGTGGCCGCCTCCGTCGCGCTCGCCGACGCGGGGATCCCGATGGTCGACCTGGTGCCTGCCGTCGCGGTCGGGAAGGTCGCCGGCCAGATCGTGCTCGACCTGAAGAAGGAGGAAGACAACTTCGGCGAAGCCGACCTGCCGATGGCACTGGTCCCCCAGTCGGGACGCCTGGTGCTCCTCCAGATGGAGGGCCACATGACCGAGGAGGAGCTCGGACGAGCCCTCGACCTCGGCGTGAAGGGCTGCCGCGACATTTACGACAAGATGAAGGCCGCGCTCCGGGCGCGGTATACGCTCACGCCGGTCGCGGGAGGCGCCGCATGAGCGAAGAAGTCGTCGCCGAGATCCTCACGACCCACATCCTCGACCTCGCGGCCCAGGGCCGCCGTGTTGACGGGCGGGGGCCCGACGAGTACCGGAAGATCACGGTCGAGCCTGGGTTCGTCACCACCGCGGACGGGAGCGCCATGGTTCGGCTCGGCCAGACCCGCGTTCTCGCCGGGATCAAGCTCGAACCGGGCAAGCCGTTCCCGGATACCCCCAACGCGGGCGTGCTGACGACCAACGCCGAGCTGATCCCTCTCTCCAGCCCCACGTTCGAGCCCGGTCCCCCCCAGCCGGGGGCCATTGAGGTCTCCCGGGTCGTCGACCGCGCCATCCGCGCGGCGGAAACGATCGATCTGACACGGCTGTGCGTGACGCCGGGCGAGAAGACGTGGGTCTGCTACGTGGACGTCCACATGCTCGAGCACGCCGGCAACCTGATCGACGCCGCGCTGCTGGCCGCCATCACGGCGCTCTCGAACGCGACCATGCCCGCGAAGCGGTTCGGGGTCGCGGAGAGCGACTATCCGCTCGAGGTGCTCCACCTGCCGATCGAGTGCACGTTCGTCCGCCTGGGCGACACGATCATGGTCGACCCGACGTTCGAGGAGGAGCACGCTGCCCAGGGACGCCTGACGGTCGCGACCGACGAGACGGGCCGGGTCGTGGCGATGCAGAAGGGCCTCGTAGGGGCGTTCTCGCCCGATGACGTCAAATCGGTCGTGCGCCGTGCGTTCGTCCACGGTGAGCGGATGCGCTCGCTCGTGAAGGGAGGCCGGACGTGAGCAAGCGGACGAAGAAGGTCGGTTCTACCGGCTGGATGGGTCCTCGCTACGGCATCCGGATCCGCCGGCGGGTCCTCGAGATCGACCGGGCGCGCAAGCGACCGGCCCCCTGCCCGCAATGTTCGACCGTCACCCTTCATCGCGTCGCGAGCGGCATCTTCGAATGCCGGCGCTGCGGCACCCGGTTCTCCTCGAACGCCTACGTCTTCGCGGCACCGCCCCCGATCACGCGGACGGAGAAGATACCCGTGCCCGGCAAGATTTAAGTCGCGCCCGGGGTCGAGAAGGATCGATGTTCCGTTGTATCCGCTGCGGGGAGGCCCTCCCGTCCGACGCGAACCTCTTCGGCGTCCGCTGCGACAACTGCGGAGGCAAGATCTTCACGAAGGAGCACCCGAACGTGAAGAAGGTCCTGAAGGCCCGCTAGGCCTTTGGGATGAGGCTCTGGACCTCGACCCAGTGCCCGTCCGGGGCCTCCACGAAACCGATCCAGTAGCGTCCCTGCTCGATCCATGGCTCGACCGCGACGCGGGCTCCCATCGCGACCAGACGGGCGATCGTGGCGCGGGCGTCCGCCACCTCGAACCCTAAGTGGTCGAGACCCTCTCCGGGGGAGAAGGGTGTGTCGTACGGCGAGCCTGGAGGGTACCAGTTCAGCTCGAGCTGCGCCTTGGTCTCCGGGTCGATCAGTTCCACGAAGATCCCCCCATGGTTCATCCGGCCGCGCTTTTCCTCGACCAGCCCCAGGCCCTCCGTGAAGAATCGAATCGAGCGGTCGAGGTCGGTCACCCGGATCCCCACGTACACGAGCCCCATCGGATCCCCGTCGCCCCGGAGCACCGGGGCAGATAGGCTCGCGCGGTCGGGGCCGGAAACGGATTAATCCGGGGCGGCTGCCGGTATCGGGATGCGCAGCCCGACCGTTACGTTCCTCGGCGGGGTCCGCGAGATCGGGGGCAACAAGATCCTGATCGAGGACGGGCCCGACCGTATCCTGTTCGATTTCGGGCCGTCGTTCTCGCCCCGCTACGAGGAGTACTACACCGGATACCTGCAGCCCCGCTCGGCCAGCCCCGTCAAGGACCGCCTCGAGTTCGACCTCCTGCCGCGCGTGGAGGGGCTCTACTCGCAGGAGGCGCTCGCCGACGCCGACCTCCCCTGGCAACCTCCCGAGGTCCACGGTATCTTCGTGAGCCACGCCCACTTCGACCACGCGGGCTATCTTGGCCTGGTCGACCCCGACATCCCCGTCTATGTCGGGCCGGGGACGAAGGACCTGCTGGACGCGATCCAGAGCGCCAGCCCGACCGTGAAGTACGGGGAGCACGCCTGGCGGATCGTTGCCGACCGGTCTCCCGTGAAGGTCGGCCGACTCGAGGTCGTGCCGTTCCCTGTCGACCATTCGATCCCGTTCGCCTACGGCTTCCTCGTACGCACGTCGGAGGGGACTGTCGTCTACACCGGCGACTTCCGCCATCACGGCCCGCGCGCTCGGGACACGCACGCGTTCTTCGAGGCGGCCGCGAACGAGCACCCCGAGGCCCTGTTCATCGAGGGGACCCGCGCGGGACCCGACCCCCGCCGGAACCTCACGGAGGAAGGGGTCCGCTCGGCGGTCGACGGCGTCCTGACGAAGCGGCCCACGCTCGCGCTCGCCTGTACCTATCCGAGGGACATCGACCGCCTGTGCACGCTCTACGGTGCCGCGATGGCCGAAGGCCGCACCCTCGTCGTCTCGACGCGGACCGCGCACCTTCTCACATCGGTCGCGCCGAGGTTCCCGACCGGCGCCCTGCCGCTTCCCGGTCGGAGCCCCGGGATCCGCACCTACGCCCGCAAGAAGAAGCGGGTGTTCAAGTGGGAGGCTCCGTTCCTCGACGAGGCGCTCTCCGCGGAGGAGGTCCGGGCCGACGGCAAGCGGTACCTGCTGGCCCTCGACTTCGCCCACTATCCCGAGCTCATCGACCTCCGTCCTCCCCGGGGCAGTCCGTTCATCCATTCGATGAGCGAGCCGTTCAGCGAGGACGACGTGGACGACAGGGTGATGCACAACTGGCTCGACCACTTCGGCCTCGAGTTCCACCAGATGCACGCCAGTGGCCACGCCTCGGGTCCCGAGCTCGAGGGGATCATCGACTCGGTCCGCGCGCGGACGGTCTACCCGATCCACACCGAGCACCCCGAGTCGTTCCGCTCGACCAGCGGGGTCGTCGTCTCCCCCGAGCTCCGCACGCCGTACCCCATCGGCGCCGGGGGCCGCGCCCGGTAGGTTAAGGCCCGGCGTCCCTCGTGAGCCACGATGCCGCCCGAACGCCTGTCGACCGGCATCGCCTCCGTAGACCGGCTCCTCGGGGGAGGGCTCGAGCCCGATTGCATCACGGAGATCTACGGAGAGGGTGGCAGCGGCAAGTCGCTCTTCTGCCTCGACCTCGCGGTCCGGGTCGCCCGTAGCGGACGTTGGGCGTTCTACATCGACACCGAGGGAGTGAGCGCCGACCGTCTCCGCGGCATCGCGGGGGCGGACCTCGACCGAATCCTGAAGCGGCTCCTCGTCTCCACCCCGAAGGACCTCGAGGAGCAGGGTCGGGCCGTCAGCACGGCCTGCTCGCTCGCCCGGGACGGAAAGCGGCCGGTGGGCCTCGTGGTCCTCGACTCGGCGACGGCCTACTACCGCCTATCGCTCTCGGGGGACGATGAGGACGAGGCCCGCCAGTCCCTGGCGCTCGAGATCGCCGAGCTCGTGGCCACGACCCGTCTCGCCGCCGTTCCCGTCCTCATCACGAACCAGGTCTGGCGCAGCATGCGGAACGGGACGCTCGAGCCTCTTGGCGGCTCGTTCCTCAACCACGCCGCGAAGACGATCCTCCGCTTCGACCGGCTCGCGGGCCCGCTCCGCCGTGCGGTCCTCGTCAAGCACCGGTCCCTGCCGGAGGGTTCGGCGGAGTTCCGCATAGGGCCCTCGACCCTAGAGAGCGTCGGGCCCGGTTGAAACCGAGATAAGCCTCCGACCCACTCCGTGGGCGATGGCGCAGGCGATCGAGGTCTCGGAAGTTCCGACCCCGATCGGGACGTTCCGCGTCGCCTACACCGGGCGGACCGTTCGCGTGGTCGACCTCCTCGAGAACGGCGTCCACCAGACCGGTATGCCGGCGGGCGCGTCCCTCCGCAAAGCGCCGTTCCCCACGGGGAGCCCGCCTCAGCAGCTCCGGGAGTACTTCCGGGGCAACCGCGCCGATTTCGAGGTCGACGTGGACCCGCAGACCGCCTCCGACTTTGACCGCACGGTATGGTCGACCCTACGCGCGGTCCGCGCCGGCCGGACCGTTACGTACGGGGAGCTCGCCCGGCGCGCCGGCTTTCCTGGCTCCGCGCGCGCCGTCGGCGGCGCGATGGCCCGCAACCCCATCCCGATCGTCATCCCCTGCCATCGGGTCGTCGGCCAGGGCGGTTCGATCACGGGTTTCGGGCTCGGGCTCTGGAGGAAGCGATGGCTCCTCGACCACGAGGGGGCCTGGCCGCTCCGCTCACGTTCTGCGGACGGTCCCCGTACCCGGGGCCAGCGGACTCTGGACGGCAGCCCCGTGAAGGCGTCGCACCGGCCCCCCGGGCTCAAAGCTACTACAGCCCGTAGCTAGTAAGGGCCCGAACCGCGCCGACCGGGTCGATGACCCACGGGGGGGGTGCCGGAAGGATACCTACGACAGTTCGTAGCAGGAACGGGCTGCTCAGCCGGAGTAGTAGCTCGCGTCGTACGGCTCGGGCTTGAGACCGCGGCGCTGCCGGATCTCGGCGACGACCTTCCCCTGGAGCTCGACCGGAACCGGTTCGAACCCGAGGGACTCGGTCGCCCAGAGCACCTTGCCGCCCGTGGCGCTGCGAATGTCCGAGGCGAACCCGAACATCTCGGCGACCGGGACCTTGGCGACGATCGTCTGCAGGTCGCCGACGTTCGTCATGTCGAGGATCTCGCCCCGTCGCCGCTGGAGCTCGCGGGTCGCGCCAGCCAGGACCTCCTGGGGAACGTTGACCGTCGCCTTCTGGAACGGCTCGAGCAGCATCCGGTCGCCCAGGCACATCGCCCCGTAGATCCCCGACCGGGCGGCCGGGATCGTCTGGGCGGGCCCGCGGTGGATAGAATCCTCGTGGAGCTTCGCGTCGACGAGGCGAGCCTTCAACCCGTAGACCTTCTCGTTCGCGAGCGGCCCGCGGTTGACGGCCTCCTTGAAGGCGTCCACGATCAGGTCCATCGTCTCGTTGAGGTACTGGATGCCCTTCGTGACGTCGAACAGCATGTTCGTCCCCTCGACGGCGACGATCCCCCGGCCCTCTTCGCGCGGTACGCCGAGCTCGTGGAGCTTGACGACCAGCGCCTTCGTGTCCTTGAACGACTTTCCCTGCGGAATCTCGCCGTCCCGTATCGCCTGGACGACGCCGGCGGGCAGGGGCTCGACCTCGAAGTAGAACTTGTTGTGCTTGTTGGGGGATTTCCCCTCGAACGGCCCCCCGGGCTTTCGGACGAGCTCCCGGTAGACGACGATCGGGGTCGAGGCAACGATCTCCACCTTGTAGTCGTTGATGACACGGAACTCGGTGATCTCGAGGTGGAGCTCGCCCATCCCCGAGAGAAGGTGCTCCCCCGTCTCGGGGTTGATCTCGACCCGGAGGCTCGCGTCCTCCTTGGCGATCTTTCGCATCACTTCGATGAGCTTGGGAAGGTCCGCCATCCGCTTCGGCTCGATCGCGACGGTGACGACCGGCTCGGAAACGTGACGGATCTCCTCGAACGGGGTCATCTCGGAGAACGTGGAGGTGGTCGTTCCCGCGAACGCGTCGGTGAGCCCGATCACGGCCGCGATGTTGCCCGCGGGCACGTCGTCCACCATCAGCCGCTCGGGTCCCATGAAGAGGGAGACGTGCTGGATGCGGTTCTTCATCTTCGTCCCGACGATCGAGAGCTCCATCCCTTTCGCGAGGTGGCCCGAGAAGACCCGGCCCGTGGCGATCTCGCCCGCGCTCGGGTCCATCGTGATGTCCGTGACCATGAACGCCGTGGGCCCCGCCGCGTCGGTGTCCATCATGGCCTGGCCGATGGGAGTCCCGATGTCGCCCTTCCAGATGTTCGGGATGCGGTACTTCTGGGCGACGCGCGGGGTCGGAAGATGCCGAACGACCATGTCGAAGACGACATCGTTGATCTTCGCCTTCTGGGCGATCTCCCGGGACCGGCCGGTCGAAACGTAATCGATGATATCGGGGAACTTCACGCCCGTGCGCTGCATGTACGGGACACTGATCGCCCAGTTCTCGTACCCGGAGCCGAACGCCACCGACCCGTCGCGCGGGTCGACCGACCAGGCGTCCACGAACTCCTCGGGCGCCATCTTGCGGATGAGCTCGTTGACCTCCCCGATGATCGCAGTGAATCGCTTTTGGAGCGATTCGGGCGTGAGCTTCAGTTCCTTGATGGCGCGGTCGACCTTGTTGATGAATAGGACCGGCTTCACCTTCTCCCGGAGCGCCTGCCGCAGCACGGTCTCCGTCTGGGCCATCACGCCTTCCACGGCGCAGACGACCACGATCGCCCCGTCGACCGCCCGCATCGCCCGGGTGACGTCCCCGCCGAAGTCGACGTGGCCCGGAGTGTCGATGAGGTTGATCAGATACTTCTCGTTCTCGAACTCGTGGACGATCGTCACGTCCGCGTTGTTGATCGTGAGGAGGCGGGCCTGTTCCTGTTCGTCGAAGTTGAGGTAGAGCTGCTTTCCGGCGAGCTCGTTCGAGATCATGCCCGCCGCGGCAAGGAGGTTGTCGGAGAGGGTCGTCTTGCCGTGGTGGATGTGCGCGACGATTCCGATGTTGCGGATCTTGTCGAGGTTCCGCATCATGTCGGGGATGGCCTTCGCCAGTTCGCTTCGAATGTGGGTCATCGTCGCCTCCTAGATCCTAGCGCGCCGACTGCGAAACGCGCTCGGTCTCTTCCTTCCGCCCGATCGAGAACGCGGTCATCTCTCCCTTCGCGGCGAGGCGGATCTCGTCCGCGAGGCAGGAGTGGATCGGCTTGGTGGACTTCCGGGACGCCTGGATGGCGCCCAGGGCGAGGTTGCGCACGGCCACGTTGAGGCGCCGGGAGGGGGACGCGTCCACGGCGCGGGGGACCGAGATCCCGCCGAACTGGAGACGAGTGACCTCCTCGCGCGGGGCGGCGTTCTCCACCGCATCGACGAGGATCTGGATCGGGTTCTTCCCGTCCTTTGCGGCGATCTCGTCGAACGCCTGGCGGACCGTCGCGAGGGCCTTCATCTTCTTTCCCGTGAACTTTCCCCCCTTCATGAGGTGGTTCGCGAGGCGCTCCACGAGGTGCATCCGGACCTTCATGAACGGTCGGCCGCAGAGCCGGCCTTCGGTGTGCGGGGCGTAGACCGCATGCAGGTAGAGGTACGGGAGAAGGCCCGGGTCTCGGACCTCGACGCCTTCGAACGAGTACTTCCCGAAGAGCGGGGGGATCGCGAACGGCGGCGCGGCTATCGGCAGCGTGCGCTGCACGATGGGACCGACGTCGTCCTCGTGTTCCCGCGGTGGCAACGGCGCGTCGGACGCTCCCTTCATCGAGCCGGCTTCTCCTTTCGTCCCCGGACGAGCTCGTCGAGCGAAACTCCGTTGACCTGGATAACCTTGTACCGGACCCCGGGGATGTCCCCGTAGGAACGGCCCATGCGCCCGCCGATGCCCTCGACGAGGACCTCGTCGTGCTCATCGATGAAGTTGATGGCACCGTCCCCGACCGCGAACGCCGTGACCTGACGCCCGTTCTTGATCAGTTGGACCTTGATGCATTTCCGGATGGCGGAGTTGGGCTGTTTCGCTTCGACGCCGACCTTCGCGATCACGATTCCGCGGGCCTGGGGAGCTCCCTCGAGAGGGTCCGAACGCTCCTTTAGGTGGAGCGTACGGCGCTTATAGTACCGATCCGACCAGCGTCGCCGCTGGCGGAGTCGGGCCAAACGGCCCGCCGTGTGGAGACCGGACGGGGGTGGCATTTCACGGAAGTGGGGGCCGAGCCACAAGGCGGCCCTATTTAAGGTCCCACCCGTGATTTGCCCTCGGCGGTATCCAAACCGCCGGGGAACCTCGAATGCCGTTGTCGATGCCGTCGTCTGGCCCCCGTCCCCCTCAGGCGGGGTCCGGACATTCTGGCCCCGGGTCGGACGCGGTCCGCTCCGAGCTGGCGGACCTCGCTCGGGAGATCGTCGCCTGCCGACGCTGCCCCCTGGGCCATACCCGTACGAACGCGGTCGTTTACCGAGGAAGCCCCGCGCCCCGGATCGTGTTCGTCGGAGAAGCACCGGGTGCCGAGGAGGATCGTCTCGGGGTACCGTTCGTCGGCCGCTCGGGGAGCATCCTCGACACGGCCATCGCTCGGCTCGGCCTCGCTCCCTCCGAGTTCGGCATCCTCAACATCCTCAAATGCCGCCCTCCGGCCAACAAGTTCGACCGTGCGGCCGCCGAGACCTGTCGACCCTACCTTGACCGCCAGCTCGCGCTCCTTCGGCCGAACCTTCTCGTCTCTCTCGGGGCGTCGGCTCTGCGCGCCCTCGACCCGTTCGCTCCGTCGGTCATGAAAGCGGCGGGCGCGCCCCGGTCCGCTCCGGGCGGCACGCTGTTCCCGCTGGTCCATCCGGCGGCCACGCTCAGGTCCCGGCGAATGAAGGAGCGCTGGGAGCGCGACCTCGGCACCCTCGCAAAGCGCCTCGGAACGGCCGTTGTCTAAACGCCTTTAACTCGCACCGGGCTCCTCGCGCCGTGCGAACGCTCGAGCTGTTCGTCCTGGGGGGTTCCTACCACTCCGAGGCGGACGGGGTCGTCGTCGAGCTGTTCGGCCGGACTCGGGACGGAAGTGCCGTGGTCGCGCGGTACCACGGCTTCCTGCCGTACTTCGTCCTGACGGAGCCGTCCGCCGAGACCCGGGAGCGGCTGGCGAAGGACTCCGAGATCGTCCGGGTCGACGACATCACGACCTGGGTCGCCGGACGGGACCGGCCGGCGATCAAAGTGACGTTGCACAGCCCGTGGCTCGTTCCTCAGTACAGGGACGGCTACCGAGGAAAGGACCCGGACTCGACGGTACT
>DATGZQ010000019.1:0-77595 GCA_035297125.1 Thermoplasmata archaeon
GCCTGCGCCGGGTCTGCGACACTACGATCGTCATCCAGAACGACAAGCTGCTCGAGCTCGTTCCCCGCATGCCCCTCGACTCGGCGTTCAAGCTCGCTGACGCGGTCCTGATGACCGCGATCAAGGGGATCGCGGAGATCGTCACGCGCCCGGGCCTCGTGAACCTAGACTATTCCGACATCCTCGCGGTCATGAAGGACGGCGGCATCTCGCTCATCGGGCTCGGGGAGAGCGAGAGCGCGACCGACCGGGTGGCCGAGGCCGTCATGGAGGCCGTAACATCCCCGCTCCTCGGGGACGTGGAGCTCAAGGACGCGACCGGAGCCCTCGTGCGCGTGATCGGCGGCCCGACCATGACCGTCAGCGAGGCCGAGAGGGCCGCAGCCCTGGTCGGCGGAAAGATCTCGAAGCGCGCCCGCATCATTTGGGGCTGCTCGGTCGAGAACTCCCCCGAGATGGAGAACACGATCAAGGTGCTCCTGATCATCACAGGAGTCCGCGCCGCCAGCCTCCTGGGGCAGAAGGGCGGCTACGCCGCGGCCGACTCCGAAGAACTCATCGACCTCGTCCGATAGGCAGTACCCGAATCCTCAGAATGCCCTGACTGGTTCACCATGGCCCAGGAAGATCTGGTCGACAGAATCTCCCGCGCCCTCGAAGACTTGGGCGGTGAGGCTCGGCTCGCCGATATTCGGAACCGCATATGGCTGGAGCTGGGAGGACCGGATTCGAGCCGCTCTCAGCACTATCACCGCATCTCGTACACAATTCGTCAGCATTCTCAGGGTCACGGCTCCGACAGATTCGAGAAGGTAGACGAGGGGCGCTACCACCTGAAGGATGCGTGGCTGTACCACCCCCCTTAATCGGACCGACGGTAGAGCACGGGCGGGGTCGCCGACGGATCTGACTCCGCGAGCCGAGGGCACCGACCCAACATCGGACGCGTCGCTTGGCGGCCACCGGTGGGTTCCCCTCGGGTCATCTCCACTCCGCTTCGACCCGTTCCGCTAGACGGAGGGGGTCGCTGATCGGCCCCGGGCCGGCAGAGAGAGCGACAGACGTCTCGTCCCGCGACCGGTCCAGCAACCGACCGGGACTTGGCGACGCCTTCCGCTATACGCAAATGTTTATGTAGCGACTACCCAAATCCTTCCTCAGAGCGTATGACGCTCGTCTGACAAACGGGGTAGGGAAACCAGCATGAAGTCCATCATTCAGGAAGCTATCGCAAAGCACCAGGACAACCAGGCCTTGGTGGAGGAGAAAAAGCCAACCGGGCCGGAATTCGGGAGCGCCGACGACGCGGAGCTCGCGAAGCTGGCGGAGACGCTGAAGGTCAACATCCGCATCATCGGATGCGGTGGCGGTGGGTCGAACACCATCAACCGCTGCGTCGAGGAAGGCATCCAGGGCGCAGAGATGTGCGCCATCAATACCGACGCGAAACACCTTCTCACGATCCACGCCCCACGGAAGATCCTCATCGGACGCCGGGCAACGAAGGGCCTCGGCGCGGGGGCTCGCCCCGAGATCGGGGAAGAGGCGGCCCGCGAGAACGAGGAGGAACTTCGGCAGTTCCTGAACGGTGCTCACATCGTGTTCGTCACCGCGGGCATGGGAGGCGGGACCGGAACCGGGTCCGCCCACCTGGTCGCTCGCGTCGCGAAGGAGGCCGGTGCCCTAACGATGGGCGTCGTCACCCTTCCGTTCTCGGGCGAAGGCGCCGCCCGAATGGAGCAGGCAAAGGACGGCCTCGAGCGCCTGCGCCGGGTCTGCGACACTACGATCGTCATCCAGAACGACAAGCTGCTCGAGCTCGTTCCCCGCATGCCCCTCGACTCGGCGTTCAAGCTCGCTGACGCGGTCCTGATGACCGCGATCAAGGGGATCATCGAGATCGTCACCCGGCCGGGACTCGTGAACCTGGACTACGCCGATATCCTGACCGTCATGAAGGACGGCGGGGTCGCCCTGATCGGGCTTGGCGAGAGCGAGAGCGCGACCGACCGAGTCACCGAGGCCGTCACCGAGGCGCTGACCTCACCGCTGCTCGGCTCTGTGGAGCTCAAGGACGCGACCGGAGCCCTCGTGCGCGTGATCGGCGGCCCGACCATGACCGTCAGCGAGGCCGAGAAGGCCGCATCCCTGGTTGGCGGAAAGATCTCGAAGCGCGCCCGCATCATTTGGGGCTGCTCGGTCGAGAACTCCCCCGAGATGGAGAATACGATCAAGGTCCTCCTGATCATCACGGGAGTCCGCGCGACCAGCCTCCTGGGCCAGAAGGGGGGCTACGCCTCCGGTGAATCCGAGGAAGTCATCGACCTCGTCCGGTAGGGCCCGCGCGACGCGGGCCCGCTACCTCGGCGTCGAGGTGGTGGCCCAACCCCTTCCTTCGCCTTCCCTCCCCGGTTGGGAGGGGCTCCTCCGGATCGCGCTCGAACGCTCCGGGGCCCCGAGCGTCCGCTTCCGTATCATCCGTTCAGACCGTCGTCGGGCGATCGTGGAGATCAGCCACACGGACCTCCCCCGGGCCAGGACTGCCTGGGGCGCAACCGCGGAGAACGGCTCCGTCGGCCCACTGGCCACTCGCCGTACGTGGGGGACGCTCGTCGGTGCGAAGGCCTGGCTGAAGGATGCTGGCCCGGAGGACCGGCCCGCTCGGCCGGTCTCTCGGCTCACACGATAGAGATCGAGAACGTAGCCAGCGACAGCGTGAACGTCTGGGGCGAGACCACCAGGGTCACGGTCCCCAGCGGGCCGCCGAACGCGTAGGGGCCGTTGCACGCGGCCGCGGGACCCGAGCAGGAGAGGGTCCCCCAGGCCGGCGACACCGTGCCGAAGTACCCCATCCACGCGGCCGCGTAGGGGGTGATCACCGTCAGCGTCACCGGCCCGGAGAGCGAGAACCCACCGCCGGGAAGAACGATCGGCTGGATCGAAACGATCTGAAGCGCCATGACCGTGGTGGAGGCACCGGTGATCGAAGCGACCGGGCCCTGGAACTCGGGGACGATAATCGACAGCGCGCCGTGCGCGTAGGTCATCGGCGGCGGGTCGACCATTACGGGAACCCCGCCCCCCTCGGCGTAAACGACGGCTCCCGAATCGAAGGCGACGTTCACGTTCGGCGCATACGAATTCACTAGGTGCACCCCGAACGACGCTCCCAGGACCCCCGACTTCGCGTACGGGATCGACAGGGCCGAGAAGAACGGGCAGGTCGTCTGAGCGACGTTCTGGTTGTGGGTCGTCCAGCAGGTAGCGTTCCCCGTGCACGTTCCCGCGCCGGTGCCGTTGTGGTAGAAATGCACCGAGTTGTTGATGTACTCTGTGACGCCGCCCGACCCCGTCTCCGAGAACCCGGTGAGGTTGTCGGTCGACGACAGGTTCCCGTACGGGCAGAGCGAGGACGAGGGCGAGGTCGCGTTGAACCCGTTGAGGTAGAGGCGGAACACCTGGCTGCCCGTGTCGCTGGGCACGGAGAAGTTGTCCTGCGTCCCGTAGACCACGATCTTGACCGGTCCGCTTCCCGTGGACGTGACCGTCACGGTGTCGTGGTTTCCGTAGATGTAGACGATGATCGGCGAGCTTCCGACCGTGTTGATGGCGAGGGTGTTGGAGCTGCCCACGAGCGAGACGGTGGTCTTTCCGCTCCCCACCCCGGTCATCGAGATCGTGTTGCCGGTGCCGATGAACTGGTAGTAGTCGCCGCCGCTCCCCGTGCCGGTGATGGTGATCGTAGAAGCGTTGGTCGTCACGTTCACGGCCACGGTCCCCGACCCCGTCTCTGCGATCGTGAACGCTTTCGAATTCCCCGTGAAGTTCCAGATGGCCTTGCAGTTTCCCGTGTCCGAGAAGCCGGTGGACGTCGGCGTGGGGCAGATCGCGCCTCCAAGATTGGTGTTGATGCCGCCCAGCGGGGCTCCGGTGGGCGGGTTGTAGACGCTCGGGCCGCTGACGGTGAAGGAGAGGCCCTCGGAGGCTCCCGTGGCCCCGGGGCCGATCGTGGCGCCGTCCGGTCCCTGGAACGGGGGCTCCCCGGCGGAACCGAGAGAAATCGGTTGGGTGATCTGAGCGCCCACGGCGTCGGCGCTCACGGCGTTGCTGAGGAGCGTGGCCAGCCGACCAACCTGGTCCTCCACCAGGAGGCCGTGGTTCAGGTCGTTCGAGGACATCTGGCCCGGCAGGGTGGTGGTGAGATAGTTCCCGATGAACGTCACGACCAGGAGCAGTCCGAAGAGCGTGGCTATCGCGGAGACCTGGGCCCGGCGACCGCGTCTTCGCCAGGCACGCCGCGCGACCCGGGAATGCCGCGCCATGGATGGGCGCGGACGACTGACCCGGGGTCCGGGGTGCGCCCCCTCCCGACGCGCGACCCGAACGCGACGGGCGACGTGGAGCGTGGAGCGAGGATTCCGAACGGGGTGCACGGCCTACTCCGGAGGGTGTAACTAGCCTAGGATTCGGTATTTAGTCCTTGGCTCGCTTTCGGCAGGGATCCCGGCCTTGTTCTCCCTCGGCCGGGCGGCCCGGTCCGGTTCAACAGGACGGGCGGCATTGTTCGCTCCGGAGAAACGTCTCCACGCGCCCGTTCGCAGCCCCTGGGCCGAACGGCCGCGAACCTTATCTCGCACCCACCCTCGCTCTTCGGGGTAAGGCGGGTGTCGTCGGAAACCGTCCCGGCCCGGAAGATCGAACGCGCCGTATTGGCGACGGACGACAAAACGGGACTTCCCGATTTCGCGCGGGGTCTGGCCGAGCTGAAGGTCGAGCTCTGGGCGACCCGTGGGACCGGACAGAACCTCTCGGCCGCGGGTGTGCCCGTTCGATCGATCGAGGAGCTGACCGGAGTCGCGGCCTGGTTCGACGGCCGCGTGAAGACGTTGCACCCCGCGGTCTTCGGGGGGATCCTCGCTCCGAGGTCGCCGGCGGGCCTGGCCGAGCTCGCCGACCGGCGGCTCCTCGCGTTCGACCTCGTGGTCGTCAACTTCTATCCGTTCGAGCGGCACGTTAGGGATGCGCCGGGGGCGACCGACCGGGAGGAGTTCATCGACATCGGCGGGGTCGCGCTGGCCCGGGCTGCGGCGAAGAACCACCGGTTCGTGACCGTCGTCACCGATCCGGAGCAGTACGGTCCCCTCCTCGAGGAGATACGGCGGCTCTCGGGCGCGGTGTCGCCCGAGACGCGGAGACGGCTCGCCGTCCGTGCGTTCGAACGGTGCACCGAGTACGACGCCGCGATCGTTCGCGGCCTGACCGAGCCCGAAGGCGCTCCCGACGGCTTTCCCGAACGGGTCGCGCTCCGCCGGGACCCTCTCGCGCTGCGGTACGGGGAGAACCCTCACCAGCGCGCGGCGACCTACCGACCGGTAAACCCCAACGACGCGGGTTTCGCCCCGATCCCCCTCTCGGTCGTGAAGGGGGCCTCGCTCTCGTACACGAACCTCCTCGACCTCGACACCGCCCTGTCGATCGTGGCGGAGTTCTCGCAGCCGGCCGCGGCGATCGTGAAGCACGCGACGCCGTGCGGCGTCGCGGTAGGCCCGACGATCCACGCGGCGCTCGAGCAGGCGATCGCGACCGATCCCGTCGCGCGGTACGGATGCGCAATCGCGTTGAACCGGCCCGTGAGCGCGACCGTCCCGCAGGCCTTGAAAGGAGTGTTCGTCGACCTGCTCGCCGCACCGGAGATCGACCCGGCCGCTCTCGAGACCCTGGGACAGAGACCCAAGCTCAAGCTCGTCCGACTCGATCCGGCGGACGTCCCCCGGAGCCGCTGGGAGGCGAAGAGCGCCCTCGGCCGGGTGCTGTTCCAGGAGGCGGACCGCCGGGAGCTTGTCCCCGCCGAACTGAAGAGGGTCGCGGGAACCCCTGCCGGCCCGGAGGAATTGACGTCACTCGAGTTCGCCTGGCGGGTCGTGCGCCACGCGAAGTCGAACGCGATCGCCATCGCGGTCGGTCACTCGACCGTCGGGATCGGCTCCGGCCAACCCACCCGCGTCAAAGCGGTCGAGCTCGCCTGCGAGGTCGCCGGCGAGCGCGCGCGGGGTGCCGTTCTCGCGTCGGACGCGTTCTTCCCGTTCCCCGACGGAGTCGAAGCGGCCGGGCGCGCCGGGGTACGGGTGATCGTGCAACCGGGCGGAAGCGTCCGAGACCCGGAAGTGATCGCGACGGCCGAGCGCTACGGGGTGTCGATGTACTTCACCGGTTGGCGGGTGTTCCGCCACTAGCGGCGGAGCCCGCGGCGAAGTACTTCCGCAGTATCACACGGAACGCGACCGGGTCGATCGGCCCGATCTCGCGTCCCTTCTCCATCCCCGACTCGACGAAGAGGTACGTCGGGATCGCGTGGATGCCGTAGGAACGGGTGACGGCGGCCGCCTCGTCCACGTTCACCTTCGCGAACTTGATCCGGCCCGCGAGACGCGAGGAGAGCTCCCGGAGCGTGGGCTCGACGACCCGGCAGGGAGCGCACCAGTCCGCGTAGAAGTCGACGACGACGGGGAGACGGGAGCGGATCACCTCCGTTTCGAACGTCGAATCGTCCACGCGGATCAGTTCCTTCAACTCGGTACCGGTCACGGTGGCGGCCGCATCGAAATCCTGCCCTGCTTTAAGGATGCGTTTCGTCTCGCCATCGAGGGCGCGTGGGGCCGGGACCGGCGTCGTCCGTATCCGAGTGGCCTTCCTCGCGCCTCGCGACGGCCCTGCTGGCGTGGTTCCGCACCCACCGTCGCCGCCTCCCGTGGAGGGGACCGAAGGACCCGTACCGGATCTGGGTCGCGGAGGTGCTCCTGCAGCAGACCCGCGTCGCGCAGGCGGTCCCGTATTTCGAGCGGTTCGTCCGCCGCTTCCCGACCGTCCGCGCACTGGCGGAGGCGAGCTTGTCCGGGGTGCTCAAGGCGTGGGAGGGGGCAGGGTACTACGCGCGGGCGCGCCACCTGCACGCCGCTGCCCGGCTCCTCGTCCGCACGAATCGCGGCCGAGTCCCCAATACGGTCGAAGCCCTCGAGCGAATGCCCGGGGTCGGTCGTTACACGGCGCGGGCCATCGCGAGCCTCGCCTTTGGAACTCCGGTGGTTGCGCTCGAAGCCAACGGCCTACGCGTCGCGGCCCGGTGGACTCGGGAGGAGGGAGACCCGCGAGCGGCGAAGGTGAGGGAGCGGCTCGAGTCGGCCCTCGCCGCCGCGCTCCCCCGTGCCGCCGCCGGAGCGTTCAACGAGGCCGTGATGGAGCTGGGGGAGACGGTCTGCCGTCTGGCGGTGCCACGGTGCGACGCGTGCCCGGTGGCATTCGCCTGTCGTGCGTACCGCGAGCTCGACGACCCCTCGAGCCTTCCGAGACGCGAACGGAGATCCCCGAGACCGCACGTTCGGGGCGCCGTGATCGTCCTGGAACGCCGTGGCCGGTGGCTGGTCCAACGCCGACCTCCGAGCGGCCTGCTCGGGGGTCTATGGGAGTTCCCGGGAGGCAAGATCGAGCCGGGAGAGGATCCGGGGGACGCTGCACGACGGGAGCTCCGCGAGGAGACCCGGGGTACTGCGCGCCGGCTTTCGCCGGCGGGGATCGTCCGTCATGCGTACAGCCATTTCACCGTCGAACTCCACGTGTTTCGCGGGACCGTCGGATCCCGACACCCCACGACCGCACCGACCCGCCGATGGGTGACGCCCGGCCAGTTCCGACGCCTGCCGGTGCCCCGTGCGACCGAGAAGATCGTTCGGCTCCTCAGGGAGGGGGGTAGATCTTCCCCGGGTTCAGGATCCCGTCGGGGTCGCACCAGCGCTTCACGGCGAGCATCCAATCGACTGCATCCGACCCGACCTCCTCGGCGAGGTACGGGATCTTGAGAACGCCGACGCCGTGCTCCGCGCTGATCGTCCCCCCGAGAGCGAGGGCGGCCCGGACCACCTTCCCTCGGACGCGTTCGGCGGCCAGGCTGGCGGGGTCGACCGCGAAATTCGGATGCAGGCTACCTTCGCCGAGGTGCCCGTAGAGGAAGAAGCGCGCTCCGGCCTCCCGTCCGATCGCGCGGAGGGCGTCCACGAGCTCGTCGAGCCGGCCCAAGGGCACGGCGACGTCCTCGCGTACGCTCGGTCCTACCTGCTCGTTCAGGGACGTTCCCGCCTCCCCCCGGAGTGTCCAAAGCTCCTCGGGGTTGACCGCGACCGCCGCGCCGTTCACCCCGACGGTCGACAGCAGTTCGCGAACGAGCTCCCGGCGCGCCGCAGCCTGCATCGGGCCGTCCGCCTCGATCTCGAGAAGGAGGAGGGCCTGGCCGGTAGGGCCTAAGGACCGTCGACGCTCCGCCAGGGCGGCCGCGCAGGTCCGGTCCACGTACTCGACAGCGGAGAGTCCCGTACCGTGGGCGCGGGCGAGCCGGCTCGCGACCTCGCCGAGCCGTGCGCTGTCCGGGAGCGGGACCACGAGCCCCTCGCACGTGGGGGCGGTCGGGGCGAGCCGGACGGTGACCTCGGTCACGATTCCGAGCGTCCCCTCGCTCCCCACGACCAGCGAGAGCAGATCCGGTCCGATCGACCGTTTCAGTGCGAGCGACCCGAGTCGGAGACGCCGGCCGTTTCCAAGAACGACCTCGACCGCGCGGACCCACGCTCGGGTCGGGCCGTACGCGAACGAACGGGGTCCGGAGGCGTTGGTTCCGACGTTGCCTCCGATCGTGGAGCGGGTCCACGACCCCGGGTTCGGCGGAAAGAAGAGACCTCGAGGTCGCAGCGCCCGCTGGAGGTCGAGGTTGACCGTCCCCGGACCCACCCGCGCCCACAGCTCGTCCTCGCGAACCTCGAGGATCGAATTCCAACCCGAGAGGTCGACCACGACCGAGCGCGGTGAGGGAACCGACCCACCCTCGAGCGATGTCCCCCCGCCGCGGGCGACCAGGGGCACTCGCTCACGTCGCGCCCATTGGACCAGCGCGACCACGTCATCGGCATCCGCCGGGGCGACCGCCGCGACGGGCTTTCCGACAAGATGGGAGGCGTCGCGCCCGAGCCGGTCCAGGGTCTCGGCAGCTCGAACGACGCTTCCGCGGACCGCCCGCTCGAGCGACGGGAGAGCGTCCTGCGTCACGGCGCCGGCGGGAGCGTTACTAGCGCTTACGAGTATGGGGTGCCCCGCACCCCGGACCGGTTCACGCCGACCCGGGCACCGTCAGGAGCGTATCGATCGCGTCGATCAGCGCGTGGGTTGCGAACGGCTTGACGAGCGTTCCCTGCGCTCCCGCTCGCTCCGCTTCCGTCGCGAGCCCCTCACCGCCGGAGGGAAGGAGGACGAGCACCGGCAGCGCCGGGTTCTCCCGGGTCACCCCGGCGAGGACTTCGGACCAGCCCGAGGCGGCCGCACCCGCGTCGTAGATCAGGACCCGCGACTCCGGCGGCAGGCGCCCGAGCTCCGAGGGCGACTTCGCCTCCCGGGTCACCGGATGGCGGTAGAGGAGGAGGATGCCGCGAAGAAGGAGGCGGACGTCGTCGTCCGGTCCGCAGATCGCCGCGGGGGCGCGAGGCCGCCGAACTCCCCCCGAGCCGACGCTGGCGAACGTTGCCGCCCCGCCCTTCCCAGCGAACATCGAACCGCGCACCCCCTTCTTGCCGGAGCAGACTCCGGGTAGAATTGCTGGTCGCCGCGGGTAGATGAACCCTTCCCCCTCCGAGGGCCAGCCGTCACTTTCCGAGGGTCCGGTCAACTATATAGTGCGTCTTGCGATACCTAGGGTGGCCTCGGGCACCGGCGGTGACGCCCTCTGGTGGCACCGTCCACGAGACCAGGCGACGCCCCGTCGGTGCCTTCCCTTTCCGGTTCGGGTCGAACGATAGGTTCTTCTTACGTAAAGACCGCGAGACGGGGTGATGGTCTCCCTGTTCCGCCGTTCCTCAGACGACCTTGGGCTGTTGCGCAGCACCGTTGAATCCCTCGGCGCGACGAGCGTTCCCGGACTCGCGGCCGCGCTCGCCTGGCGCGAGCGCCGGACCGAACGCGCCCTGGTCGAGGAGCTCGCACGCCCCGGAACGCCGCTGACGTACGACCCGGCTCTGCGGGTCGTGCGCTGGGCGCCCCTGATCGTGGAGGCGCCGGCTCCGGTCCCCCAGCCGGACCTGGCCCCGCCACCGGTCGGCACTCCGCACTCTGCGCCCACCCTCCACCCGACGCTCACGGCCGCCGGGGCGAGACTGACCTGCCCGTCCTGCCACGTTCCGCTGGTGGCGGCCTCGTCCGGGTCTCTGGTCGTCTGCCCGAACTGCGGTCGCCTCGCCACGACGCGATCCCGTGAACCGAGCAGTCCGGCCCCCGACCGCGCCACGGAGAGTTCCTCGACACCGGTGCACGGGCCGGCCTCCCTGCCCGATCGCCGTTCACAGGAGATGTTCGCTGCCTACGTGACCTCCAGGCCGATCCCCTGCCCCCGATGCCGGACGCCGCTCCGCCACAAGGGCTTGAGCGAGTACGCCTGCCCGTCGTGCGGTGAGACCGTTCGGTTCGGGTCCTCGCCTCCGTCGACCGGCTCCGCGCCCTCCCGCTCCACCCCGACCCCCGCCGCAATCCCCCCGGCGGCCACTCCGGGCCGGGAGAACGTTCCCGCTCCCGTCGCGCCCGCTGGAAATGCGGCCCGGGTCAGTTCGAGCCCCCGCGCGGGGGAGAGATCCTCTTCCGGTGTAGGGACAGCCGCCATGGCCGCCATGGCCGCCCTGGCCGAGCCATCGACCGCACCGGCCCCGGTGCCCGCCCCTGGGGCGTCCGAGCTGAGCTCGGTGCGGGGGCGCCTCAGAAGGTCCATCGCCGGCCTCGGACACGCTCCCGCCGAACCGTCCCCTCGGGCGACCGCCCCGAAGAAATCGACGATTCCCCGGGCCCGCGCGTCCTGCCGCGTGCCACCACGGTACGGGACCGATCCTTCTGCGTCGGACGACCGCGCGCCCGGCCTCGGACCGGCTCGCCCCTAGAAGGGCACGGCGGCCCGAACCTCTCGGACCAGTTCGCCGGTCGCGATCGCGGCTGCGATCCGCGCGATGTCCGGCGCCGGAGTACGGTCCTTCTCCCACGGCCCGACCCGCGACCGGAGCGCCCGAAGGGCGGCCTCGCTTCCACTGCCACCCCGTCGGGGGCGACGGAGCTCGAGGGCCTGGCCGGCGACGATCCACTCGATCGCGACCACCCGGCGCGTGTTCGCGAGCACACGGAAGAGCTTGGCACCGGCCCAGGGGCCCATGCTGACGAAATCCTCCTGGTCGGCGGACGTCGAGAGGCTCGTCGCGCTCGCCGGATGGACGAGCGTAGCGTTCTCGTTCACCAGGGCCGCCGCGACGTACTGAGGGACCATGAACCCCGAGCTGAGCCCAGGCTCGGGAGCGAGGAACGGGGGCAACCCTCGGCTGAGCGAGGGGTGGACGAGCCGGACGGTCCGGCGCTCGGAGAAGCCGGCGATGTACTGGGTCGCAAGCGCCAGGGCGTCCAGGGCGAACGCGAGGGGTTGGCCGTGGAAGTTCCCTCCGTTCACGAACTCGTCGCCCTCGAACACGACGGGGTTGTCCGTGACGGCGTCGATCTCCCTCAGCGCCACGCCCTCGGCGAACCCGATCGCCAGACGGACGGCCCCGAGGACCTGAGGGAGGCAGCGGAGCGTGTACGGGTCCTGGCCCGTCCACTTCTCGTGGGAGACAGCGAGAGCGCTACCGTGGAGCAACGACCGGAGCGCTCGGGCCACTTCACGGTGTTCGGGCGAGTTCCGGATCTCGCCGAGGCGATCGTCCAGCGACTCCGGGGCCCCGAGCAGCGCGTCGAACGATATGGCGGCCGCGACCGTGGCGGCGTCGAGGAGCTCGCGGGCGTCCGCGACCCCGAGTGCGAGGTACGCCGCCATCAGGGACGTGCCGTTGAGGAGCGCCACCCCCTCCTTCTCAGCGAGGACCAGTGGCTGGATCCCCTCGCTCCGGAGGACGTCCCCGGCCGACACCACGGTGCCCGCGCGCTCGTCGACGAACGCGCCTTCGCCGGTGAGGGCGAGGGCGAGGTGGGCGAGCGGCGCGAGGTCCCCGGACGCGCCCACCGACCCTTGCTCCGGGATCATCGGGACGAGCCCGTGATTGAGGAAGTCGGCCAAGCGCTCCACGACCTCGATTCGGACCCCGGAGAGTCCCCGGGCGAGCGAGTTGAGGCGAAGCAGCATCACGCCCCGCACGAGGTCGGCGGGGAGGGCCGGTCCGGTGCCGCTCGCGTGGCTCCGGATCAGCGATGCCTGGAGTTCCCGCAGCTTTTCGCGCGGGACGGTGCGGTCGGACAGGGCCCCGAAGCCGGTCGAGATCCCGTAGACCGGCCGCCCGGCGTCCACGACCCGTTCGACCGCTTTCCGGCTCGACCGGATCGCGGCGGCGGCCCCGCTCGAGAGCGAGACCCCGCGCCGGCCTCGGACCACCTCGAGGAACTGCTCGAGCGACAGCGACCGGCCGTCGATCGGGAGTGTTTCGGTCATCCGTCGGTCCGCGCGCGACGGGCCGCTCGCGTTCGCTGCCTATGCCGGCACGACGAGCTCGCCGCCGACCTTCTGGAGCGACGGCTGGCGCTTCGTCTTCGCACCCTTCGTCTGCCAGAAGATCTCCGCGAACTGCTGGACGAGGTTCAGGAGCTCCTGGGCGTCCGCGAGCCCGGTGCCCTGCCTTGTCTTCGACGCCTGCTTCATGATCTTCATCGTGAGCTCGGCGAGGTTGGGGAACTGCTTCGCGTGATCCGCGGTGAAGTAGTCGCCCCAGATAATCCGGATCTCGTGCTTCACGCGTTCCGAGTGGAGCTCCTTGACAGCGGTGTACCGCGCGAGCTTCGAGACGTACGCCGCCCGGTCGTCCGGCTTCGCGTCCATCGCCGGCGCGGCGAGCTCCGCCACCAGCTGGTCCATCCGAATGACGGTGAGCGCCGCGATCTGGGCTTCGTGCGGGTCGTAAATACCGCAGGGGATGTCGCAATGGGCGTAGACCGTCGTGGGGGGTCGGATCGCGTCCCGGGCCCCTAGGACCCCGTCGCGGAATCGAGAGTAGGCCGACATGGCGGGCAGTATCCGGGACGGTGGATAACGTTGCCGAGGGGAGAGAGCGCGGCCGGGGAGAAGGAGGCCGCAGAGACAGGGACGCTGCGGCGCAAATGGCGAAGCCGTCGTGTGGTCGTCGAGGACGAATCGATGCTCCCGGCACTGCGCCCGGGCGACCGGCTCCTGGTGGACCCAACGTACTATCGGGGGCGACGGCCCGCCCGCGGGGACGTCGTCGTGCTCCGGGACCCGGAGCGGCCCGGACGGCTTCTCGTGAAGCGGGTCGGCGCGACGGAGGGCGAGCCGGATCCGTCCGGGGCCCCGGTCCCATCCGGTACCCTCTACCTCATCGGGGACGACCCGGCCCGCAGCCGGGACAGCCGGTCGTTCGGCCCTGTGCCCCTCAACGGCCTCGTCGGGCGCGTCTGGTTCCGTTACGCTCCCGGGGACCGAAGGGGCCCCGTGAACGGGGAACGACACTAGGCGACCGGGTCGCCGCCCGGCGCGCCGACGCCGCCCCCTACTCCACGAGCGATTGCCAGTGCCCGATCCATTCCTTCGCGTGCTCGACCTGCGGGCGAGCGGTCCGGACCCGGTCGTACGCCTCGTCGAGGGTCAACTGGGAGAAGCGGTGCAGGTACCAGGCGGCACCCAGCGGCCCCCGGCGCACCCCATGGCCGCAGAACACGAGGACCGGGGATCCGCCTGAGCGGGCCCGCTCTATCCGCCGGGCCAGGACCTCCAGGTTCTCGACGATAGGAGCGTCCCGGACGCCGTCGTAGATCGGGACGTGGATCGCCCCCGGCAACCCCTCGGGAGGCTCTTCCCGAACGCAGAACTTCGTTCCGGTGAACCGGACCGCGTCGTTCCAGCCGCCGACGAAGACGCCCGGGGCGATCTCCGAGGGACTCGTGAGCTCCCGCTTCGGGGTCCGCTTCGCCGGCGAGTTCGGGGGCGCCATCGCTCGGTCGACCGGTCGCCTAGTCCCGGACTCCCTCGGTCGTGAGCGAGAAGACCGCCTCCCCTTCGGGGAGGTTGGGAGAGTCGATCAAGCGGGCGATCCTCCGCGGAGGCTTCGACTTCCGCAGGTAGATCCGGTAGGTGGCCGCGTGCGCGACGATGTTCCCGCCGATCGGGCGGGTCGGGTCGCCGAACAGGATGTCGGGGCGGGCGGAGACCTGGTTGGTGACGACGATCGCCGCGTTGTACATGTCGGCGAAGCGAAGGAGCTCGTGGAGGTGCCGGTTGAGATGCTGCTGGCGGGGCGCCAGCTCGGCCCGTCCCATGTATTCGGAGCGGAAGTGGGAGGTGAGCGAATCGACCACGAGCAGGCGAATCGGCCTCTCGCGCGCGAGCTCCTGGGCCCGCTGGACGAGCAGCATCTGGTGGTTGGAGTTGTACGCGCGCGCGACGTGGATCTTCTCGAGCGCGGCGGCCGGGTCCATCCCGACGCCCTTCGCCATGTCGACGATCCGCTCGGGGCGGAACGTCGATTCCGTGTCGATGTAGACGACCTCGCCCAAGAGGCCCCCTTGGGCGACTGGGAGCTGGATGTCGACCGCGATCTGGTGGGCGATCTGGGTCTTCCCCGTTCCGAACTCGCCGGAGAATTCGGTGATCGCCTGGGTCTCCACGCCGCCGCCGAGGAGCTCGTCCAGCGCCTTCGCGTTGGTCGTTACCCGGCCGAGGCGCTTCCGCCGTTCCAGCACCGTCGACCCGCTCTCGAACCCCCCGACGTCCGCGCGCCGTCGGGCCTCTCCGATGATCTTCTGCGCGATCGCGACCCCGATCTCCGCGGCCTCCGCGACGTCGCCGGGGGAGGCGACCGCGAGCTCCATCAGGTCGGTGTATCCGGACTCGCGGAGCTTCTCGGCGATGGTCGGTCCGACCCCGGGGAGGTCCTCGAGGGCGACCGTCACTCGGGGTTCGGTCGCGGGGCCAGGGGTCTCGGCGGGTCGCGTGGCGGTCTTTGCGGGCACACCGGGTCGACCGGGCCTCGGGGAGATAAGGGTGCGGGGAGAGGTCGCGAAACGCCGGGGGATGCGTCCCTACGCGGTCGCGGCCTTGGGGGCGAACGGTTCCCCCGTCAGCCGCTGATAGACGGTCGTGTAGAGCCGGCTCACCTCGTCCACGAGGAGGGGCGGGAGCGGCGCGATGGGCGGCTCCTCCGTCTTCGCCTCGCGCGCGCGCACGAGACGGTCGTAGTAGCCGCTCTGACGGTAGTGCTGCCGGACGAACTCCTTCGAGAAGTCGACCTGCCGGCCGCGCTCGTAGGCACCCTTGTCCCAGAACCGGTCCTCGTCGGCGGTCCCGAACGTGTCGACGACCCGCGGGACCCCCTCGGCATCGATCCCGAACTCCTTCTTCCCGTCGACGTGGAGGAGACCGCGCGGGCCAATCTCGGCCTGCATCGCGCTGTCGAGCTTCAGGATCGTCTCCCGGATGGTGTCGAGCTGCGCGCGGTCCAACGCTGCAAGCTCGAGCGCCTCCTCGATCGTGAGCAGACGGTCGACCGGCTCGAGCTTCGTCGTGACCTCGAAGTGGGGCTCGGGGAGCTCCATGCCGTAGACGAGCGTCCGGTCGGCCCTGAACCCGAGATCGCGCCCCGAGACCTTGCCAGCCTGGACGCGGTCCCACATCGAGCCGGCGAGATAGTAGCGTACGATCAGCTCGAGCGGCACGAGGTAGTCCTTCGGCCGGGGCCCGAGCGTCCGGGGCTTGGGAACGACGCGGACCCGACGGACCCGCATCGACGTGGGGCCGCTCAGGCGAAGGAAGTGGTGCGGGATGTTCATCCGGGAGCAGAGGGCGAACCAGTGGGACGCGGTGCGGGCGAGCGTCTCGCCCTTGAACGGGATCTCGCTCGGGATGTGCTTGTCGAACACGGAGATGTCGTTCGTGAAGCGGAACTCGAGCTCGGTCGGCGAGATCTCGTAGACCTCCTTCACCTTCCCACGGCGAAGGAACTTCGGTTCCGGCGAGGCCGGGGCAGCGGTCGTCTTGGCCATGCCGGCCGAGGAGGACGGGCCCGCTTAAGGTTCGCGGAGGACGGGCCAGAACGCTACAGCGAGCGCGCGTGGATGGAGGTGATCGGGCGGAACCCGCGCTTCGCGTAGAACCGGCCGGCGATCTCGTTCTGTGCCGGGAACTCGGCGGTCACGACGCCGGCGCCCTTCGCCTTCAGCGCCACCGAGACCTCGCGCAGTAGGTACTCCCCGACCCCGCGACGCCGGTAGAGCGGCAGGAGGTAGATGTCGAGGATGACGCCCTCGAACTCGGGGGTGTAGAACGGCCGCTCGCGGACGAGGGCCCGGACGAACCCTACGACCTTGTTCTTGTCGGCCCCGACCCCTTCGGCCGCGAGCACGACCGCCTTCGGGTCGGCGATCTGCGCGCGAAAGACGGTGCGGCTCTGCTCTTCCGCGTCGTCGCGGACCTTGAGCAACGGGTCGAACTCCTCGTTCAACCGCTTGAGGCGCAAGAGGAGCGGGATGAGCGCGGGGATGTCCGCGACGACCGCCGGTCGGAGGTGGATCGGCGGCGTTCCCCCGTCCGCGCCCGAGGCGCTCGAGGCGTGGGAGCCCGTCTCGTCGGGGGTCATGTCGCCCTCCGGCGTCCGATCGAGCCGCGGGGCATCGGTGCGGTCAGGTGCGCCCGCGCGAGCGTCCGGACCAGGCGGGACGGGCGCACCATGATCGTCCGCGCCCGCTCGAGGAACTCCTCGTGCGAGAGCTTCTTCCGCGCGACCCCGAGGCGGACGGTGGCGTCCGCGACCGCAGCCGCGACCTCGGGGAACACTTCGGGCTCTTCCATCGTGGGCAGGATGTGATGCACGTTCATTCCCTTTCGCTCCGCCGCCTTCGCGAGCTCGCGCGCCGCGGCGATGACGACCTCGTCCGAGATCGACCGGGCCCGTGCGTCGAGCACGCCCCGGAAGACCGCCGGAAAGATCAGCGAGTTGTTTACCTGGTTCGGGAAGTCACTGCGTCCCGTCGCGACGATCGCCGCGCCCGCGGCGCGGGCGACGTCCGGCCATATCTCGGGAACCGGGTTCGCGAGCGCGAAGACGATCGGGTCACGGTTCATCGCTCGCACATGGTCGGGTCGGACGGTTCCGGGGATCGGGGTCGACGCGGCGATCAGAACGTCCGCTCCTTCGATCGCGCGGGCGAAGTCGCCCGTACGTCCACCGCCGTTCGTCTTGAGTGCGAGCCGGTACTTCCACGGGTTGCGGACGGAGAGCTCGTCGACGTCGTCCCGCTCGGCGTGCAGGACCCCCTTCTGGTCGACCAGGGTCAGCTTGTGCGGGTCGTGGCCGAGGGTGATCAGGATCCGGGCGGTGACGAGGTTCGCCGCGCCCGCGCCCAGGAGCACAGTGCGCGTCTCCTTGACGGACCGTCGGGTGAGCGTGAGGGCGTTGATCAGGCCCGCGACCGTCGCGGCCGCCGTGCCCAGCTGGTCGTCGTGCCAGACCGGGATCTCGAGCCGCTTCGTGAGCTCCTCGAGGATCGCGAAGCACTTCGGCGAGGCGATGTCCTCCAGGTTGATCCCGCCGAACGCGGGGGAGATCCCCTCGACCGTGTTCATGAACTCGGCCGGGCTCGAGGCCTGGATCGGTATGGGGATCGCGTCGACCCCGCCCAGGAACTTGAACAGGAGCGCCTTCCCCTCCATCACGGGGAGGGCAGCGGCAGGACCGACGTTCCCAAGCCCGAGGACCCGTGTCCCGTCGGTCGCGATCGCGACGGTGTTCCAGCGACCGGTCAGCTCGAAAACGAGATCCGGGTCGGCGTGGATCGCCCGCGACACCTCCGCTACGCCCGGCGAGTACCAGAGCGAGAAGTCGTGCATCGAGCGTACCGGGACCTTGGGAACGGTCTCGATCTTCCCGCCGTAGAACCGGGACAGTTCCACGGCGCGACGCCCGAGAAGGTCGGTCTGGTCCTCGCGGCGTTTCTCGATCGTTTCTTCGCTTGTGAGGGTCCGGCGCCGGCCAACTCGGTGGGGCGGATGGGGAGCCGCCACGCTCTCCGCCATCGGTAGAGGTCGGACCGGGGACCGAGCTATTTACTCTTTGGTGAAGTCGACCGGCGTCTTCGGAAATCGCCGGAGGATTCGGCCGCAGGGAGGACCTGCCATCGTCGGTTCCGATGCGGCTCCGGATCCCGAGGCGGACCCGGCCCCGGGAAGCCTCCTTGTTCGCCGCGCAACATCGTTTCCCACTCTGCAGACCGCGGTTTGAGAGCGACGGTTAAGGACCCCACCCTGCTCGGGGCCGCGCCATGATCGTCCATGCCGGTCTGACCGGCGCGTTCCCGCGTACGGAGGGACTCGTCCGCGCCACCCGCGACCTCGACCGCGGCCGGGCGAGCCCGGATTCGGTCGAGGCTCTCTTCCGTACGAGCGAGCTCGAGGTGGTCGCGCTCGAGCGGCGTCTCGGTTTCTCGACCGTCACGGCCGGCTACCTGCGCTGGCCCGACCTCTTCCGCGCGTTCGCCGAGACCTGGGAGGGATTCTCCGTCGGACCCCTTACCCGGTGGTTCGAGACGAACACGTTCTACCGCCAGCCAGTCCTCTTCTCCCCGCCGCTTAGGGTCCCCGGAGCGTTCGCAGCGAGAATTCCGGCTCCGCTCAGGGCCGAGCCCGCCTCCGCCCGCATCCTCCTGCCGGGCCCCTACACGTTCGCGGGGCTCCTCGAGAACCGCTCGGGGGAGACCGATTCCGCGCTCGTCCACCGGCTCGGCCGCCTACTCGCCGACGAGGTGCGCGAGCTCCGCGGGCTCGGGTTCTCGACCTTCCAGTTCACCGAGCCGCTCCTGGTCGTCCGTCCCCCCGACGGCCCTCACGCCGAGGCGGTCGTCGAGGCGTACGGGTCGATCTCCAAGGCGCTCCACGGGGGAACCTCCATCGTCTGGACGTTCGGAAAGGACGCGCTCCCCGCGCTCCGGATCCTCGACCGGCTTCCGGCCTCGGTGGTCGGGATCGACCTCGCCGACACCGACGTCGATCGGCTCCCGGCCGGAGGCCAGGTACCGGCGCTCGGCCTGGGCGTACTCGACCCCAGGACCACGCTGCCCGAGGACCCGGCCGAGGTCGTGCGCGTCGTCCGGGTCGCCGCGGAGCGGCGCGGTGCAAAGACGGTCTGGCTCGGGCCCGGTGCTTCGCTCGACCTCCTGCCCCCGGAACCTGCGACCCGAAAGCTCGAGGTCCTCTCCACGGTCCAACGCACGCTCTCGGAAGGAGGAAAGCCGTGACCGAACGCCTCTTCCCGGCCCAGGAGATCGGAAGCCTGGCGAGACCCCGCTGGCAGCTCCTTGGCCAGCGCGGCGAGGCGCTCGACGACGCGGCCCGCGCCGAGTTCGAATCGTGGGACCGGCGGCTGAAGTTCGCTGCGGAGCTCCCCGCCGCCCGGGATGCCCTTCTCGCCGGGAAGACGAAGGGACCCGGGGCCGAGGCCGTGCGCGACCTCGCGGCCCTCTTCGCCATCCGGTACCTCGAGTCGGCCGGCCTTGAGCGCATCTACGACGGGGAGGCCCGGCGGGTCGAGATGTACGAGCACCCCGTCCGGCAGATGCAGGGATTCCAGTTCCAGGGGCACGTCCGCTCGTTCGACTCGAAGTACTACCTCAAGGCTGCGATCGTCGAGCCGGTTCGCCTCGACAAGCCGTTCGACGTCGACGAATTCGACTTCGTCCGCAAGCACGCCCACGCCGTCCCGAAGATCCCCGTCACGGGCCCGTACACGCTTGCGGACTGGTCGTTCAACGAGTACTACCTCGCCCGCCAGAAGGGCTGGAAGGGCCGCAGCGCACGTCGCTCGGCGCAGCGAGAGTTCGTGGTCGACCTCGCGAAGAACGCGATCCGCCCGACCCTCCGGGCGCTGATCGACCGTGGCTGCAAGGTCATCCAGATCGACGAGCCGGCCGCGGGCACCCATCCGGACGAGACGGCGCTCGTGGTCGAGGGGTTCAACGCTGCGACCGAGGGACTGGACGCCGAGTTCTCGATGCACATCTGCTACTCGGAGTACCGCGACCTCCTGCCCGCGCTGCTCGAGGCCAAGCGCTGCACCCAGTGGGCGTGGGAGTTCGCCAACCGCGACTCGGAGGGTCACGACGGCTACGAGGTGCTCCGGGCGCTCAAGGAGTACGGGGACACGCGCTCGATCGGCCTCGGGGTAGTCGACGTCCATCGTGACCCCGTGGAGGCGCCCAGTGTGGTCGCGGACCGGATCCGCCGCGCGTCCAAGTACCTCGGCGACCCTTCGCGCATCTGGGTGAACCCCGACTGCGGGCTGCGGACGCGGAGCCTCGAGGTTGCGCACGCGAAGCTGCGCGCGGTCGTCGAGGGAGCCGCCCTCGCCCGGGCCGAGCTCTCGAAGCCCGGCCGCTAGGGCGGGTTCGGCGACGCGACCGAGAGGACCTCGGCGCCCGAGGGTCCGACCAGCACCGTGTGTTCGGCCTGCGCGACGAGTCCCCCCGCCCGTTCGAGAAAGACCGGGTAGGCCTGCAGGGTGCGCCGGGCGCGCTCGAGCGCCTCCCGCTCCTCGTCGGTCTTCGCCCAGCGGGCGGTGAACGGCAGCGTGTGGAACCGGCCGAACAGTCCGGTGAGCACAAGGTCGCTCGCCGGCGGCGCCCGGCGGAACCGGAGGATGTGGCCGAACGGCCCGTTGTCGATCCGGCCGACCCCGTTGGTGGCGAACGGCTCGATCGCCACGATCTCCCCCTCCACGAACGTTGCGTCCGTCATCCCGGGGACGTTCGGGATGGATTTCCCGGCGTGCAGCACGTATCGGTCGATGGTGTGCCCGGTGAGGTCGACCACGGGCTTCAGCCCGCGGGCCCGGATCGCACCGGCGACCGCCTGGCTCACGTCGTCCACGTCCCCCCCGGGCCGGACCGCGGCGATCCCCGCGGCGAGCGCGTCGTGGACGGCCCGTACGAGGTGGGCGTTCCGGTGCCCGCCCCCGACCTCGACGGTGTCGGCGGTATCCGCGACAGCGCCTTCGATGTGGGCCCCCACGTCGATCTTCAGGAGGTCGCCCTCAACCAGCACCGCCTCGTCGCCGGCGTCCGGGGTGTAGTGGGCCGCCTCGACGTTCCGGGAGAGGTTCGCGGGGAAGGCAGGCTGGGCGCCGTGGTCGCGAATGTACGATTCGATCGCCTCGGCGATATCACGTCGGCGGGCTCCCGGGACCGCCAGGCCCAGACCGAGCTCTCGGGCGTCCGCGGCGATGCGCGCCGCCTCGCGCCAGCGGTCGAGGTCCGGCGGGTACTGGGTCGCGGGCGTCATCGACGGGCCCTCGTCCGCGGCTCCGGGCCCGTGAGATCCACGAGGGTCGAGGGAACGCCGCTCGGCGGAGGGCCCCCTCCGAGGTAGACCCGGACGTTCGCGCCGAACGCTTCCCAAGCGTCGGCGAGCGTCAAAACAGGCGGTTGCCCGTGCCGATTCGCGGACGTCGCCACGATCGGACCGGCGCCTCGGGCGAGCTCGCGCGCGACCGGATGGGCCGGGACTCTCAGGCCGAGCGCCCGACCGCCAGCTACGGCGGGGGCCAACGACCTCTTCGCTCGGGGCGAGGGAGTCACGAGGATCGTGAACGGACCCGGCAGGTGCCGCCGGACCCATCGACGGCCCGAGGGAGAGAGGGCGGCGAGCGGCTCGATCTCCTCCACGGAGCTCACGGCGACCGACAACGGCTGGGTGCCCGAGCGTCCTTTCGCGCGTACGAGCCGGTTGACGGCTGCTCGGGAGGAGGCTCGCGCGGCCAACCCGAAGACCGTGTCCGTGGGGTACACGACGAGCGCGCCGGCCCCCAGCGCGCGGACCGCCTCCGCGACCGACCGGCCCATCGACCTAGAAGTACTCCTCGCCGACGCGGGAGTACGCGAGGTAATCGTCGGGCTGGAAGTAGAGCGCGAGCTCCCGCGCCGCAGACTCCGGAGAGTCGGAGGCGTGCACGAGGTTCGGCGTGATCCCGAGCGCGAGGTCGCCCCGAACGGTGCCGGGTGCGGCCAGCTGGGGGTTGGTCGTGCCGATCACCAGCCGGGTCACCGAGATCGCCGAGCGCCCCTCGAGGGCGAGCGCGACGATCGGCCCGGAGGTGAGATGCTGGATCAGTGCGGGGTAGAACGGCTTTCCCTGGTGCTCGGCGTAGTGCCGTTGTGCGAGCTCCGGCGCCACCCGGAGGGTCTTCGCGGCCACGATCTTGAGCCCCTTTCGCTCGAACCGTCCGACGATCTCCCCCACCACTCCTCGCCGCACGCCGTCGGGCTTCACGAGGACGAGCGTGCGCTCGACGTTCCCCTCTGCCATCGGCTCGACCAGCCTACGGGCACGCTAAAGCTTTCGCGCCACCCCGAGAGCAGACCTCTTCATCCCGACCGGTTCGTCCGAGGCGTGCCGCCCCGGCGAGGGAGCGTCATCGGGCTCGACCTGGCGGGGAGCCCCGGCCGGCGGACCGGATTCTGCCGGCTCGGGCCGGGGCTCGCGACCCGAACCGCTCCGCTGGCGGGCGATGCGGAGATCCTGGACGCGGTGCGTTCCTCCCGGCCGAGCATTGTCGCGATCGACGCTCCCCTGAGTCTCCCGGCGGGCCGACTCTCCCTCGACATTCCCGGCCCTCCTCATCTACGGCGATGCGACCGCGAGCTGCAGAAGCTGGGGATCCGGTTCTTCCCGGTCACCCTCGGCCCGATGCGGATGCTCACCGCCCGGGGGATCGCGCTCGCCCAGCGGTTCCGCGCCGAGGGGTTCACCGTCATCGAGGCGTACCCCGGCGGCGCCCAGGATCTCCTCGGGATCCCGCGGAAGGGAGCGGGCGTGGAGACGTTGCGAAGGGCCCTCGTTCGCTTCGGGTTTCGCGGCGACGTGGAGCGCACGGCGATCACCCACGACGAGCTGGACGCCGTGGTCTGCGCGTACACCGGCCGCGAGCACCTCGCCGGCCGCTCCCTCGTCCTCGGCGACCCCGCGGAGGGCCTGCTCGTCCTGCCCCGGCCGCGCTCGGTCCGCGGGCGTTCCGTGCCCGCACGGCGGAGGTCCGCGTGAGAGAGCCCACCTTCCGGACCGCCCCCGCCGTGCGTGGATTCGAACGAAGCGCCGAGGCGTACGAGCGGGGCCGGCCGGGTTACCCGGCCTCGGTCGCCCGGCACCTCGCCCGCGCCCTCCGGCTCGGACCCCGTCGGACGGTCGTAGAGCTCGGCAGCGGGACGGGGAAGTTCACGCGGACGCTCGTTCCTGTGGGATGCGCTATCGTCGCGGTGGAACCGACCGCCGGCATGCGCCGGGTCTTCGAGCGCACGGTTCCCGACATCCCCGTCCTTCCCGGGACCGCGGAGGCGATCCCTCTGCCCGACGGGCTCGCCGACGCGGTCGTCGCCGCCCAGGCGTTCCAATGGTTCCGCCCGCGGCCCGCGATGGAGGAGATCGCGCGCGTGCTGCGACCGGGCGGAGGGTTGGGCCTCGTCTGGAACGTCCGGGACGAGTCGGTCGGCTGGATGAAGGCGGTCTCGAGGATCCTCGGCCGCTACAACCACGCCCCGCAGGTCCGCGAACGCCGGTGGAAGGCCGCGTTCCGGGCGAAGGGCGTGCCCTTCCCTCCCCCTCGGATGCGCCGCATCTCCCACGTCCAGCGGGCGACCCCCTCGGAGGTCCTCGACCGGTTCCTCTCCGTGAGCTCCATCGCCATCCTTCCCGCGGCGGACCGCCGGAAGGTCGCGACGGAGATCCGGGAGCTCCTCCGTTCGGACCCCATGACCCGGGGCCGGTCGTACGTCGACCTGCCGTACGACACCGAGGTCTACTGGACCCGCCTCAAGCGTTGAGCGCGGCGACGTCCGGGTCAGCCGGGTCCGGCCCGGACGTCACAGACGTCCGCCCAGGAGCAGCGCCCGCAGCGGCCCGGGCTCGGCGTCGCCCGCCCGTCGTACCTGGCCCGGACCGCGCGGTCGATGGCGAGAAGCTCGGATCGGGCGGTCGCGTTCCAGGCGACCCTAACCTCCCGGTCCGTGTAGCGCAGCACGCCGAACGAGGGCGAGCGGCCTGTCGTTTCCTCCACGAGCAGGCAGTACGCCCACACCTGGACGACATGCGACGGGAAGGCGCCGCGCGCGGGCGCCGCCCGGTGCTTCAGCTCGATCGGGACGAGCGTCCCGTCGGGCGCGCGACGCAGGATGTCCGGGCGACCCGAGAGGCGGTACCGTTCCGAACGGAGGGTCTCCGGTCGGCCGGCGTCGATCGATACCAGGGACCCGAACCGGCGGTCACGGCGCCGGTGCGCGAGCAGTCCGGCGCCGGCCGCGAGGACGATCAGCCCGACGCCGAGTACGGCGAGGGCGAGGAGCGGCGTCACCGCCACAGGAAGACCGCCAGCGCCCCGAGGACCAACAGCGCGCCGATCCCCACGAGGGCCCAGTAGGCCGACCCGTGCGCCGAACGACGGAGCTCACCGCCCAGCGTCCGGGCGTGATATCTCTCCCCCGCTACGGAGCTCCGGCTCGGCGGGGCCGACCCGTACGTCTGCCGGTAGTAGTGCGCGCGCGGGCAGTACGCATACTCGGCGAGCTCGGACGGGGTCGTCCACCGCTCTTCGGAACGCACGCGCGAGAAACGCGTCGCGCCCAGACTTACCGATTCCGTTGGACGCGCACGCGTCCCGGCTCGCGCCTATGCGTCGTCGGCCGAGTCCGAAGCCTTCGCCTTGGGCTTCGGCTTGCGCGGTCTCGGCGCCTTGGCCGCGTCGGCCTTCGCTTCTCCGGTCGCCTTCGCGCGTGCCGGAGCTGCGGGAGCCGGGGTCTCCTTGGCGGCGGGAGCCGGTTCCTTGGCGGCGGGGGCGGCCTTCGACGGGGCGGCGGTCGCGGGGCGGGACTTCGGCGAGGCGGCCGAGGCGCGCACGCTCGCCGAGTGCTCGGCGGCCTTCTTCAGCTCGTACGCCCGGGTCCACTTGAACCGGTGGCCGACCCGGCCCAGCTTCAGCTGCTGCTTGCGGCACGACGACGTGCAGAAATGGAAGACGGTCCCGTCGCGCTTCACGAACATCGACCCGGTGCCGGGTTCGATCTCACGGGCGCAGAACGAGCACTGGCGCTTGACCACCATGGGAACGTTCCTACCGGACCGAAAGCTTTCGGGCCTCGCGCGCGGTCTCTCGGAGGATCAGGACGTCGCCCAGGCGGATCGGGCCGGCCACGTTCCGGGTGATGATCTTGCCCCGATCGCGGCCCGCGAGAACGCGCACCTTGACCTGCGTCGCCTCGCCCGCCATCCCGGTGCGGCCTACGAGCTCGACGACCTCGGCCGGCGAGCCCTTCTCTTCCGCCATCGACGATCCCTCGCCCGAACGGGGCTCACTTCTTCAGCGTCGGGTACGCCGCGGCGATCTCGTCGAGCAGGGCCTTCGCCTCACCGGGCTCGACGATCGCAACGCTCGCCGCCGACTTCGAGAGCCCGGCGGCCTGGCCGAGCCTCAGCTTCTTCGGGACGTAGACGTACGGGATGCGCTTCTCCTCGCACAGCATCGGCACGTGGACCAGGATCTCGACCGGGTCGACGTCCTCTGCCATCACGATGAGCTTCGCTTCCGCGCGCTCGCTCGATTTGGTGACTTCGTTCGTGCCGACCCGGATCTTGCCCGTCTCGCTCGCCACCTGAACGAGCTGGAGCACTTTGTCGGCGAGGTCGCTCGGGGTCTCAAACCGTACGTAGATGGGTCGCGCCATGGTTCTTCGCGTCAGCGGAACCCCCGAACGGGGGGTCCTCGGCTCACGGGTAGGCCCCGCCTACGGCCTGCGCTATTTAACGCTAGTAGGGCCGGCGGCGCGGAACGCGGCGCTCGAAAGCTCCGGATGCTCCGCGAAGTAGCGGCGCGCGGGAGCGATCAACCGGTCGAGGGACGCGACCACCGCGCCCTTCAGGTCCTGGGGGTGGAGGCGCCCCTTGGCCCATGCGGCGAGGAACGCCGGCTCGTCCGGGAACTCCACCGGCCCGCCGTGCTTCGCGGCCCGCTCGACCGTCAGGCGACCCTCCCACGGGAACACGATGTACCGGGCGATCTCCACGACCGGGTTCCCCTCGACCTCCTTCACCGGACAGAAGGCGGCGCCGATGCGCGCGGCGATCTCCTCCCGTTCCGAGGGGATTGGGGCCCCCGACCCGGGGTCCGATTTCGACATCTTCCCCTCCACCGGCCCGTCGGTCGGGTCCATTCGGCCCCCGCCGCGCAGGGACGAGAGGAGGGGCGTGTGGACCGCGGCCGGGACCGGCCACCCGTAATGGTGGGCCACCTCTCGCGCGAGGACGTGCGCCCGGCGCTGGTCGAGCCCGCCGTAGGCGATGTCCACCGGGAGCTCGAAGATGTCCGCCGCCTGCATCGAGGGGTAGAACAGCTTCGAGCTGTCGAGGTTGGATTCCTCCTCGCTTCGGCCCATGATCGACATCGCCCGCTTCGTGCGCGCGAGGCTGGTCGCCTTCGCGACCCGGACGACCCGAGCCCAGTACGCCGACGAGCCCGTGAGCTCGTGCGCCCAGCGGAACGAGACGCGCTGGGGGTCGGCGCCGAGGGCCGTGAACGCGGCCTGCATGTACCGACCGCACGCCTCGATCCGGGCGAGGTCCCCGTCGAGCTTGTCGTTGATCCAGGCGTGCCAGTCGGCGAGGAAGACGGTGACGTGGCACCCCGCGTCGGCGAGGTCGATGATCTTGCGGGCGGTGATGAGATGGGCGATCGTGAGCGAGCCGGACGGTTCGAACCCGATGTACGCCCGGGGTCGCTCGGTCCGCGCGAAGAGCGCCCGGACCTCCTCCGGCGTGAGGACCTCGGCCGTGTGCCGGACTACCCGGTCGACGCGTGCTTCGACGTCCACGTCACTCCTCACCTCCCCCCGTATTTAGGCCGTGGCGCGGCGTCCGGGGCGCTCGCAGGGGCCTTCTCCTGACGGAGACATATATTATGACCTCACGCCGCGCTAGTCCTCTCCTCGGTCCATGGACGGTGCGACGGGGGGGGCGATGGCGGCTCCGGAAGGCTCCTCGTCGGGGGCCGACGATCTCGCCCGGGCCCTCGGGCTTTCCCGCGGCACCGCGCAGCGCCTCGTGGACGCCGGGTACGCGAGCGCTCCCGCCGTCCGGGAACTCTCGACGGAGACCCTCGACCGGCTGGGCGTGACCGCCGAGGAGCGGGATGCCATCCGCCGCAGCTCCCCCTCGCCGGACGTGGCCGCCGCGCCCGCCGCTCCGTCCGCTGCCTCGGTGAACGCCGACCAGATCGTCGAGCGTTGGGTTGGGAACGTCCAGCGGGCAGACCGGGGGCGAAAGCGCCGGCTCCCCACGGCCGCGAAAGGTTCCACCGACGTGCTGCGGAAGTGGGTGGACGGCGATGACCGGGCGATGGAGGACTGGATCCGTTCCTCCGACACCGAGCGTCCCGCCCCCGTGGCCCCGGCTCCCCCGATGGCCGCCGGAACGGAGGAGGGGGCCCTGCTGCCCCGCACCGCCGAGCCCGGCGGTTTGCCGACGGTCAGCGAGCGGGAGGAGACGGTCGTCCGATGGCTCACCGGCCTCCTCGACCGCGTGAAATCCGACCAATTCGACCCTTCCTCGATGATCCAGGAGGTCCAAGACCTCCAGCGGCAGCTCTACGACGAGCGGACGAAGCGCAAACAGCTCGAGGACCAGGTCGAGCACGTCAAGCGCGGCTCGATCGCCGTCATCAAGTACGTACGGTCGCGGGAAGCGAAAGAGCGCGAGCTCGCCGTGCGGGCCAAGGAGGCGGAGGTCGCCGACCTGAGGCTTAGGCTGACCGCCCTCAACGGCTCCCCCGGCGGCCCCGGCGCCCTCCCCGAGGCCCCGGCCGGAGACGGCGCCCCGTCGTCGGGCTCGGACCCCGGCGCCGTCGAGCGGGCGATCCGCGACACCGAGCTTCGCCTCCGCAACGAGTTCTCCGACCACGAGCACCAGTTCATCGAACGGGAGACGGAGCTTCGCCGACGGGTCGTCCAGCTGGAAGGCGAGATTCGCAGCCTCTCGAGCGTGGCCCAGCAGGCGGAGGGCCGGGCCGAGCTCGTCGGAAAGCAGGGGAGCCCCATCGCCGAGGACGTGACCCGGCGGTTGGAGGAGCTTACGCTGAAGGAGCGGGACCTGGTCGCCCGGGAGAACGAGCTCCGCGCGAAGTTCGAGGAGATCCGGATCAACGCCGAGGAGGTCGAGCGGCGACGGGGCCCCCTCGAGTTCAAGGAGCGGGAGCTCGCCGTCTACGACCAGCAGCTGCAGACCCGCCGCCAGGCGCTCGACATCGAGGCGCGACGCCTCGAGGAGCATCGACGGGAGGCCGGGATCGGCGGCGTCGCGAAGACGAGCGAGGGAGCCCGCCTCGACGACATGCGCCACGAGCTCGCCAAGAAGGAGGCCGAGCTGCGCGCGCGCGAGACCCAGCTCCAGGACCAGGTCCGGGAGCTCGAGAAGCTCGCCGGCCGGGCGGCCGAGGCGGACGCCGACCAGATGCATGCCGACAGCGTCGCCGCGGCGGAGTCCCCCAAGGTCCGGAGCGGCGTCCGCCGGCTCGACGACCTGCTCTTCGGAGGGTTCGCGGCGGGGACCCAGATCCTGCTCAACGGTCCTGCCCATACCGGAAAGGACGTCCTCGCGCGGTTGTTCTCGACGGAGGGCCTGCGCGTCGGGATCCCCTCCCTCTGGGTGGTCACGGACAAGAGCTACGGCCAGGTCCGGGACGACCTCGCGACGCTCTACCCCGGCCTCGCGGACGCCGAGAAGAAGGGGATGCTGCGGTTCGTCGACCTCTACTCGCTGTCGGTCGGGTCGTCCGCGCCGGTGCCGGGCGTGCGCTTCCTCTCCTCGACCGGCAAGGCGGTCCTCGACCAGCTCGCCCAGAGCGTGAACGGGTTCGGCGAGGAGCTGAAGTCGAAGTTCTCGACCTACCGGCTCATCTTCGAGTCGGTGTCGACCATCACGGCGTACCTCGACACGGCATCCACGTTCCGGTTCCTCCAGCCGTTCGTGGGACGCCGCAAGCTCGACGGGGCCGTCGGCTACTATGTCCTCGAGAGCGGCATGCACTCGGAGTCGGACCTCGAGACGCTGGAGCACATGGTCGACGGGTCGCTGAACCTGAAGATCGACCAGATGAAGACGTTCCTTTCGGTCCGCGGGATCGGCGAGGCCCAGGCGCGGAGCTGGGTCGGCTACACGTTCACGAAGCGCTCGTTCAACCTCGGCTCGTTCAGCCTCGAGCACATCCGCTGAGCCCGTTCATCCCCTCCACGCCGTCCGGAGCGCGGTTTCGCCCCCTGCCAAGAGCTATGTAGAGGACGCCCGTCGGTCTCTTCGCTAGGCTAGACCGGGGGGTTGGGCGTCCCCTTACACACCGAAACCGTCCTTAGCGGGGGTGACAGGCAGGAGCGACGTTCGGAGGAGTCGCGCGTCCCGCGTGGCTTCGCAGAAGCTCTGTTCCGCCGGGCCGCGGGCCCCGCGACGAGCGCTCGGAGGAGCGCCCTAGCGGGTATCCATCACGGGCATCGGGTCAGGTCCTGACGGGAGCAGCCTTACCGTGACCCGTCGACGCTGGCGGGGTGACGGGGCCGAGGAGCGCGCGAGATCTACGGGCGATTCGTCCGGGCGGCAATCCTGCTGGCCTAGCACCCCGCGGGACCGGTCCACGTTTCGGTTAGGGTAGAACGACCGTTGAAGGAGTGGGGAATCGAGACACCCCCACCCCCCTGTTTCCAATGCAACTATTTCCCAGGGGCCGGCCACCCCTCGCTCGTTGCGTCGACCGCGTCGCGCTCGAGCACGGCCCGGCGCCCGTCGGGGATGGGTTTCTTGGAACCGGTGCTGTAGTCGTAGCAGACGATGACGGTCCGGCCCAGGGCGGTCAGGGTGCCGGTCTTTACGTCGGTGAAGCGGTAGAGGAACGTGAAGCTCGTCCGGCCGGGAGGACGTGCTGGAGTGATCTCTCCCAGCAGTTCGGCCCCGTAGCCTACGGGTGCGAGGTAGCGGCAGGAGGCTTCGGCGATGATGATGTCGAGAGAGGTAGGGTCGGTAGAGGAGAGCAGAGGAAGGTAGTAGTCGCAACGGAGAGTCTCCATCATCGGAAAGTATGCAGCGTGGTTGAGGTGGTTGAGCACGTCGAGATCGTGATACGGAACGTAGAACCGACGACGAACCCTCCACGATCCTGTACCGGACACGGTCCCCTGCCTCGACGACCGACTGTCCCGCTCCCTATTATGGCCTCGAGAGGCTGACGGCCCTGCTCCGCGAGCGCACGCGGGGAATGGGTGCCATGGCGCCAGGCTCGAGTGGAAGTGGGGGGGTGGGGGTGTCCCCCAACACGGCCGCCACCCCGGGCCCCGGTGAGATGGCCGCGGTCGTACGCCAGATCCGGGAGACTGTCCGACGCCACTCGGCGCGGTTCGAGCGGTCGATCCCGCTGATCGCGAGCGAGAACTTGCTCTCACCCTACGCGAAGGAGCTCATGATCTCGGACTTCCACTCCCGCTACGCCGAAGGTCTGGTAGGCGATCGGTACTACGAGGGGAACGAGCAGGTCGACGAGGTGGAGACCATCTGTCTCGGCCTCGCCCGCCGCCTGTTCCGGTGCTCGTTCGCGGACGTCCGCCCCATCTCGGGGACGGTCGCGAACCTCGCCGTGCTGAAGGCGCTCACCGAACCGGGCGACCTCGTCGCCACGAGCCGCCTCGCCGACGGGGCGCACATCTCGAGCGCGGCGTTCGGCGCGTTCGGCCTACGCAACGTCCGTCCGGTATACTACGCGTGGGATTCGGAGAAGATGACGATCGACGTCCCGCGCACGCGCGAGATCCTGAGGGCCGTCCGTCCGAAGACGTGCCTGTTCGGCCTGTCGCTGTTCCTCTTCCCGCTCCCGATCGACGAGCTCCGGTCGACGATGGAGGAGATCGGCGCCCGCGGCTGGTACGACGGCGCGCACGTGCTCGGCCTCATCGCCGGCGGGCAGTTCCAGGACCCCCTACGGGAGGGATGCGTCGTGATGAGCGCCTCCACGCACAAGACCCTCCCCGGTCCGCAGCACGGGATCCTTCTCGGCCAGACGGAGGACCCAGAGCTTGTCCACCGTCTCCAGTCGGGGGCGTTCCCCGGCGTTACGAGCAACCACCATCTGAACGCCATGGCGGCCCTCGCGGTGAGCCTGGCCGAGCATCTCGAGTTCGGACAGGAGTACGCCCGACGGACGATCGCCAACGCCCGGGCGCTCGCCCAGGCGTTGCACGACCGGGGGTTTGACGTCCTGGCCGCCGATCTCGGGTTCACGAGGTCGCATACCCTCGCCGTCCGGGTGGACTCGGAGGGGGGCGGGGCTGCCGTCGCGCGTCGCCTCGCGAACGCCGGGATCATCGCGAACAAGAACCTCCTGCCGGGCGACAAGAGCCCGAAGCAGCCCGGCGGGGTCCGCCTGGGCACGCCCGAGGTGACCCGACTCGGGATGGGAGAGGCCGAGATGGTCCGGATCGCCGAGCTGTTCGACGACCTCCTGCACCGGGGGCGGAGCGTCGAGGACGTGTCGGCCCGGGCCGCCGAGTTGAAGAAGGGGTTCACGACGCTGCGCTACTGCTTCGGGGCGGGCGAATCCGCGTACCGGTACTACGACCTGGTCGGTCGGGACCCGTCCTAGGGGCCCGGTCCGTCGCCCGCGAGCTCCTCGTCCCGCAGGCGGAGCGCCTCGTCGAACGCCTCCGTGTCCAGCGTTACCCTCGGCGCGGACGGTCCCGGGGCGAGGCAGAAGCGCGCCTTCCCGTCGGGCCCGACGCTCGCACCCAAGGTCCCGTCCGTCACGAGGGACGCGAGCCAGTCGGCGAGGTCCGGCGGGGCGGGAGGAGGCTGCCAGGACGACTCGACCTCGGGCAGGTCGACCGGCCCGTGCCGGCGCACGATCTCGACGATCGCGGCCCGGCCTTCGGCGAGGCGCTGGAGCTCGCTCTCGTCCGACGGACCCGGAGCTCGGCGGCGAGCCCGCCGCAACGCGACCAGCATCACGCCGGCCCCGAGCGCGACGATCCCGAGGAGGGCTCCCACGACGCCGTACGGCACGGCCAGATCGTCGGCCGCGGCTAGCGCCGGTACCGTCAGCGGCCCGAGGAGGGCCTTGCCGGCGCCGTCCAGCACCGTGACGGTCCCGCCTTCGGGACCAGGGGCGGAGAAGTTGACCCAGACCCCGGTCGAGCCGTTCGATTCGGGCGAGGCGGTCTCGTTCTCTTCGGAGCTCTCGGAGCCCCACACGTACCGGATCGTCACGTTCGCCCCGGGCACAGCGTTGGCGAACCGGTCCTCCACTTGCCAGTACGTAGCGTTCGTGCGCGTTCCGCTCACGGCCACCACGGGGTCGTAGAGGCGGAGGTGCTCGGTATCCGGGTTCGCGAGAATGTGGATTTCGGGGACCGCGGACGGTAGGCCCCTTCCGACGAGCTCGACCGAGAATGGGCCGGCGGCGAGCACCTCGACGGTGAGGGCGAGCGTCCCGTTGACCCAGGCCGCGCCGGGAACCTCGAACGTACCGTTGCCGCCGCCCGTCAGGGGGCCCACGGTGGAGGCGTTGACCCAGCCGACCGGCGCCGTGGACCCCGGGCCCGCGAGGACGACGCTGGCGTTCGTCGAGAACGTCGGCACCGGCTGGTCCGAGCCGTCCAGCGCCTCCCAGCTCAGCGGAACGGAGCCGCCGACCACGACCGACGACGCGGGCGGGGTTCCGGTTTCGGTCAGCCGTACGGCCGATGCCGGCCCCACGGTGAGCGCGAGCGCGGAGCGAACGACGGTGCCGAGGGCATCGCGCGCCGTCAGTGTGAGGGTGACGGAGCCGGTACCGGACGGGACGAACGAGAGCCAGAGTTGGCCGTCGGCGCCCAACTCTCCGCTCTCGAGCGGGGCGTCCTCCGTGGAAGCGTTCCACCAGTACCGTCCGGGAAGGTCACCGCCCGTGATCGTGGAGGAGACCGAAAGGTTCGCCCCGACCGTCGCGTTCGGGGTCTCGAGGTCGAGCGAGGTCGCTGCGAGAGGGGCCACGACCGTGACGACGAACGAGACGGACCGGTTCGTCCCTTCCGAGTCCACGGCCCATGCAGATGCGGTGTACTGCCCGGGCGAAGCGTAGACCGGGTCGAACGTCCAGCTCGGCCCGGGCGCGCTCGTGCACAGCGGGGCACCAGACCCCGGGTCGAGGCACGCCTCCTCGAACGGAAGGATACCCGAACCCGCCGTGGCGATCAACTCGACCGGGAGCGGGGAGAGCGCGTAGCCGGTCGGGAACCCCGGAGTCACCCAGAGCGCGGCGGCAGGGTCCACCATGACGCTCGGGAACTGGCCGATCGCGGCCGAGAAGCCGTTCGTGACGTTGAACGCCGGCTGCGCGATGCCGGGTCCGGTGTAGGTGAGGTTGGCCAGGCACGTGGCCAGGACCGTTCCGGGGCCGTAGGCCGTCGTGCCGCACGGAACCTGGACCGCCGCAAGGCCGAGCCCCGGGTCGAGCCAGGCCCGATAGGCGTAGCCGGCGGCGCCCACGACCGTCACGTTGGCGGAGACGTTGGAGCCGACGTCCAGTTCGGTACGGTTGAGCTCGGCCTCCGCGAGCGTCGTCGCGACCGCGTCGAGGGCGATCGTACGCGGAGGGGGCGAGAGGGCCGTTCCGTTGACCGTCGCCTCGGCCTGTACGGTGAGCTTTCCGGCCGTCGCACCGGGGACGGAAACGATGGTCGCCCGGTCCCCGACGGGGGCGGTGGAGAGCGCCCAACCGGTCCCGTTGAGCGTCCAGGTGTAAGCCGGGTCGAGCGGAGTCGCGGAGCCGTTCCCCTGCCACCCCGAGGCCACGAGGGAAATCGGGGCACCCGGGGCCACGGTGAGGGTCGACCCGGCGGGCGAGAGCGTGATGTCTTCGAGCAGCCAGACGAGAGCCAGGTCCGCCGCGTCCGACGTCACGTCGAACGAAAGCGCATAGCCGTCGGGCGGGGGCTCCGAAAGCGAAGGGGTGAGCGGCCCGATCGCCGAGGAATAATCCGTGCAAACGGTACCGTTCGGTACGGGAGTGCAGTAGCTGCGCGGCGTCGTGGGCGCGAACGAGAACGCTCCTCCAGCGTCCGTCGTCACCGAACCCGAGAGCGACGCACAGCTGGCGCTCGCCACGACGCCACCGGGTTCGTCCACGACCCAGACGTCCACGAAGTACGAGAACCGGATCGTGGCACCGCCGGTACCGTTCGGGGGGAGCGGCCCCCCATCGACCTTCAGGGTGCCGGCGTACACGGGCCGCAGGTGCGACCCCGCGCAGGCACCCGAGGTCGCGAAGGCGGTCGGCGGGCTCGACGAGGAGTGTGGGGGAGGACCCCACGATAGGACGAGGGCAACAATCACCACGGCGACCACCGGACCGGGGATCGATCTCGAGAACGAGCCTCCGGCCGGCACCGCCTCCCCTCGGGTCCCGTCCCCAATCGCGGGACACCCTCCAGCGGTCTGCCGGTCCTTAATCGTATCGTGGCGGCCGGCTCCGGTCGAACGGTGCGTGAGCCGGCACCCTCAAGGGAGGGCGTCCCTGCCGTGTCCGTGGTCTCGCGCGTCCGCACGTCGCTCGTTCCTCCGCGGCTCGCATCGCTCCCCCGGGAGCGGCTCCAGCTCGAGTACTCGTCGCGCTCCATCGTCTTCGCCCGAGATGGCCGCCGCCTCCTGAGGACCTGGGGGTCGCCCGAGCGGCCGTGGGTCCTCGCGGTCGAGCCCGCGGGCGCCCGGTGGCGCGTGGAGGCTTGGGGCGCGGGTCCGAAGAAGGCCCGGGAGGCCGCCCGTGCTCTGTTCTCCCTGGACGATCCCCTCGAGGAGTTCTACCGCCACACACGCGCCGACCCGGTGCTCCGCGGTACCGAGCGTGCGTTCCGCGGGCTGCGGCTTCCCCGCGACGCAAACCTGTACGAGAGTCTCCTCCACGCGATCGTCGGACAACAGCTGTCGGTCGCCGCCGCGAACGCGATCGAGAAGCGTCTGTTCGAGCGGCTCAGCACTCCGTTCACGGTCGACGGTCTTGAGGTTCCGTGCGTCCCCGCTCCGTCCCGCGTGCTCGACGCCGAGCAGGGCGAGCTCCGCGCTCTCGGGATGAGCGGGGCGAAGTCCCGGGCGCTCGTGGCGCTGGCGACCTGGGCCTCCGGGAAGCCGCCGAGCGCGCAGGTGCTCCAACGACGGTCGCTACCGGCGGCACGGGGCGCGCTCGAACGGCTCCCCGGGGTCGGGCGCTGGACGGCCGAGAACGCGCTCCTGCGGGGAACGGGCCGCCGCGATGTCTTCGTGGCGGGCGACCTCGGGGTCCGGGTCGCTCTCGAGCGGTACGGCGTCCTGCCACGCTCGGCCCCCGAGGAGGCGGCGCGCGCGTGGGGGGAGCTCCGGTATCCCGGCTGGGGAAGCTACGCGACGCTCTACCTGTGGCGGAAGCTCGTGGCCGATCGGTTCGAGACCGAGGCCGGTTGATCAGGGCGGCCCGGCCGACCCCGCGAGCGGGAACGCCTCGACCGTTCGATGGACCGCGCCGCCGGGGCCAAGGACGCTCTCCTTCAGGACGAACTCACTCACCCGGACGGACCGGGGCGGGGGAGGGGAGCCGGGGTCACGCAGGACGTCGAACGCCCTCCGGCGGTCCGTGGGCGAGCGCACCCGGAACCACGTCAGGTGGGGGACGAACTCTTCGCGGCGGGCCTGGACCGTCCCTTCCAAGGCCGAGTGCACCCGTCGGGCGAGCTCCATCAGCTCTGCTCGGCCCGAGGTGACGCCGACCCATACGACGCGCGGGTCGGACGGGGAGGGGAACGCCCCGATCCCCTCCAGCCGGATATCGAACGGACCGATTCCCCTCCCCACCGGGCGCAGCCTTTCGGCGATCCGTGGCGCCGATTCCGGCGGGACCTCGCCTAGGAATTGGAGGGTGAGGTGCTCGGGGGCGGCACGGCCCACGCTCCCGGGTTCGCCGGTCGGCACCTCGACCGCGACGAAGGCGCGCACGTCGTCGCATGAGGTCCGCGCCCTCTTACGCTGTCCGGGGGCGCGGCTGCGCCCGCCCCCCGGGCCCTCGCCGCCCGGCGCACCCCGGGCCGGCTGGGGTGTCAGCCGACGCGAAGGGTCCAGACCTGGGCCTCGGCCGGACCGATCCCTTCGGCGCGCAATGCTCGTTTCACGCGGGTCGCCCGTCGAGCGTCGGCGACCACGAACAGGGCGAACGCACCTCGGGAGCGAGCCTTGAGGAACCCGTGACGGATGCGGGCCGGCCGAAGCGCTCCCGAAACCTCGGCCTCCACGTGCACGTCCAGGCCACCGAAGAACCGCCACGCCCACCCGTTTCGCACCGTGTCAAGGGCCCCCGCCAAGTCGCGGGCCGAGCCGGCGCGCGCCCGGTCCGGGATCTGACGGAAGATCGCGTCGGGGAGGGTCGTGTCGTAGCGCCCTTGTCGCACGATCTCGAGGAGGTAGCCTCGGCGGGCGAACGTTCGGAACGCCCGAAGGAGGAGCGCCCTGTGCTCTGCGCTCTCCCGCGTGGCGCCCGTAGCCGACCCGAGGCCGAGGCGACGTTCGCCTGCCGGCGTCAACCGGACCCCGCCCGGGCCGACCTCGACGTATCCGCGGCGCGCGAGACCTCGAGCGCGATCGCCGATCGTGGCAGGGTCGGGCGAGGGGCCGGGCAGACGTTGGGCAGCGGAGGTGAGACCGTCCTCGGTAAGGGACCTACCCGACTCCTCGGCGGCCAGCACGGCGAGCAGGAGCCGCTCGGTCGCCGGATCGTCGAGCGATCCGCAGGGAGCGCTCCGCGCCTCCGGGAGGAATTCCCGGCGAGAGGCGACGACGGCCTCGACCCATGGGTCCGTCGCCAGACCCTGGGGCGCGACTCCGGGAGCGAGCGGCCGGATCTCGCCGGTCTCGGGGTCTCGCTCGAGGGCGTGACCGGTCGGAAGGTCCGTCAGGAGGCGGTCGGCCTCGGCGGCGGAAAGACCGATCCAGCCGCCGACCGTCGCGGCGCTCGGTGGGGGTACGCGGAACGCCACCACGTCCCGGGCGACTCCCGCGGCGGCGTGCCGAAGCTCGGGCGCGAGACGTTCGGGGTACTGGGTCGCGAGCAACAGCCGCAGTCCGAACTTTCTGCCTTCGGCGAGCATCTCGGTCACCAGCCGGGGGGAGAGCCCCTGTACCTCGTCCAGGACGGTGAGGACCGCGGGGCAACGGCCGCGAGCGGAGCCCCGGGAGGCGAGCCCCAGGTAGACGCGGGCGAGCACGAGGGTCCCGGCGAACGAGGCGGCCTCGGGCCCGAGGGCGGCGAACGGCAGCCGGACCAAGAGCGAGCGTCCTCCCTCGAGCAGCTCCTCGACCGGCAACCCACCGTCCGCGGGCGAGAGCAGCTCCGCGAGCGCCGGCACGAGCACGATCTTCGACAACCTGGCCGCCGCGGCCCAGAGGAAGTCGGGGTTCCGGCGAGCGATCGGCGCCAGCTCCTCGAGGAACCGGACCAGGTCGGTGCTCCGCGAAGCTAGCCGAGCGGCATCTCGGCGGTCCGCGTCGGCGAGGAGCGCGTAGAGGTCGTGGAGCGAGCCCCCCGACTCCTGGACGATTCGGACGAACGCGTCGAAGATCCGCTCGAGGCGGAACCCCCAGTAGACGTCCGTGCCGTCCGCGCTGAGACGCTTAATCGCCGCGACAAGGTGCGCCGCGGACCGCTCGTCCGAACCGGCGAGGGCCGCGATGCCCGGCAACGGCCGGTCGAGCGCGTCGACCGCCACGACCCGGCGCCGGACGTCCGCCGGGAGCCGCGCGACGATCGCGGGAGCCAGGTCACCGTGCAGATCGATCGCGACCACCGCCTCGTGCCGGATGATCGCTCGCGACGCCCGCTCCGCGAGGAACCAGGTCTTCCCGGCACCGGACGCACCCAGGACCACTCCGTGGCCGACCCGGCACGGCTCCGCTTCGACGCTGGCGAACGGCGCCGGTTCGGCCGTCCTCTCGACCGTGGCTGGAAGGAACGCGCCCCACGCGTCCCGGGGTATCGACCGGGTCGCGGCGCGGCGCCAGTCGCGACGCGCACCGTAGCCGGAAGGGCGAACGGTCGCGCTCCTCCCGGTGGCATGCGCCCACTCCTGGGCCACGGTCGCGGCCACGGCGGAGAACCGCGCGTGGACGTCCCGCGGGGTCGACCCGGAGAGCCGGAACCGTCGGGCCGCCCAGAGACGACCGTCCTCTCCCCTCGCCCAGAACGTCTGGAAGCCGAGCCAGCCTCCGGGGCCCAGAAGCGGGGCCGATTCGGGCGGAGCTCGGAGCGACTCCGCGGTCGCGAACGTAGGCGCCCCAGGGACGAGGATCCCGTAGGCGTCGGCTCCCCGGTAATCCGGTTCGTCCGCGGACCGGGTGGGGCCGGTCTCGACCGGGGTTCCGGCGAACGTCGGCATCGCGGCCAGCGGGGCGAGGAGCGACGACGGCCGGGCGGTCACCCGGGGAACCGGTAGGTCGAGCGTCGACTCGAACAGCACCAGGCCACCCGGCTCGGAGGCCAGTAGTCCCTCGGCAAGTGCCCGGTAGAATCGGCGACGGACGGGGTACGGGCCCGGAGACGAGGTCGTAATCGCCTCGTGGGGCGTCATGGGTGGTCCTGCTCCCTCGGGCTCAGGTTGGGCAGGGTCCGACGGGGTGGCAGTCCCGACCCGTCGGGAACAACGATCTTCGGCGGTCGCAGAACGGGTTGGCTAGGAATAGGTTCGCTCGGGCGAGCGGCGTCTTCTCCTTCCATCATGGTTCGCATACTTTCTGCCCACGCCGACGGGTCCGTCGGCCGGGTTGTGTGTCGGGCGGCGTCAACGCTCACGGCGGACGCAACGTCGGCGACCCTCGGGGGACCCGGCTCCTCGAGCAGACCGTCGAGGGACCCGAGGCTCGTGGCGTCGGTAGAAGCCGATGCGGTCGCCTGCCCGTCCTGGGTGCGTTGGATCGAGCGAGGCGGTCGGGCCCGGCCGGGCGGACGCTCGCGGACGGCGGCCCCGGAGGTCCTGTGCTTGGGGGCGGCGCCGGGCTCTAGGACTCAGAGATCGTGGCGCGACGGGCCGGTCGATCGAGGCCGGTAGGAGGCCCGCAGAGCCGGGGGGCGGCCGGGCGGTCGAGGGCTTGCGCGTCGGGGATCGTCGGGGTGCGCGACCGAACGGGAAAGGCGGTCGGGGACGCGGACGAAAGGGGCGACGGCAGGCAACGCATCGAATTCGGCATCCCTACGGGTTCCCGGGGGAGACGTTCGTTCGGAACTTCGAGAACGATGGAACCTGGTAGGAAGGCCCCCGCACGCCCGAGACTCGGTGCCGAGTCTCCTTTGGGCGATGTTGAGGGTCCTTCCCTGGGTTGGTTGCGAAAGAACAACCCTCCCGCGACTACTTGAACGCCGGAAGGAGGGGGTGTGAAACGCCCCTCCCGAGCGGCCGTTGCGAGGAAGGGGAGCTTTCCGAGGATCCGTCGGGCGGGGGAAGGATCCCTCCGCGACGGGTCAGCGCTTCGCCCGGCTCTCGGTCTCGCCGAGGACGATGCGGGGCAGTTCGCCCTGGATCACGGGCGGACGCCGCGCCGACGCGCTCGTGCGGGCTGCGGCCTGCCGTCGCGGGAGGAGCCAGCGTTCGCCCCATTGGCGGAGCTCCCGGGCGGCCGGAGCGAGCCCGAGCCCCATCTCCGTCAGGGAGTAGACGACCGAGAACGGTCGGGTGCTCACGACCGTCCGCTGGACGACTCCCTGGCCTTCGAGGAACTTGAGCGTCGCGCTCAGCGTCTTCGCATTGAGCCGGGTGTTCGACTTCAGGATCTCGCTGAACCGTTGCGGCCCTTCGAGGAGCCGGTGGACGATCGCGAGCCGCCACTCGGTGCCGATCACACCGACGGCAGCGAGCACGGGGCAGATCGAGGTACCGTCCTCCGCATCGCACGTGTCGGACCCATCGGCGCTCGCCCCGGCCGCCCGACGAATCCGCTCGCTTTGCATCCGTGCTGCCTCACCCGCCCGACGCCGCCGACGGATTTATAGTTACGCCCCTATAGTAAGTATAGAAAAGTTACCTCTCGTGACATTTCGGGCGGCGCGAAGGCGGTCGGTGCCGGAGTACGTTTTCTCCGAGCGTGTCCGTCCGTCCGCATGACCGCGCGTCGGCGTGAAGTCGAGCTGTCCGTGGAGCGGCCGGTCGGCCCCGGCGCACCGCCGGGCAGCGTCGCTCGCCTGGCCGCCCGGTTCGACGCGGGTCCCGGCGGCGAGGGTCCCACGCCCTCCGAGCTACGGACCGCGCTCGACGAGCTCTCCGCCGACCTCGACGCGCTGGTCGGCCCGCTTCTCGCGGCCGCGCCCATCTCCCGGCCCGACCGGGAGCTGACCGAGCTCGTCGAGACGTACCGTCCTCGGCAACGGGACCTCGTCGACCTCCTGCGGGACGACGGCGAGCTCACCCCCACCGAACACGAACAGTTGATCGCATACCTCGAGGCGCGACCCGCCGCGGGCGCTCCGGCCCCCCGCAGTCCGGAACAGATCGTAGAGCGCCCGATTGCGTCCGTGCCGATCGCAGCCGCCCCTCTCGCGGTCGAGCGTTCGCTCCCGGCGTCCCGACCGGTAGCCGAGCTGCTGCGAACGTACCAGATCAATTCCCTACGGCAGGCGGGTGCCGTCCGCGCCCGGCGACAGATCTCGTTCGCCGAGTACATGGCCCTCAAGCGCCACTTCGAGGAGACCGAGCGGGGCTCGCACTCGACTCCCGAGGGCGGCTCCGGTTAGCCCTTCCCCTTGGCCGGCGCGGCGGGCGGGCGCCAGAGGGACATCGCGACCAGACCGACGTCCGTTATTCCGGGTCGCATCGCGAGCGGCCGAGTCTCGTCCGGCGTTGGGGTCGCCTCGGAGTCTGACGGGGCTCCCACGACCCATCCGCCAGGATCGCCCGGATCGTCGGGGTCGTTCGGCAGTCGCAGCGGCCCGGCGGTGCGCAGGAGGCTGACGCTCAGCTCACGCCGGCGAAGACCGGCGCGAGCCCGCTGGAGGAACTCCCAGCAGGGCAGGGTGTCGTCGACGCCCTCGGGAAGGTCGAGGGTCGTCATCGCGAACGTCGCGTACCCCTTCGTGCGCCCGGGCGGGGCCGACCGCCCTTCCTCGAGGAACGTTTCGGTCCGTGCGAGCAGCTGGTCGGCCGCCGCGTCGGGAGGCTCCCGCATCTCGAGAGAGGCCAGCCGGGCGGTCCACCCCTTGTCGAACGCGGCGTCCGCAGCCCCTCGGAGGGCGTCGGCCGGGCCCGTGACCAGCACCGGCCGACGCAGGCTGGGCGGGAGCGGTGCCGCGGGCGCACCGGCCCTAAGCGCCTCGACCGCCGTGGCCGGCAGGCGGGCCGCGAGGCCGACCCGTTCGATCACAGCCCGCGCTTCCGCGCGTTCGTTGGGAGCGATCGGGGTGAACGGTCCTCCTCCCAGGAGCGCGGGGCCGTCCCCGCGGTCGACCATCAGCACCTCGATATCGGCCGCCGTGGACGCCGGTAGGAGGCGGCCTCCGACGCCGCCCGAGCCCAGCACCCTCGCGAGGAGCATCACCTCGGCACCGGTCGCGCCGAACCCGTGCGCCTCTTCGAGGACGCGGGAGAATTCGGCGGGGGTCACGCCCGGCGGCGGCAGCAGGAGCCCGCGGAGCGCCCCGGGAGAGAGGAGGACAAGGAGGAGGTCGGACGCGCGGAGCCCGGCGGCGATCTCCCGTACCGCCCCGACCACCGCGGGCGCCTCTTCCGCCCCGCCCCATCCCGCGGGGAGCTCCGCGACCCGGAACGGAATGTTGGGGGCGCCGGGCTCGGGACCCGCGAGGTATCCCTGGGTCAGGCGCTCCCCGAAGACGTCGAGCGCGGCTAGCGCCATCGAGTTCGCCGCGTGGCCGACGGCGACGAACGCGACCTCCCGGTAACGGCCGTCCGCCACGAACCGGTTCCCGACGCGCAGGATGCCGCGCTCCCGGCGCAGGGCGATGCGGAGGAACCGGTAGACGTCGGCTCCGGCCACCGCCGCCCGGTAGCAGATCGCGTGGAGCGCGTCCGGCCCGACCGGGTCGGGAGTCGTGGCCTGGGCCGTTTCCCAAGGCAGCCGCGCGCTCACACCGACCGGACCGGGGAGTAGGGTCAATACGGTGGCGGGCGCGACTCCGCCGTCAGCCCAGCTGCAGCCGCTCCACGGCCGGGGCTGCCGTCCCGTGGAGGAAGCGCGCGGGAGAGAACTCCTCCGGGTCGAGGTCGACCTTCTCCCCGAGGACCGCGGCCGCGACCCTCCGGGTCGCCGCCGGCGCGAGCATGAAACCGTGCCCGCCGAACCCGTTCGCGTGGACGAACCCCGCGAGGCGGGGGTCCTCCCCGATCACCGGGAGCCCGTCGGGAGTGTCGTCGTAGTAGCCGGTCCATGCGCGGAGGACGTTGAGCCTCGCGAGCCGCGGGATCAGACCGACCATGGCCCGCGCCATTCCCGTGAGGAACCGCGGCGAGCTCGGCACACCCCGGGCGGTTCCCGGCGCGTGCGGGACGGTGAGGCCACCGACGAGCTCCCCGCGCATCGTCTGGCTGAAGTAGAGGCCGTCCGAGGTCCGGACGACCATCGGTACGAGGAATGGTTTCATCGGCTCCGTCGCGAGGATCTCGTGACGCGAGGCGACGTTGGGCGTGGAAAGGCCGGCCCGTTGGGAGAACTCGGAGGACCATCCGCCCGCCGCGTTTACGACGGAGGATGCCCGCACGGTCCCTTCGGAGGTGACGACGCCCTCCACGCGTCCGTCGCGCGCGACCACGCCGAGCGCGTCCACGCCCAGCGCGACCTCGACCCCGAGCGACCGGGCCGTCTCGTAGACGCCCCAGACCGCCGGGAACGGGTACAGCGTTCCGTCGCTCCTCAGATAGACCCCTCCGACCGTCGACCCGGGCGCGATCCCGTCGACCCGCCGGGCGACCTCCTCGGGCGTGAGGACCTCCGACGGGAGCCCCTCGGACCGGACGATCTCGTGGACCCGGCGGAGCCGGCCGAGCTCGGTCTCGTTCTCGGCCAGGAACAGGTACCCTCCCTGGCGGAACCAGATGTTGTAGCCGAACTCGATGCCGAACCGCCGCCAGTCGGAGACCGCCTCGCGCGCAAGGCGGATCGTCGACCGGGTCTCCCACTGCTGGCGAACGCCCCCGCCGTTTCGGCCGGAGCCGCCGCTGGAGAGGAACCCCCGGTCGACCACGAGGATCGGTCCGGCTCCGGCGCGGGCGAGCCGGACCGCGGTGAACAGGCCGACGATGCCGGCACCGACGACGACGGTGCGGTACGCGTTGGCCCTGAGCGGCGTCACGTGACCCCGTTGTCCGCGAACTCCTCGTGCACGACCGCGAGGGCGGAGAGCGGCGTGGGCACGAGCGGGGGACGTTGCCGGATGTACCCGACCTCGGGCGCGGGGCGCCCTTCGAGGTGGGCGAGGAGGAGGAGCGCGTCGGGGAGGCAGTAGCGGCCCTGACAGAGTCCGGTCCCGACTCCCGTGTACCGCTTCATCACCTCGATGCCGCGGAACCCGGCCTTGGACGCGTCCTCGAGGTCCTCGAGGAGGACGTCCTCGCACGGGCAGACGATCCACTTTCCCGTTCGCGGCTCCTTCAGGAGCTCCCGGTAGTACTCCCCGAGGTCCGCGGAGACGTCCACCGCCCCGGGTGCAGTCGGGGTCGTCTCCGCCCTGACGCCCGCGGCGGACGAAGCCGCCCGCTCGCCGCTCGTGCCGCGTTCGTCGGCGGCGAACCCCGCCACCGTCCCAGCGACGTACAGCCCGGGTACTGTGGTTCCTCCGGTCGCGTCGACCACCGGGAAGTAGCTTCCCGGGTCGGGTCGCCAGACCATCCGGGCGTCGGCCTGGAAAAGCAGTTGCGCGTTCGGGAGGCGCCGGTGGGCAAGGACGACCGTGTCGCACGCCAGGGAGAACCGGGTGTCCTGGCCGCGGGTCCGGAGGTCGAGGGACCGGACGCGCGAGCGGCCTACCGCCCGGACGACCAGAGAACGAGGGTAGAGAGGGATCGAGAGCTCGGACGCACGCCGGACAACGTCGGGGGAGATTTCGCCCGGGGCGACGACCGCGGTGACCGAGGGCCCGATCAGATCGAGAGCTTCGCGAGCCCTGCGACCCCCTCCCACCACGACCGCCCGCCGGATCGGGAGGCGCCCCCCGCGCGGCGCCATGCGGGTGAGAAGGTCGGCGGCCATCACCCCGGGGCGGTCGCCCCCCTCGAAGAGGAGCGAGCCATCGTACCCTCCGGTGGCGAGGACGACCGTCTTCGCACGGATCGAGACCCCTCGGTCGGGCTCTTCGAAGCCGAGGAGGACGAACGGTCTCGGCGCCGTCGGGCGCGGAGGCGGGAGGAACGTGACGGTGGTGCGGGGAGCAAGGTCGGAGCCCGGGATGTCGATGACCTCCAGCGCCCGGTCGATAACGAGGGGACGGATCCCGCGCCGAACGAGGGCCTCCGCGGCGGCCCGGCCGGAGGTGCCGGCGCCGACGATCACGACGTCCGTATCCCAGCGGTGCGCGATCGCGCTCGGCGCTCCGTCCGGGATCGGATCGGGCACCGCCCCGTACCCGGCGAGCCGGCGTCCGACCCGCTGGAAGGCGCGGGTCGCCCAAGCCGGCCGTCGGAACCCCCGCAGGGTGTCGAGACCGCGCGGGAACACGACGTCGATTGCTCCCAGGACGTCCCACCGCGGGCTTGGCCAGGCGTTCTCGGTCTCTACCCGGTCCCCTTCCTCCACGACGTGGCGGCAGGCCCGGACGTTCGGGCGGCCGTTCACCCGCACAAGGCAGCCCGTGCAGTGGCCGAGCCCGCAGAACGGGCCCCGGGGCCGATGGCAGCGGACCGAGCGTACGACGTTGGGGAGCTCCTGCTCGGCGAGCGCGGCCAGCAGCGTGTCGCCAGAGGAAGCGGTACGGGCTCGGCCGCGAAAGCGAAACCGTCGGGTCACTGGGTCGGCCATCGAGCGAGCGGCCAAGACCGCCTCCGCGTCTATTTACCCTCCCGCCCGGACGAGGAGACGGAGGGACCCCGCGCCCACGGGCGTCGCTTCGCGACCGAGGCTATATAGAGACAGGAGGGTCCCACCCCGTACGTAGCATGCGGAGCAGCGGAGGCTTCCACGGACGCCGGATCCAGAAGACCGGCGGTTCGACGTTCATCATCTCCCTACCGAAGAACTGGGTCCTCGCCCGGGGCCTGGGAGCGGGGGACGTACTGTTCTTCACGCCGCGCGCGGACGGGTCGCTCACCGTGTTCGCCGAGTCGAGGACCCCTTCGGAGGCGGAGCGGCGGGTCGTGGAGGTGTCGAACGACGCCGACAAGGACCACCTGTTCCGGCGACTGATCGCGGAGTACATCGCCGGGTACCCGCTCCTCGAGGTCCGGACCCACGGACGCATGAGCGCGCGCACCCGCGAGGTGGTCCGAAACTTCGCGCAGCGGATGATCGGTCCCGAGATCCTCGAGGAGACCGCCGAGTCCGTGATCCTTCAGGACGTAGTCGGAGCGAACCCGCTTCCGATCCCCTCCATCATCCGCCGCATGCACCAGATGGTCCGCGCGATGCACACGGACGCGATGGCCGCCCTCCGCGCCCGCGACCTCGCGATCGCGCGGGACGTGGAGGAGCGCGACTGGGAGGTCGACCGCCTCCACTGGTTCCTCGAAAAGCAGGTGACGAGCGCGCTCAGGGACGCCCGCATCCTCGCGACCCTCGACCTCACGCTCCCGGAATGCTCCACCTACCTGCTCGCCTCGCGCATCCTCGAGCGGATCGCCGACCACGCCGTGCGGATCGCCGGGGCGGTCACGATCCTCGGTAAGGAGACGCTGCCCGAGCGGATCGTCGCCGAGCTCGAGCGGATGGCGACCGAGGCCGCGAGCGGACTCGTGGACGCGCTCGACAGCCTCGACTCTCGGAACATCGAGAAGGCGAACGCGGTGATCGATGCGGCCCACGAGCTCACCCGCCAGCGCGACCACGTTCTCCACGAGCTGACGCTGAAGCGGGGACGGCTCGCGGTCGGGCTCGCCTACGTTCTCGAGAGCCTGGAGCGCTCGGCGTTCTACGCGAGCGACCTCGCCGAGATCGCGATCAACCGGGCGGTGGAGACCCCGTCGCGGCTCGAGGATCTTTCGGTCCGCGCGCCCGCGATCGCAGTACCCACCCGTCCCTGAGCGGGATTTCGCCGGGCGCAGCGCCCTAGCCCGGACGGCCGAGGATCGCGTCGAGGAGACCGCGGACGTCGTCGACGTTGGGGACCCTGGGGTTCGCGAGCGCGGCGGGGGAGCGCAGGACGTTCGTCACGATCCGGTCCCGGTCCGTACGGACCCGCTCCGCCGGGATCCCGGCAGCGACCAGCGTAGCAGGGACGCCCAGCCCGTCGTATAGGCGCCGGAGCCGCACGGCGAACGCGGGTCGCGTGCTGTCGTCGGGAGGGGCCGTGGCTGCGGCCAGCGCCTCGAGTCGCTCGCGGGCCGCAGGGCGGTCGAACTCGAGTACGTGCGGGAGCACGATTCCGAGGAGCCGGCCGTACGGCAGCGCCGTCGGTCGAACGAGAGCTCGGGCGAGCGCGTGGGCGAGCCCCCGCTGCGCGTTCGACGCCGCGAGCCCGGCCGAGGTCGCAGCGTAATGGAGCAGGCTCCGGGCGTCGGGGTCGTCGCTCCACCGGACGGCGTGGGGCAGTCGGTGCACGATCGTCGACACAGCGTGGAGGGCCAGGGCGTCCGAGAACGGGTTGGCCCAGGCGGAGAGGAACGCCTCCGTGGCGAGCGCTGCGGCCTCGAGCGCCCCCGACACAACCTCCGTCGGCGGGAGCGAGAGGGCGAACGCTGCGTCGACCAGAGCCCAGTGGGGCACCAGCGCCCGGTCCGCGAGCTCGACCGGGTCGCCGGCGCTCGAGAAGAGGTCAGACGTCCAGCTGACCTCGGCTCCGCTCCCGCTCGTGGTCGGGATCGCGACGAGCCGGGAACGGGGCGTTTCCGGCAGTCCGAGCACCGCCGGCGGCGCCCCGAGGTCGAGGTCCGGTCGCTCGAAGACGGCCCGCGCCGCCTTCGCGAGGTCGACCGTTCTCCCTCCTCCGATTGCGACAACCCAGTCGGGGTCGAACGTACGGAGCCGGTCCCGAAGCCCGACCGCCGACACGATCTCGTCCGGGGCCTTCGTGTCGGACACGACCTCGACGACGGTCCCGGCCTTCTCGAGTTCCTCGAGCACCCGGCGGTGGCCGTCCTGCCGTGCCACGACCGGGTCGACCAGCACGAGCGCTCGCCGGGAGCCCAGGGAGCTCAGCTGCTCGACCGCGCCGGGCCCCCAGGCAATCGAGGGCGAGGTGAAGAACGCCGTCATTCCTCTCGCCCGCTCACGGGGCGTCGGGGCCCTCTCGACACCGTCGGCACGCGCCGGTGAGAGAGAAGGCGATGCGGTCGACGCTCCAGCCTTCCGGACGGAGAGCGGCGAGCTCGGTGAGGAGGTGTCGATCGAGCTCCGTGAGCTCGACCGGCTGGATCCGTCCGCAGACGCGGCAGACGATGTGGGAGTGCGGGTCCTCGGGATCGATCGGCTCGGCCACCCGCGGCCGGGGTAGCGGGGGGGCGGGAGGAGCGTGGGTCGATCGGACCGTACGTCGGGGGGGTGGGCGGGGCGCCGGTCGTCGCGCGGGCGCCATCGGCGGCGTCGACCCCACCCCGCTATTTACCTTGGGCGAGCGCGGGTAGCCGACGGACCCGGTCCGGGGCCCGGTAGGCGCAGCCTCCGGGGGAAACGCTCCCGAGCGCGCGTTCAACCCTGGAACGGGCGCCGCCAGTCGTCCGGCAGCACAGCGCTCTCCTTGATGTTGCGGGGCGTCACCCAACGGAGCATGTTGAGGATCGACCCGGCCTTGTCGTTCGTCCCGGAGCGACGGGCGCCCCCGAACGGCTGGCGTCCGACGATCGCCCCGGTCGGCTTGTCGTTGATGTAGAAGTTCCCCGCGCTCCAGCGCAGCGCCGCCTCGGCCTTCGCGACCGCGGCCGTGTCGCGGCCGAAGACGGCTCCCGTAAGGGCGTACGGGGACGTCGTGTCGCAGAGCGCAAGGGTCTCCTCGAACTTCTCGTCCGGGTAGACGTAGACCGTGAGCACCGGGCCGAAGATCTCCTCCGACATCAGCTTCCCCTTCGGGTCCGTCGTGCGGATCACGGAAGGGCGGACGAACCAGCCCTTCGTGCGGTCGGTCCCTCCGTCGACCACGAACGAGTACTGCTTCGGATGGGCCCGCGCAAAATCGAGGTAGCGCTGGATGTTCGTGAACGCCGGCTCGTCGATCACCGCACCCATCAGGTTCTTGAGGTTGGCCACCGGGCCCACGGGGACCTTCGGGACCTCCTCCTTCAGGATCCGCTCCACCTCCGGCCACCGGCTCGCGGGGATGTAGGCCCGGGAGCAGGCGGAGCACTTCTGGCCCTGGTACTCGAACGCGCCGCGCAGGAGGTTGATCGCGGTGCCGCGGGCGTCGGCGGACGGGTGCATGAAGATGAAGTCCTTGCCCCCGGTCTCGCCCACGATCCGCGGGAAGTTCCGGTACTTCTCGAGGTTAGCACCGACCCGCTTCCAGACGTGGACGAGGGTCTTGTAGCTCCCCGTGAAGTGGATCCCGGCCAGGTCGGGGTGGTCCAGCAGCACGTTCGCGTCCCTGCTCGAGAACGGGACGAAGTTGATGACCCCGGGCGGCAGGCCCGCCTCGACCAGGACCTTGAAGATCTCGTAGTTCGAGAGGATCACCGAGCGCGCCGGCTTCCAAAGGGCCACGTTGCCGACCATCGCGGGGGCGGTCGGAAGGTTGCCGGCGATCGAGTAGAAGTTGAACGGCGGGATGGCGAGGACGAACCCCTCGAGCGGGCGCCAATCGAACCGGTTGGTCTCTCCCGGGTACTGGTTCGGCTGGATCTCGTAGACCTGGCGCGTGAAGTGCGCGTTGAAGTTCCAGAAGTCCACGAGCTCGGCGAGGTCGATCTCCGCCTCGTACGGGTTCTTCGAGTGGTTGAGCATGACCGCCGCGATGTTCCGCGTCCGGCGCGGGCCCGCGAGCAGGGTAGCGGCCTTCACGAAGACCGCGACCCGGTGGTACCAGTCCGTCCGGGCCCAGGCCTCGTGCGCGGCCAGCGAGTTCTCCACCGCTTCCTTAAGCTCCTTCCGGCCGGCGAGATGAGCCCGGGCGAGGACGACGCCCGTATCGTCCGGACAGGGGACCTCGACCATCCTGCCCGTGCGGACCTCTCGACCGCCGATGATGAGCGGGATCTCGAGCGTGGACTTGCGCACCGCAGCGAGTTCTTCCTCGAGCCTTCGACGATCGACCGAGCCCGTCGCGTAGGACCGGATCGTGTTGACGTCGTTCACCGGCCGTTCGATGTTCCAGTTCATGTCCGGCACGAAGCCCCCGACGGGGCTAACGGTATCGTCAACTAACTTTGATGCGGAGTTTAAGGCGCCTCCCCTCCCTGAAACGGACGAGAGGTCTCCGATGCCGCCGTACCGCCTGGAACGACACCCCATCCTGGAGGTGCCCGACCGGCCCGAGATGGTGGCGTTCACCTTCGACGGCCAGCGTCTTTCGGCACGAAGATCGGAGATGATCTCGTCGGCCCTGTTCGCGAACGGGATCCACGTGTTCGGGCGCCATCTCAAGGACGGCGCCCCCCAGGGGATCTTCTGCGCGAACGGCCAGTGCGCCCAGTGCCTCGTCGTGGCCGACGGGCGCGCGGTGAAGGCGTGCATCACGCCCGTCCGGCCCGGCATGCAGGTCCGGTCCGTGATCGGCGTTCCGGAGCTGGAAGCGGACGACGTCCCCCTCAAGGCGATCCCGCAGGTCCAGGAGGTCGAGACCGACGTGCTGATCGTCGGCGGGGGCCCGGCGGGGCTGACCGCGGCGGCCGAGCTTGCCGAACACGGGGTCGGTGTCATCCTCTGCGACGACAAGCCGACGCTCGGCGGCAAGCTGAGCCTCCAGACGCACAATTTCTTCGGTTCGGTCGACGATTGCTATGCCGGCCACCGCGGTACGGAGATCGGGCAGCTGCTCGAGGCGAAGGTGCGCGGCCACCCCGGCGTCGAGGTGTGGACCGACTCGCCGGTCGTGGGCGTGTTCCAGGACGGCGTGGTGGGCGTCGTGAAGCAGGGCCGCTTCACGGTGGTGAAGCCGAAGGCCCTCCTCGTCGCGGCCGGCGCCCGCGAGAAGGCGCTCGCGTTCGCGGGAGCGGACCTTCCGGGTGTGTACGGCGGGGGCGCGTTCCAGACCCTCGTCAACCGGGACCTGATCAAGCCGTCGAAGAAGCTGCTGATCGTCGGCGGAGGCAACGTCGGCCTGATCGTCGCCTACCAGGCGCTCCAAGCGGGGATCGACGTGGTCGCGGTGCTCGAGATACTACCCCAGGTCGGCGGGTACAAGGTGCACCGGGACAAGATCGTTCGGCTGGGCGTGCCGGTCTACACTTCGTACACCGTGCTCCGCGCGGAGGGGAACGATCGCGTGGAGCGGGTGATCGCCGCGCGGGTCGACGACAAGCTCCGGCCCGTGAACGGCACCGAGGTGGTGTTCGCCGTCGACACGGTGCTCGTCGCCGTCGGGCTCTCTTCCATCAAGGAACTGTTCGAAGAGGGTCAACGTCTCGGCCTGCGGGTCTACTCCGCGGGCGACGCGCACGAGATCGCGGAAGCCTCCGCGGCGATGTTCTCGGGAAAGATCGCGGCGCGCACGATCCTTCGCGACCTCGGTCTCCCCGCGGAGGTCCCGGAAGCGTGGAGCCACATGGGGACCCTTCTCGCCTCGCATCCGGGGCCGGTGCGGGGATTCTACCCCCCGCCTATCGGCGTCCCGGTCTATCCGGTCATCCGCTGCGCGCAGGAGATCCCCTGCAACCCGTGCACCACGGTCTGCCCGAAGGACAGCATCACGATCCCCGAAGGGAACATCCTCGGGCGGCCGAAGCTCGAGGGGGATTGCGTCGGGTGCCTCAAGTGCGTGGCGATCTGCCCGGGGCTCGCGATCACCATGGTGGACCGCCGCTACGACCCCACGGGGCAGCGGGCCAAGGTGACGATCCCGTGGGAGATGCCCGAGGAGCTCGTGGCGACCGGCGACACCGTCGCGACGACGGGCTTCGAAGGCGAGCCCGTGGGCTCCGGGAAAGTGATCCGGGTCCTCTCCGGCAAGGCGCTCAACCGCCGTCGGCTAATGGTCCTCGAGGTACCCGTGGCGGAGGCCGACCGCGTTGCCGGGGTCCGCATCCGGGAGCTCGAGCCGCTGTTCCACGTCTACGGCGTGGCGCCTCCGAACGATGCGGAGACCGTCATCTGCCGGTGCGAGCGGGTCTCGAAGGAGACGGTGGCCGACTACATCCGGGCCACCGGCACGCGGGACCTGAACGCCGTCAAGGCCGGGCTCCGCAGCGGAATGGGCCCGTGCGGGGGAAAGACGTGCGGCGAGCTGATCCTGAGGATCTTCCGGGAGCTGGGGGTGGAACCCACGGCGGTGACGCCCGCGGTCCATCGCCCCTTCACCCAGGAGGTCCCGATCACGGCCTTCCTCACGGTGGACGATGGCGCATCCGGAGTTTGACGCGATCGTCATTGGCGCGGGGTCGGTCGGCAACCCCACGGCGTACTTTCTCGCCCGGGAAGGGGTCCGTACGCTCGTCCTTGACGAGATGCCGTCCTCGGGGCAGGGTCAGAACAAGGCGGCGATCGGTGGGGTGCGCGCGACCCATTCCGACCCGGCGAAAATCCGGCTCGGCCAGCAGAGCCTGGAGGTCTTCGCCCAGTGGAAGGGTGCGACCGGAACCGACATCGGCTGGAAGAAGGGCGGGTACTGCTTTCCGGCGTTCGACGAGCACGTCGAGGCCACTCTCCAGAAGCTGCTCCCGATTCAGAAGTCCCACCGGCTGAACATCGACTGGCACGACGCCGAGGGGATCCGCCGTGTCGTCTCCGGGATAACCCCGGTCGGTCTCCGCGGCGGGACGTACTCTCCGGACGACGGGCAGGTGAGCCCGCTCAAGGCGGCGGAGTCGTTCACGCAGGAGGCGGTACGGCTCCACGCCCAGTACCGATACCGCGAGCCCGTCACCTCCCTGGTGACGGAGGACCACGCCGTGGCCGGCGTGAGGACGGAACAGGGCGAGTACCGCGCCCCCTGTGTGATCATCGCGGCGGGCACCCACGCGACCCGCCTCTGTCAGATGGCGGGCCTCGACCTTCCGGTGCTTCCGGAGAGCCACGAGGCCGGGATCTCGGCCCCGGTCCAGGAGTTCCTCGGTCCCCTGGTCGTGGACCTCCGGCCCGGCCCCGAGGGGAAGACGACCAACTTCTATTTCGGGCAGGACTCGGACGGCCAGATTATCTTCTGCTACACCCCCAAGGAAAAGTTCCCCGGCGAGAATCGCACCTCGACGTTCGAGTTCATGCCGGTCGTCGCGGCGCGTCTCGTGAACCTGATCCCACGCCTCAAGAACCTGACCATTCGCCGCGTGTGGCGGGGGCTCTACCCGATGACCCCCGACGGCAACCCGATCGTCGGCAAGGCCCCGAACGTGAGCGGCCTCCTCCTCGGGATCGGGATGTGCGGTCAGGGGTTCATGCTGGGTCCCGGCGTGGGGATGAACCTCGCCTCGCTCGCGATCCGGGGTCAGCCCGCCATCGAGCCGGGGATCTTCGACCTTCTGAGCCCGGCCCGGGACCTCTACGGCGGCAAGAAGGAATCCCTGAAGTAAGCCCCTCCGGAAACGCGTCGCCTGCTGCTCGCGGGCCCCGTGGTCTCGGTCCGGGGGCCCGCTTATGGTCGCGTGGACGTACGGCGATCGTATGGCGACTCAGGCGGAGAAGGCCGAGGCGTTCCGCGCCCTGCACCACGGACCCCATCCGCTCGTCCTCCCCAACGCCTGGGACGTGCCGAGCGCGCGCGTGTTCGAGGAGGCCGGTTTCCCGGCGGTCGCGACATCCAGCGCGGGTCTGATGGTTTCGCGGGGATATCGGGACGGCGAGGAGATGCCCCGCCGCGAACTCGTGGAGGCGGTCGGGCGGATCGCGGGGAAGCTCTCCGTCCCCCTGAGCGCTGACGTCGTGGGCGGGTACGGGCGTACGGCTCGCGAGGTCGCCTCCACCGTCCGCCTGATCCTCGCGGCCGGGGCGGTCGGGATCAACCTCGAGGACCTGGAGCCGTCGGCCGGCGGCCTGCATCCGGTCGAGGTGCAGGTCGAGAAGATCGAGGCGGTTCGCCGCCTCGGAAAGTCCCAGGGGATTCCGCTCGTGATCAACGCTCGGACCGACGCGTTCCGGCACGCGACCGGGAACGACGAGGAACGGCTGCACGAGGCGATCCGCCGGTCGATCGCGTACCGCGATGCGGGGGCTGATTGCGTCTACCCGATGGGGGTGAGCGACGCCGCCGCCATCGGGGCGTTCGTTCGCGCGCTCGGCTGTCCGGTGAACGTGATGATCCGCAAGGGGCTCCCGACGGTGGGCCAGCTCGAGAAGCTCGGGGTGAAACGGGTGAGCTTCGGCCCCTCCGCCTCGTACGCGGCGATGGGACTGCTCAAGCGGGCCAGCCAGGAGGTCCTCTCCCGAGGGACGTACGGAGCGCTCCTCGACGGGGCGATCACGTTCGACGAGCTCAACCAACTGGCCGCGCGAAGGGCCCCCGGGAACGCGACTCACACCTGAACGCGGGCCCCGACCGGTGGAAGCGCCCCGGTCGGACCGGGGGAGTGCGGGGAGAGGGATTTGAACCCACGAACCCCTACGGGACCAGACCCTGAATCTGGCGCCTTTGACCAAGCTGGGCGATCCCCGCGCGGTCGGGCGGAGCGGGGTGGCGCATAAGACCGTTCCGCGAGAACGGTCAGGCCCGGGCCGACGCGGCGGCCGGCGCGCGTCCCTTCGCGCTGCCGAGAACGTCCATCGCCTCGGCCACGGTCGCCTTCTCGTGCACGATCGCACGAAGCGCCTTCAGCATCGCAACGGGGTGGTCCGACTGCCAGATGTTCCGTCCCATGTCGATCCCGTGCGCCCCCTTCGCGATCGCGCTGTGCGCGAGCTCGAGAGCGGCCCGGTCGCTGTCGAGCTTCGGCCCGCCGGCGACCACGAGGGGGACGGGGCATCCTTCGACGACCTTTTCGAACCCGTCGCAGTAGTACGTCTTCACGAGGTGTGCGCCCAGCTCCGCCGAGACGCGGCAGGCGAGAGCGAGATAGCGCGCGTCGCGCTTCTCGAGCTCCTTGCCCACGGCCGTGATGGCCATGACAGGAATGCCCGCCTCCTCACCCTCGTCCACGAGCTTCGAGAGGTTCACGAGCGACTCGTGCTCGTGGGGCGCCCCTACGAACACGGAGAGCGCGACCCCGCAGACGTTCAGTCGCGCGGCGTCCCGCATCGCCGTCGTGATCGTCTCGTGGGAGAGGTCCTCCTTGAGGACCGTGGCACCGCCGGAGACCCGGAGCATGACGGGCGTTGCGCTGGTCGACGGGACGGACGTGCGGAGGATCCCGCGGGTGAGCGCGACGGCGTCCGCGTAGGGGAGGAGCGGCGCGATGGTCGCCCGGGCGTCCTCGAGGTGGTGGGTCGGTCCCATGAAGTACCCGTGGTCGACCGCGAGCATCACCGCGTTCCCGTTCTCGCCACCCGGGAACATACGGGCCAATCGATTGCGCATTCCCCAGTCCATCCGCTTCCTCCGACCCCCGCGCGACGGGGCCGGAGCTCATAGCGGTTGGGGAATCGCGCGCGCCCCCGGATCAGTCGGGCGGGGTCCGCTCCATCCCTCGGAGGGAGACCGGCACCCGCCGGTCCTCCTTCACTCGATTCAGGACGACCCGGGTGTTCGACCGCTCGACGTGAGGATCCTGGAGCGCGTGCTTCACGAACCGGTCGAGGTCCCTGCGGTCGCGGAACCGGCCGATCAGGAGGGCGTCGTCGTCGCCCGTGACGTCGTAGATGGCGTACACCCTCGGGTCCTTCGCGAGATGCTCCTCGACCTCCCTCAAGCGGCCCTTCGAGATCCGGATCCCGATCGCGGCCCAGAGGTCCCAACCGAGCTGCTCGTCGTCGAGGATCGGGATGTACCCTCGGATGATGCCCTGCTCCTCGAGCCGCCCGATCCGAGAGCTCACCGTCGTCGGAGAGACCTTGAGGCGGCGGCCGATATCCCGGTGGCTCCGGCGCGCGTCGACGTTCAATTCCTCGAGGATCGACCGGTCGAGCGCGTCCAGAGTGGACATTCGCCGCATACAACTTCAAGGATACATCTGAAAATAAACCCTGCGCTCGTGACTTTGGGCGTTCGTCCATAATTTTCGACTGAGGCTTGATGTAGCCGGAGACAGTCGGGGCACCGGGTGCGAACGTGGCATCGCAGCGGGGAAAACAGTCGATGGACGGCGAGTCGGTGGTCGAGCGCCTGGCGACCGACAAGGTGCGCTGGGTCCAGTTGTTCTACACGGACGTCTTCGGCGGGCTAAACCAGCTCGACATCCCGCGCCACGCCCTCGAGGCCGAGATGTTCAGGACCGGGGTCCCCAAGCTCGACGGTTCATCGGTCCGGGGATTCCGCGAGATCTTCGAGTCCGACATGCTGCTCGTTCCCGATCCCCAGACGATGGCGAACATCCCGTGGAACCCGGAGGCCGGGCGCACGGTCCGGTTCATCTGCGATGTCCGGCTCGGCGCCTCGAGCGAGCCGTACGAGCACGACCCGCGGGGGGTCGCGCGGAAGGCGGAGCAGGTGCTCGCGGCGGCCGGCTACGACCGGTCGTACTGGGGACCCGAGATCGAGTTCTTCGTCTTCGACAGCGTCCAGCTCGTCCCATCCTACGCCGGGGTCCGGGACGCATGGGCGGGGGCGGGCTACCTCATCGGCCAGTCCGAGGCGCCGTGGGACCCGGCCAGCGGCCAGCCGACGATCCGGTTCAAGGAAGGGTACCACCGAACGCCCCCTACCGACTCCTTGGTCGGCCTGCGCGCGGAGATGTGCAACATTCTGGCCGACGACTTCCACATCATCATGGACGCGCACCACCACGAAGTGGCCACCGCGAGCCAGTCGGAACTGAACGTCCGGTTCGACGAGCTGGTCCCTATGGCGGACCACATCCAGGACGTCCGCTACGTGATCAAGAACGTCGCCCGCCGCCACGGGAAGGTCGCCTGCCTGATGCCGAAGCCTATCTATGGCGACAACGGGATCGGGATGCACACCAACCAGTCGCTCTGGACGAAGGGGAAGAACGCCTTTTACGACCCCGACGACGAGTACGCCGAGGTCAGCCAGGCATGCCGCTACTACATCGGCGGGCTTCTCGAGCACGCCCGCGCGCTGTGCGCGATAACGAACCCGATCACCAACTCCTACCGCCGGCTCGTCCCGGGGTACGAGGCCCCCGTGTTTATCGCCTGGAGCAAGGCGAACCGCTCGGCGAACGTGCGCATCCCGTTCTACCACCGAGGTCGAGCCGCGGCCAAGCGGATCGAGTACCGTACGCCCGACTCCGCCGCGAACATTTACCTCACCGAGGCCGCGCTCGCGATGGCGGGGCTCGACGGGATCCGCCGGAAGATCGAGCCGCCACCCCCGGTGGACGAGAACATCTACAAGCTCACCCCCGCCAAACGAAAGCAGCTCCGGATCCGCGAGCTACCCGGCTCGCTCAGCGAGTCGCTCGATTGCCTCGCCTCCGACCGCGACTTCCTCAAGCCCGCGTTCGCCGGTTCGCTGATCGACACCTACATCGAGATGAAGCGCGAGGAGCAGCTCGAACTGAACCTGCGGCCCCATCCGTACGAGTTCTACCGGTACCTCGACGTTTAGGGCGGACGGCAGCTCCCCGTCGGCCGTCACACGGGTGTCGGGCGGGGACGGACCGGTGACGGAGGCGTCCCTCTGGTCGGGGGGCCGGGTGTTCACGGGCCGGCGCTACGTGGAGTCGATCCTGGTCGAGAGCGGCCGGGTCCTCTTCGCTGGGGCGCTCGGCGGTGCGCAACGGCTCGCGCCCACGGGCGTCGAGCGGCGGGCGCTCGGAGGGCGCCTCCTAATCCCAGGGATCGTGGACGCCCACGTGCACCTCTCGGACCTGACGCGGGTCCGGGAAGGGTTCGACCTTTCCGCGACCCGGTCGCTCGCCGAGCTTCGGGACCGCCTGTCCGCATGGGCGGTCGAGCACCCGTCGGGGCCGATCGTCGGCCGGGGGTGGGACCCCGAGCGGTGGAAGGGCGGGCGCTGGCCGGAGATCCGGGACGTCGACCCGGTCGTTCCCGACCGTCCGACGATCCTCTACCACGCGAGCGGCCATGCCGCCCTGCTCAACTCCGCCGCCCTCCGAGCGAGCGGGGTTCTTCGGGCAGGGGCGGTGCGCGACCCAGCGATGATCGGCCGATCCGCGGACGGAACGCCGAACGGTATCCTCTACGAGGAGGCGCTCCGCCTCGCCGGTTCGATCGCCTCCGATCGGGGTCCCGGCGGCGAGGGCCTCGCGCGCACGTTGGGGGTGCTCGCCGCGCACGGCATCACGGCCGTCGGGGCGATGAGCGCGAGTCCCCACGAGGTCCGTGCGCTCCGCACCCTAGACGCCTCCGGTCGCCTCGCCCTCACGGTCCGGGCCTACGTCCGCCTGTCCGAGCTCTCCGTGTTCTCGGCGCCCGACCTGGTCGCGGGCTCGCGGCGGCTGTCGGTGGTCGGGGTGAAGGCGTTCCTCGACGGTGCCTTCGGGCCGCGGACCGCGGCTCTCCGAAGGCCGTACTCGGACGACCCCTCGAACTCGGGAATCCCCGTCGGGGACGATGGGGAGCTCACCCACCAGCTCGCCGAGGCCGGCCGGCGCGGACTCGTACCGGCGCTCCACGCGATCGGCGACAGCGCGGTGGAGAGGGCCGCACGGTTGCTCCGGCCATGGACGGGACGTTCCGGACCTCCGGCGCGCGTCGAGCACGCGGCGCTGACGCCGCCCGAGGCCCTCGGACCCCTGTTCGAGGCCCGTCCGGCGCTCGTCGTCCAACCAGGGTTCGTCTGGAGCGATTCCTGGCTCGCGGACCGCCTCGGGCCGGCGAGGTGCCATTGGGCCTACGCGTTCCGGACGCTGATCAATCGCGGCTTCGTCGTCGCCGGCTCGAGCGACGCACCGTACGACCCCGTCGATCCGTGGCGGGGGCTGCGGGCCGCCGTGGACCGCCGCGACCCTTCCGGCCGGTCGGCGAACCCCGACCCCGGCGAGGCGCTGTCCCCCGAGGAGGCGCTCGGACTGTACACGACGAACGCCGCGGCATCGGTCGGATTGCCGACCTACGGGCATCTCGAGGCGGGGGGAGTCGCCGACTTGGTCGTGCTCACGACCCCCGACCTCCGCCTGGCGCTCGCCTCCGGTGCCCCGCCGGTCCGCGAAACGTGGGTCGCGGGCCAGAGAGTGTACGCGGCACCGGGGCCCGTGGGTCAGCAAGCCTAAGTCCCCCGTTCCCTCGTCGGGCCGTGCCCGACCCCTCCGAACCCCCCGTGATGAGGGAGTTCTCGCCCACGATGCGGGTAGACGTCCTCGTCTCCGACTGGAGGGCAACGCTCCCGGTCGAATCCTCCCAGGAGGAACGCGAGCGCGAACTCTACGGCAAGGCGTGGGAGGCGTACCAGGAGGGCGACTACGGGTTCGGCCTGTGGTGCTGGCACGAGGTCGACCGCCTCACGAACAGCCTCAAGGGCAGCATCCGGGAAGTGACGCGGATCGTCGGACCGGGCCGGTACTTCGGGTTCTCCCATAGGCGCGTGGTGGCGGTTGCGGTCCCGATCGAGCGGATCTACCGGCCGCGCAAGGGGGACATGAGCACTCCCCGGACCGACGCGTTCGTCCTCCCCCACTACCAGGTCCTGTGCGTCTACCTTGCCCAGGCGGGCGCCGGGGATCCGAAGGCGAAGGCGCTGCTCGAGATCGCGCTGGGCGAGCTCGAGGACCGCCGACGGGCCGACCCTTTCCTGCCCCATTTCGAGACGTTCCGGCAGCTGGTCGATCGCACGAGCGCCGCCAGCGCCGCTAGCGCCGCCCCGACCACGGCCCCGGTGAGCGCCCCGCGCGCGCCGGAGACGCCCGCCCGGGGCCGGAAGAACCGGGCGCGTTGAGGCGCTGGACCCGTCCGGTCCGAAGCCGCCTTTAGCGCACTCCGCTCGCTCCGGCCGAGGCTGCGATGCGAGCGGTCGTCCTCGGAGGCGGGGGGCTCACGGGCCGGTGCGCGGTCCGGGACCTCGCGCGCGGGGGCGTCTTCGATTCCGTGGTCGTGGCCGACCTCGACCCCAACCTGGCCGCCGAGGCCGCGCGGGCCGCGGGGGCGGGAGCATCGGCCGTCCCGATCGACGTACGCGACCACGCGGCGCTCGTACGGCTGCTCGACGGCGCGTCGGTCGTGGTGAACGCCGTGCAGTACACGTTCAACCTCGAGGTGATGGAGGCGGCCCGTGAGGCGCGGGTGACCTACCTCGATTTCGGCGGGCTCTTCCACATGACACGGCGCCAGCTCGCGCTGGACGCGGCGTTCCGAAAGGCCGGGCTTCTCGCCATCCCCGGCCTGGGGCAGGTGCCCGGAATCTCGAACGTTCTCGCGATGGAGGCGTCGGCGGACCTAGACCGGGTCGATTCCCTAGTCTTCCGGGACGGGTGGCGGGACCTCACCGTGGGGGGGCCCGAGATCTCGTTCTCATGGTCCCCCAGCACGTTCCTCGACGAGATGGTCCTGCCCGCGGTCGTGTTCGAGGACGGGGAGTACCACGACCACCCGCCGATGAGCGCGCCGGAGGAGTTCGATTTCGGCCCGCCTATCGGCCGGACCAGGATCTACCGCACGCTCCACTCGGAACCGGCGACCCTGCCGGAGAGCCTGAAGACGAAGGGACTGCGGCACTGCGAATGGAAGGAGGGCGGGACGGGGATCGATGTCCTCCGTACCATGGCCCTCCTCGGGATGGCGTCAGACAAGCCGCTCGAGGTACGGGGGACGAGCGTGGTTCCGCGGGAGTTCACGCTCGCGCTCCTCCGACGAGGGCACCTCCTCGGCGTCCCGGCCGGCGTGGTCGTCAACGACTGGGAGAGCTTGAACATCGAGGTCAGGGGGACCTCGCACGGTCGGCCCGTCGTCCGGCACGCCGTCGCCTGGTTCCCGCCGCGGCCGGATTGGCACCTCTCCGCGACGGAGTACGCCGTCGGGGTCGCAGGCGCCATCGGGGCCGAGCTGATCGCATCGGGAGAGATCCGCGGCGAGGGAGTGATCCCGCCCGAGCGGTGCGTCCCTCCCGGACCGTTCCGGGCAGCGCTCGAACGCCGCGGCATACGGACCGCGATCGTCCCCCCCGACGCCCCCCTGCCTCCCCCCCAATGACCGGCTCGGCGCCCCCAAATCGCGGATTCGTGCGATAAATGTGGCCTCCAGATGGCCCCAATCTATGGATTCAGTGTTGTAACCTATCGGAAGGACACTGTTAGAAACTGTTTCATGACATCTACCTTTTATTCCCGTCCCCGGGCATCTATATATACGCACCCGGGGCTCATCGAGACCGCGTAGATGCGTTTCCTATGGCGGAGTCGGAACCCGCCCCGATCGTGCTGTTACCGGACCGTCCGGCTCTCGGGCCGGGGCCCGGTCCGGCCCTCCGGCCCCTGAACGCGGAAGGCACCGCGGTCCCCCCTCCGACCCCTCCCGCGGGCTCCCCCGCCGAAGAAGCTCCCCGCGAGACGAAGAAGGAGGCCACGCCCGAGCCGGCCCCGGTCCCCGAAGCCGAGGTCGTCCCGCTCCCGATACCCATCGCCCGGCTCGTCCCGAAGCTGAAGAAGAGCCAGAAGCTCTTCGAGGAGGGCAAGAAGCGCATCCCCAACTCCTCAAGCTCGCTGATCCGGGTCGCGTCGTACGACCCGTGTCCCCCGTTCATCAACCGAGGCAAGGGCGCCCGGATCTGGGACGAGGACGGGAACGAGTACCTCGACTTCAACCTCGCCTACGGGGTCCTGATCAACGGCCACGCGCCCGAGGCCCAGGTGAAGGCGATCCAGGAGGCGGTCGAGCTGGGGCTCCATTTCGCCTCTCCGACGGTCCTCGAGATCGAGGTCGCGAAGCTGTTCCAGAAGCTCGTGCCCAGCGCCGAGCGGGTCGCGTTCTGCTCGAATGGCTCCGACGCGACCATGAACGCCATCCGGATCGCGCGGGCGGTCACGGGAAAGGACGCCATCCTGAAGTTCGAGGGCCACTACCACGGCCAGCACGACCTGGCGCTGATCAGCGCCGAGGCGCCTCCCGTGGTCTCCGGGCTCGACGAGTACCCGCGGCCGATGCCGAACTCGGCCGGGATCCCTCCCGGGGTCATGGACTACGTGATCGTCGCTCCGTACAACTCCATCGTGGCGTTCGAGCGGATGGTCCGCCGCTACCGCGACCGGCTGGCCGCGGTGATCCTCGAGCCGATCATGGCGAACGCGGGCGTCATCCCTCCCGCCCCGGACTTCTTGAAGCGCCTGGTAGAGATCGCCCACGAGAATGACATGCTGGTGATCTTCGACGAGGTCTTCACCGGGTTCCGGGTCGCGCCGGGGGGGGCGCAGCAGCTCTACTCGGTGGAGCCCGACATCTCGTGCTGGGCGAAGGCCCTGGGCGGTGGGGTCCCGATCTCCGCGGTCTCGGGAAAGGCGGAGTACATGGACATGATCGCCCCCGGGCGGATCTCGTTCGGAGGGACGTACTTCGCGAACAACATCTCGCTCGCGGGGGCGCTCGCGAACCTGAAGACCTTGCACAAGGGGGGCGAGGAGCTCTACGCGCGGTTCGGGCGGCTCACCCAGAAGCTCGAGAAGGGGCTCGAGGAAGCCGGCCGGGACGCGAAGATCAACATCCTGATCCAGTCCGTGAACGGGATGCTGCAGTTCTTCTTCACGCGACGGAAGAAGATCGTGAACTATCGCGAGTCGCTCCAGATCGACTGGAACCTCTACCTCCGCCACCACCAGCTCCTGCTCGACCACGGGATCTACACCCACCCCGACAACTACGAGCGGCTCACCTTCTCGAGCGCGCACACCGAGAAGGACGTCGAGCAGTTCGTCCAGACCGCCACCGAGACGTTCAAGGAACTGAAGACCCTGCCCCGTGACTACCTCCCGTAGGTCGGCCCGGCCCGCGCGGGGGGCGCGAATGGCGATTTTATACCGGGTCATCGTGGGGTAACCGGGAGTCGCGAGGGGCGATCGCCTCGCCTTTCGCCAATACCGTCGGGGATGGGACGGAGTCCGAGCGATCTCGCGGTCTTCGTCGGCAAGCGCCTCCTCCAGCTGATCCCCGTCCTCCTCGGGATCACGATCCTCACCTTTGCCATCACCCATCTCTCGACCGCGAACTGGTGCGCAGCGTCGTTCCCGCACGCCGACAAGGCCACGCTCGCCGATTGCCAGGCCCAGTTCCAGAAACCGGTCCTGGTCCAGTACTGGACGTATCTCGTCAACCTCCTCCACGGCAACTGGGGTACCTCCTCCACGGGCGTGCCGGTCTACCCGCAGATCGCCGACGGGCTCCCCGCGACCGTCGAGCTCGTCCTCGCCTCCCTGTTCCTGATGATCGTGATCGGGATCCCGCTCGGGGTGGTCGCAGCGCAGTCCGCGGGCCGCTGGGCCGACCACCTCGTGCGGATCTTCTACCTCACGGGATGGGCCACTCCGACGTATCTCGGGACGGTGATCGCCGCCATCCTCCTCGCGCCCTACTTAGGGCTCCCATCCCACGGACAGTACACGACCCAGCCACCCCCGTTCCACGAGTGGACGCACATGTCCGTGATCGACCCGCTGCTGGCGGGCAATCTCGCCTGGGAGGGCGACGCGATCGAGCACCTGATCCTGCCGGCGTCCGTCCTCGCGTTCGTGAACATGGGAATCGCGACGCGGATGACGCGTAGCTCGATGCTCGAGGTGATCCCGCTCGACTACGTGAAGAGCGCCCGGATGAAGGGGCTCTCCGAGTTCTGGGTGATGTACAAGCACGCGCTGAGGAACGCGCTGATCACCACCACGACCGTCCTCGGGGTGACCGCGGGCGGTCTCCTCGCCGGGACCGTCGTCGTCGAGGAGGTGTTCGGCTGGGGAGGGATGGGGCAGTACGCCTACACCTCCATCGGCGGCGGCGGAAGTCCGGCGAACTTCGACGGAGCGCTCGCGGTCGTGGCCATCTTCGCCGCCGGCGTGGTCATCGCGAACCTGATCGCCGACGTGCTCTACGGGCTCCTCGACCCGCGCGTGGATTGGAGGTAGGGCGGTGTCGGCTCCTTCCTCTACCGGACCTTCGGCCGGCGCGTTGGCCGTCCGTCAGGTCCGACGCGCGGGCCGGGCCGTTCACACGCTCACGCGCGTGCTCCGCGCGAACCCGCTGACGCTGGTCGGGTTCGTCCTCGTCGTCGTGATCGCCGTCACCGCGGTCTTGGTGCTGGTGGCCCCCCACCTCCTGACGCCGTACGCGCCCGACCAGGGCACGACCGACTACACCCAGGGGCCGTCGTGGAACCACCCGCTCGGGACGGACGGGAACGGGATCGACATCTACGCAGAGGCCCTGTACGCCCTGCCCCTCGACCTCGCGCTCGCGTTCGCTATCGCCGGGGTGGCGATGCTGGGGGGAGGCGCGCTCGGTCTGGTCGCCGGCTACTGGGACCGCCCCGGCACGCTCGGGGGCGCGCTCTCCGTGGTCGTGATGCGGGTCACCGACATCTTCCTCGCGTTCCCCAGCCTGATCCTGGCGCTCGCGATCGCGGTGTCGCTCGGACGCGGCGTGGTCCAGCTCGTGGTCGCGATCCTGGTCACTTGGTGGCCGTACTACGTACGGCTGGTCCGGGGCGAGACCCTCGCGGTGAAGCACCTGCCGTACGTCACGGCCGCGAAGGCGGCCGGGGTGACCGACCGCCGGATCGTCCTCCGGCACATCCTCCGCAACGTCCTCGAGCCGGTGGTAGTCTACTTCTCCCTCGACATCGGGACCGTCCTCGTGACGCTCTCGACCATCGGGTTCGTCGGCCTCGGGCTGAACTACCCGACCACGGCGGAATGGGGGAGCATGATCTCCTACTACCAGGTCGCCGGATTCATCACGGCCTATCCGTGGACGGTCCTCGGGCCGGGGGCGGCGATCTTCGTGACGGTGCTCGCGTTCAGCCTGCTGGGTGACGGGCTGAGGGACGTCCTCGACCCCCGCAGCCGGCGGGTCCTCGCCGGCTCCGGCGGGCCGGACTCCACCTCTCCCGCCTCCGTCGACCCCACGCCCTCGCCGTCCGCCGGCCCGCTGCCCGGGGAGGGTCTCCCGGCCGCGGCTCCGGGAGGGATGACGTGACCGGTCCGGTCCTCTCCATCCGCGACCTGACGATCGATTATGTGATCGGAGCGGGCCGCTTCCGGGCGGTCTCGGGGGTATCGTTCGACGTCGCCCCGGGGCGCGTGATGGGGATCGTTGGGGAGACCGGGTGCGGGAAGAGCACTCTTGCGCAGGCGATTCCCCGCCTCCTGCCGGAACCGCCGGCGACCATCGGTGGCGGGTCCATCGAGTTCAACGGGGTCGACCTCGTGAAGGTCCCTCAGTGGAAGATGCCCCGGATCCGCGGGACCGGCATCAGCATGATCTTCCAGGAGCCGCTCAACTCGCTGAACCCGGCGTTCCGGATCTACGACCAGCTCGCGGAGGCGGTCCGCATACGCCAGGCCCGGGACGCGGGGCACACAGTACTCGACCGCCGGGAGGCCCCGCCGTTCGACTACACGCGCCGGCCGAAACCCGAGGTCGGGGATGCGCTCGTTCGGCCGCTGGTGCCGGGGGGCGCCACGGCGAAGGCGGCGCGCCGCTCGCTCTCCGGCCGCCGCGAGCTGCGCGAGGACGTCCTCGAGTACCTTCGCCTCGTGCGGATCAACGACCCGGAGACGATCCTCGACCTCTACCCGCACGAGCTCTCGGGCGGGATGCGCCAGCGCGTGATGATCGCGATGGCCCTCTCCGAGCGGCCGGCGCTCCTGATCGCCGACGAGCCGACCAGCGCGCTGGACGTGACGATCCAGGCCCAGGTCCTGACGCTGATGAAGGACCTCATCGAGGAAGTCGACACGTCGATCCTGTTCATCAGCCACGACCTCGGCGTCATCGCGGAGACGGCGGACGAGCTGGGCGTGATGTACGCGGGGAAGCTGGTGGAGCTCGGCCCCGTCGACGAGATCTTCGGATCGCCGCGGCACCCGTACACGAAGGCCCTCCTCCGCGCAGCGCCGACCCGCTACAAGTCCGACGGCCCCCTCCTCTCGATCCCGGGGTCCGTGCCGAACCTCGCGAAGCCTCCGGCGGGCTGCCGATTCCATCCCCGCTGCCCGATCGCGAAGGACGTCTGCCGTGCCGAGCCGGCACCCCCGCTCGACCTGGTCGCAGGGACGGCGTCGCACCGCAGCGCCTGCCACTTCGCGGCGGAGGTGCCGCAGCTCGTATGACGGACGGTCCCCTGGTCGAGACGGTCGGTCTCGAGAAGCAGTTCCCCCTCACCCGCACCGCGAGCGAGTACTTCGGTGGCAAGGCCGCCCGGGGGATCCACGCGGTCGACGGCGTCTCCCTCACGATCCTCCCGGGAGAGACCCTCGGGCTCATCGGCGAATCGGGGTCGGGAAAGACGACCCTCGGGTGGCTGGTCGCCCGGCTGCACGACGCGACCGGGGGAGCGTACCGATTCGGGGACGAGGAGATCCTCACGGATCGCCAGCGCAGGGAAGTTCGGCGAGATCGTGCCCAGGCGATCCGGGAGAACCGCGTCATCCTCCGTGAGAATCGCAAGCGTCTTCGGCACAACCGCCGGCTCGAGAGCGAGCAGCGGCACCCCTCGGCCCCCGCGCCGAGCCCGGGGGCCGGATCGAAGGCCGAGCCTCGTGTCCCCATCGAGATGGTGCCGTTGAAGCCGGTGCCTCCCGCACCGCCCAGGGGCAGGGTCGCCGCGCAGCGCCTGAGACGCTGGCGCCGGAACGTGCAGATCGTCTTCCAGGACCCGGTCGGGTCGCTCGACCCCCGCCTCAAGGTCTGGCAGATCGTCTCCGAGCCGCTCCGCGCCCAGGGAGAGAACGACCGCAAGAAGCTCCGCGAGCGGGTTCGGGCCCTCCTGCCGACGGTCGGGCTGCCCCCGGACTGCCTGGACCAGTACCCCCACGAGTTCTCGGGGGGCGGCCGGCAGCGCATCTCGCTCGCGCGGGCGTTCAGCGTCGACCCGAAGCTCGTGATCCTCGACGAGCCGACCAGCGCGCTGGACGTCGCCGTCCAGGCCCAGATCCTGAACCGTCTGGTCGAGTTCCAGAAGGAGCGCTCGGTCGCCTACCTCCTGATCACCCACAACGTCGCGGCCGTCCGGTACGTCGCCGACCGGGTCGCGGTGATGTACCTCGGCCGGATCGTCGAGCTCGGGACGGTCCGCGGCGTCCTCGAGCGCCCGGTCCACCCGTACACGAAAGCGCTCCTCGCCGCCGTGCCGGTCGCGGACGCGCGCCGCCGGCGCGCCCGGTTCCGGATCGGCGGGGACGTCCCGTCGCTCATCGACCTGCCTCCCGGGTGCCGCTTCGCTCCCCGGTGCCCGTTCGTGGTCGACCGGTGCCGGACCGAGTACCCGGCGCTACGCGAGATCCCGGGCGCGCCGGGCCAACGGATCGCCTGCCACAGAGCGGAGGAAGTCCGGGACGTCGCCCCGGAGACGCTCCTTACCGTGGACAAGCCGGCGCCGGCCGCGACCCCCGCGCCCTAGCCCGCCCACTGCGAGTTGAACAGGAACGCGAACGGCTCGGCGCTGGCCATCGGGTTCGTGACCACCCCGTGGAGGTGGGCCGAGTAGACGGAGAAGGAGGCGGGAACGACGAGCCAGATGTCCGTGTAGTTGTCGAACATCAGCTGCGTCATCGTGCTGTAGTACGCCGTGAGGTTGGTCGCATTCTGGCTGCTGGCGGCGGCGTAGGCGTCCGCGGTCACGGTCGTGTTGTTGTAGCCCGACATACACGCGTTCGCGCTGCCCGTGTTCACGGCGTCGTTCTGGGTCCAGTCGTCCGGCGAGATGTAGTCGGACGTGTAGAACTCCTGGCCCATGTAGAACGGCCCGCCGTTGGTCGAGGTCGCGGTCGTGCAGACCCCGTTGCCGTTCAGCGCCTGCTCCTCGTACAGCTCGCTGAGCGAGATCGGGACCGGGTCGATGTTGAGCCCGATCTGCTGGAGGTCGCCCTTGAGGAACTGGGCGGTCTCGGCCCAGTCGATCCCCGTGTCGAGGTAGGCGTACTTGATGGAGAGCCCGGCGCAGGCGTTGCCGGCGCACGGCGAGTTCGCGATCTCCGCCCGAGCGAGCGTCAGGTTGTAGGCGTAGGGGTCCAGGTTCGAGGGATTGTAGTACGGGTACGACGGGGGCACCGGCCCGACCCACTGCGTGGCGTAGCCGCCGAACGCCTGCTGGATGATCTGGCCGTAGTTGATCGCGTGCGCAATCGCGGCCCTCACGGAGAGGTTGTCGAACGGGAAGACGCTCTGGTTGAGGTAGATCCACCACGAGCCGCTGGTCGACCCGTAGATCGTCGGGAGCTCCTTGACGACGAGGCAGCTCTTCCCCTGGAGCGCGTGGATGGTCGCCGGCCCGATGTAGGCGAACGAGGCGCTGGCCACGTCCCCGATCTCGAGGTCGTTGGTCGTGATGTCGACCGAGTCCTGGAAGACGACGTCGACGGTCGTGTTCGCGGGCTGGAGGAGCGTGTTCCACGGCTCGGTGGTCCACGCGGCGTGCCCCCAGTAGTTGGGATTCGGGGAGAGGGTGTAGCCGCCCCCCGGGAGCCCGTTGTAGTACGTGAGGAGGTACTGGCCGGTGCCGACCATGTCGTCCGAAAGGTACGTGTTCGGCTGGCCCCCGAGCGAGGTCGACCAGAAAACCCCCCCGTTCGCCTGGACGACCGCCGGGTCGACCGCATACGAGGTCGGGGCCGAGATCGAGGCAAGCAGGTAGGCGTAGGGGGAGTATCCGAGGTAGCCGTACCCTACGTTGAGCTCGATCTCCAGCGGGTTGATCACCTGGAACGACTGGTTCGCCGTCTCCATCAGGGCGATCTCCGTGGCGTTCGGTGCGAAGAAGTTCCAGGTGTTGAGGTCGTTGTCCAGGGTGACGTTCGCCGTCTGGACCGCCGAGAGGTTGGACGAGTAGTTGAGCGGGTTCGAGGCGTTGAAGTTCGTCGAGAAGAAGTTCTCCTCGAGGATGAACTGCGGCCCGCCCGTGAGGAGCAGGCTGCGGTAGAGGCTGAACCACTGGACGTAGGCGTTATACGGGTCGCCGTTCGAGAAGTGGACCCCGCTCCGCAGGGTGAAGTTCCAGTCCAGCCCGTTCGGGGACTCGGTCCAGTTCTTCGCCAGCACGCCGGTGAAATTGGTCGCGCTCGACCCGTTGTAGTTGACGAGCCCCTGGTAGACCTGCTGGACCGCCGCCCAGCCGGGGGTCGAGAACGTCTCACCGGGGTCGAGCGAGTCCGGGATCTCCGACTGGTCGACCACCATCGGGTTCGTCTGGTGGAGGCAGCTCGAACCAAGCGCCCGCAGGGAGACCCCCGCTCCGATCAGGACCACGACGATCCCGAGAACGACCGCGTTCCGCCACTTCGGGTCCATCGCGCGTATCCGAGAGGCCGAATCCCCCCACGCCGTCCCTCCTTGATATAGTGCCGCTCGGGGCCATCGCCCCCGCGGGAAGGCCCGGCCCCGGCGGCCCGGCAACCATCTTTACCCGCCCGACCTCTTGACGGTCGCGGAGGGACGATGGACCGGCCGATGCTGATCGGGGGCGAGTGGGTCCCGGCGTCGAACGAAGCGACGATGCCCGTGGTGAGCCCGTACGACGGTGCGCCGCTCGGTACCGTTCCGCGGGGTTCCCGCTCGGACGCGCGGGCCGCAATCGATGCCGCGCGAGAGGCGTTCGACAAGGGGCCGTGGCCTCGCCTCCCCCCGCGGGCCCGCGCCGAAGTGTTCCTGAAGGTCTCCCAGCTTCTGACCCAGCGACTCTCCGAGCTCGCGGAGCTCGAGAGCCGGAACCAGGGAAAGACGATCAAGCAGGCGGCGGACGCCGACCTGCCGTTCTGCGCCGACAACCTCGCGTTCTATGCCGGCGCGGGGCGGATGCTCGAGGGCCGTAGCGCCGGCGAGTTCACGGGAGAGGGGACGACGATATTCCGGCGCGAGCCGGTCGGCGTCGTGGCGTCGATCACGCCGTGGAACTACCCGATCATGATGGCCGTCTGGAAGGTCGCTCCCGCGCTCGTCGTCGGGAACACTGTCGTGCTCAAACCGGCGAGCTGGACCCCGCTCACAAGTCTCGAGCTCGGCCGAGCTTTCCAGGACGCAGGGCTCCCCGCCGGGGCGCTGAACGTGGTGACTGGGCCCGGGGCCGAGGTCGGCGACGAGCTGACCCGCAACCCGGCGGTCGATATGGTCTCGCTGACCGGGGACACCGCGACGGGCCGCAAGATCATGGAAGCCGCGAGCCAGACCGTGAAGCGGGTCCAGCTGGAGCTCGGCGGGAAGGCTCCGTTCGTCGTCTTCCCCGACGCCGACATCGGGGCCGCCGTCGAGGGCGCGATTGTCGGCGGGTTCGTGAACGGGGGTCAGGATTGTACGGCGGCCACCCGCCTGATCGTGCACACCAAGGTGAGGGTCCGGTTCGTGGAGAGGCTGCTGAAGAGGATCCGGACCATCCGGGTCGGGGATCCCCTCTCCCGGAAGACCGACCTCGGCCCGCTCGTGAGCCGAGTCCACCAGAAGAAGGTCCTCGGGTTCGTGGCCAAGGGGAAGAGCGAGGGCGCCAGACTCCGCATCGGGGGCACGGACGGGGGCCGGGAGCATCGCGCGGGCGCCTTCGTCCTTCCCACGGTGTTCGACTCAGTCGCCCCGAACATGGCGATCGCCCAACGGGAGATCTTCGGGCCGGTCCTCTGCGTCCTCGAGTTCTCCACGTTCGACGAGGCGATGGAGATCGCCAACGGGGTCGCCTACGGCCTCGCGGGAAGCGTCTGGACGAGGGACGTGCGGACCGCGATCCGCGCGGCCCACGCCCTCCGGTTCGGGGACGTATGGGTCAACGACCACCTGCCGCTCGGCTCGGAGACCCCGCACGGTGGAGTAAAACAGTCCGGGTTCGGAAAGGACCTCGGCGCGGACTCGCTGAACGACTACACCGTCGTGAAGAACATCTACGTCGATCTCACCGGTCAGGCCCGGAAGAGCTGGCACTACACCGTCTACGGGGACCCAGCCTAGGGACACCGGTGATCGAAGGGATACCGCCGGGCGGCCGGGGCGCCCTGTTCATCGGCGGGACCTGGAGGCCGCCCTCCGGCGGTCGGTACAGCCCTGTCGTAGACCCGTCGACAGGCCTCGCGCTGGGCGAAGCTCCCGTGGCGACCGTCGAGGATTCCCGGGCCGCGGTGGACAGCGCGGCGGAGAACGAAGAGCGCTGGGCACGCGTGCCGGGGCACGAGCGGGCCCGCATCCTCCGGAGTGGTGCGGACCGCCTCGCGGCCGACCGTGAGACGATGGCTCGGCTGATCGCCTCGGAGGTCGGAAAGCCGATCACCGATGCGCGGGTAGAGGTCGACCGCGCCGTCGGGGTCTACCGGCTCGCGGCCGAGGAGATCCGCCAGCTCGGAGGCGAGAGCTTTCCGGCGGACGCCTACGAGCGGCCCGCCGGCAACGAGCACCGGTTCCTCTTCACGGTCCGGGACCCGATCGGCGTCGTCGTCGCGATCGGGCCGTTCAACTTTCCGTTGAACCTACTCTCCCACAAGGTCGCGCCGGCCCTCGCGGCCGGCAATCCGGTCGTCGTCAAGCCGACCAGCGCCGCCCCGTTCACAGCCCTGCGGCTGGCCGAGCACCTTTCGGCGGCAGGGATCCCGCCGGGCGTGCTCAATGTCATAGTCGGCCCGGGGGATTCCGTCGGGGACGCCCTCGTCGAGCACCCGGCGACCCGTCTCGTCTCGTTCACCGGGTCGACGTCGGTCGGGAAGCGGATCGCCGAGCGCGCGGGCCGGCACGCCAAGAGGGTGATCCTCGAGATGGGGGGTCTCGACCCCTTGGTTGTCCTCGAGGATGCGCCGCTCGACGTTGTCGTGGCCGCGACGGTGCGGGGAACGTTCGGCTACTCCGGACAGGTCTGCACCGCCTCGAAGCGTCTCTTGGTCCACGAATCGATCGCCGATGCGTTCGGCCGGGCCCTGGCGGAGCGCGCGCGCTCCCTGAGGGTCGGCCCGGCGCTCGACGAAGCGACCGAGGTCGGACCCGTGATCGACGGTGCCTCCGTCGCGCGGCTGGAACGGCTGGTCGAGGAGGCCCGGGGACGCTCGGCGTCCGTGCTCGCGGGTGGGGGCCGGGTGTCGATAGGCGGCGGCAGCTTCTACGCCCCGACGGTGCTCGACCACGTTCCGGAGAACGCTCTCGTCGTTCGTGAGGAGCCGTTCGGCCCGATCGCCCCGATCCTGCGGTTCTCCGCCGTCGACGACGCGGTCCGCATCGCGAACGCAACCCCCTACGGTCTCCAGGCGGCCGTCTACACCAAGGACCTCTCCCGCGGCCTTGCGCTCGCGAAGCGCATCCGAGCCGGCGGAGTGCACCTCAACGACCCGACCAACCTGCGCTGGGACGCGCTGCCGTTCGGCGGGGTTCGGGAGAGCGGACTCGGACGGGAGGGACTGCGCTACGCCATGCAGGAGATGACCGAGGTCAAGCTGATCTCGATCAACTACGCGGGATCATAACGAGCCCGCCGGCCGTCAGTCCGTGAGCGTGGGGTTGGGAACGGACGGAATCCGGGGAGGGGGCACCGCATGCTCCGGGGGGAGGAGGAGCTCGCGGGGGGTCGCGGGAGGGTGTGGTCCCACTGACCGAGCCATCTCGGGGCCCGAATCCAGGCTCTCAATCGACTCTTCGAACGCCGCCAGGCCGCGCTCGAGGAGCTCGTCCTCGATCACGAGCGGGGCCATGAACCGAAGGACCTGGTCCCAGCTTCCGGAGGTGTGCATGAGGACGCCCCGGGCGAGCAACGCCGAACGCATCGCCTTCGCCCGCTCGCCCCACGGCCGGCGACTGGCGCGGTCGTGGACGAACTCGGTGCCGATCATGAACCCCTTGCCGCGGACGTCGCCGATCGTGGGGTGGCGTTCCGAGATTGCTTGCAATCGCGCCACGATGCGGGGCCCGCGGTGGCGGGTCCGCTCGAGCAGGTCGCCCTCCTGGAGGACCCGGAGCGTCTCCGCTCCCACCGCGAGCGCGAGCGCGTTCCCCCGGTACGTTCCGAGGTGGAAGCCGCGCGGAAGTTCCTTCACGAGGTCGGACCGGTAGGCGACCAGGGACAGCGGTAGCCCTCCGCCGATCGTCTTCGCGATGCAGAGGATGTCGGGCGTTACGCTCGAGTGCTCGACCGCCCACATCCGGCCGGTCCGGCCGAGCCCGGTCTGGACCTCGTCGGCGATGAGGAGGATCCCATGGCGGTCGCAGAACTCGCGCAGGGACGGAAGGAAATCGTCGGGAGGGACGACGTAGCCTCCCTCGCCGAGGATCGGTTCGACCAGGACCGAGGAGATCGAGTCGACACCCGAATGCGGGTCGTTCACGAGGTGCTCGAGGTAGGCGATCGTGCCCGCGGCCCCCTGGTCGGCCCCGAGGACGGGGCGATACGGGTCGGGGTACGGGACCCGGACCACCGTGCCTCCGTGGAACGAGCTTGTGGTGTGGTACCGCCGGCCGCTCGTGAGGTTGACCACGCCCCCGTGGACCCCGTGGTAGGCGCCCGAGAACGCTACGGTACCGTTCCTGCGCTGGGCGAAGTCCGCGAGGCTGACGGCAGTCTCGACCGCGTCCCCGCCGGTGACGGTGAAGAGGATCTTGGCATGATGCTTGAGATTGCCCGGCAGGGCATTGTCGAGCTCCTGAAGGAATCGGACCCGCGCCTCAGTCGGAAGCTCGAGGGCGTGCCACATCTGGCCCGCCTGAGCCGCCAGGGCGGCCATGAGCCGAGGGTGACAGTGCCCCAGGTTGAGAACCGAGATCCCTCCCACCCAATCGATGAACCGGTTGCCGTCAACGTCCTCGATCGTCGCACCTTTCGCGATCTTCGGGGCGATAGGAAAGTAGTGAGGGTAGGCGACCGCGTCCGTCTCGAGACGGGCTTGTTCCCCGAGCAGCTCCCGCGATCGCGGCCCCGGCGGCGGGACCACGATGCGCGGCGCGTCGGGAAAGCTAAGCCAGTCGGAGGTACGCGTCATCGCCACCGTTACCGGAACCGGCGAGGGCCCATATCAACCTGCCCGGGGACCGCCGATGCGTGACGCGATTCCCTGATAGGGTCGACCGGACAACCACGACTCCGCGCGGGCGCGGAGGAGGGTCCGAGGGTCAGCTCTTCTGGAGCCAGCCGGCCAGCGGCAACAGGCTGCGATAGAGTGAGATGCCCGGTTCCGTGAGCGCATACGCCCTGACGGGTCCTTTCGACCCTTCTACCTGGACTCGATGAATCAGTCGAGCTCGCTCGAGCGAGCGCAAGGTAGAGGTCAACGTCGCCGGGCTGACCCCCGAGAGGCACTTTTGAATCGGCCCGAAACGGACCGTTCCGTACTTCCCAGGGAGCGAGACGACGCAGACGGCCCGCTTCTTCCCCACCACGTCGATCAACCCAATCGGGGGGCACGGACACTCGAGGTCGTCTTCACGGCTGCCCTCGTCGTGGGCCTGCTCGTCCTGGCCGACCTCGGAGAAGGCCTCCGCCAGTGGCGGATCCTCCTTCCTCCCTGGTCGTGGGACTCTCGACGTACCTGATCGGGCCGTGGACGGGAAGTTCGCTCAACCCTGCGCGGACGCTCGCGCCGGCGATCCTCTCGGGGACGTACACCGATCTTTGGGTCTACCTGACCGCCGTCCCGCTCGGCGCCCTTGTCGCGGCCGCGGCATGGAGACCCAAGGCCGTGGACCGGCTGGACGGCGGGCCAGGTCGCCTCGAAACGTCGAGCTAGAGCATCGGTCCCGCCAAGCCGCGGAATCGCCTGAGGGCATGGGAATCTCGTCCGTGGGAAACCCGGAACGTGGTTATTCCCGCGTAGTCCGAGGGATTAAGCGCGCAAGAGAGTTCGTGGCTACGTGGGAGAGCCTCCCCTCCGCACCGGACGAGTCGACTCGCACATCCACCTGAGCCGATGGTGGCCGCGCATCGCGGAGACGGCCTATCGGCCAGGCCTCGATTACTCGGTCGCCGGGCTCCTGCAAGAGATGGACCGGGACGGGATCGAGTTCGCGCTGGCCATCCAGATCTTCCAGGCGCCGTCGTGCAAGGACGCGCTCACAGAGGGCCGAGGTTCGTTCATCGCGAGCGGAGGGCGCCTCCTCCCGGTGGCCACTCTCGACCCTACGCGAGGCGGACCGGCGATGACCGAGGACCTCGAGGCGATCGACTCCGAACCCGAGATCGCGGCCATCAAGCTCTTCCCGGGATACCTCTCGTTCTACCCTACCGACCCCCGGCTCGACCCGATCTATGAGTACGCTCGGGAGCGGGGACTGCCGGTCCTGTTCCACCAGGGCGACACGCTCGAGGGGCGCGGGTTGCTCAAGTTCGCGAGGCCGGTGGAGGTCGACGAGGTCGCGGGCCGCTTCCGGGATGTCCGGTTCGTGCTCTGCCACCTCGGAAACCCCTGGATCGATGAGGCTGCTGAGGTCGTGTACAAGAACCCGAACGTCTACGCGGACACTTCCGGCCTCCTAGGCCCTCCGTCAGCGCCCTACTTTGCCCGCTCGCTCGAGCTGTGCCGCGAGCGGCTGATGAACGTCATCCTCACGGTCGGCTCGCCGGAACGTATCCTCTACGGGTCCGACTGGCCCCTAGAGGAGCTCCGTACCGCAGTGGACCTCATCGATCGGCTCGACCTGCCCGACAAGGACAAGGCCGCCATCCTAGGGGGCAACGCTCGCCATCTCTTTGGGCTCCCCGAACGGCGGGGCTCGGTCGCCGTCCCGCCATAAGTCTCCAATCGGTCGTCGCCCACGCCGGAGCCTCCGCGGCGTTTTGTAGCGACCCCGGTTCGGGTCGCTCGCGACAGTGCCCCCTTGGTCGGGGGTCGCGGGAGACTTGCGATGGATCTTCGAATCGAATCGGCATACGCGGAGTACCGGCGTCGAACGCCGCGCTCCGCGGAGCTGTTCGCGCGGGCTCGGACGTGGACCCCCGTCGGGGTCCACTCCAACTACCGGTTCCTGGACCCGTATCCGTTCTACGTGAAGCGCGCCCACGGGGTCACGCTTCAGGACGCGGACGGGAATGACTACCTCGACTTCAACATGGCCTACGGCTGCCTTCAGAGCGGGCACGCGCATCCCAAACTCGTGGAGGCTCTCAGCCGCCAGCTCGGACAGGGGAGCGTCTACGGCTACGAGTGGGAGCGAACGCCGGAGGCGGCCGAGCGGGTCTGTCGACGGTTTGGCATGGCGCAGGTCCGGTTCAGCACCACGGGCCTCGAGGCGACGCACCACGCGATGCGATTCGCCCGGGCCTACACGAAGAAGCGGTACGTGCTCAAGTTCGAGGGTTCGTACCACGGCTCTCACGACACGCTACTGGTCGGGGTGAAACCGCGGCTCGAGGTCGCCGGCGCTCCGGAACATCCGAACTCTGTGCCGGCCTCACCGGGGATTCCGCCCGAAACGTACGGCCGTACGCTCGTCGCCCCGTTCAACAACCTCGAGGCGACCCGGAAGATCGCGCTCGAGCACCGCGACGACCTCGCGGCGATCATCGCAGAGCCGATCCCGATGAACATGGGGTTCATCCTGCCGGAGAAGGGATTCTTCCCCGGGCTGCGGGAGCTCTGCGACGAACTCGGGGCCCTCCTCGTCCTCGACGAGATCAAGACCGGGGCCAAGTACCCCGGGGGCGGCGCCGCTCGGGTGGGGGTCCGCCCGGACATCGTTACGCTAGGAAAATCGATCGCCTGCGGCATCCCGCTTTCGGCGGTTGCTACAGGTCCGGGGATACTCGACGAGGTCGGTCCGCGGAAGGTCGCCCACGCGGGGACCTACAACTCGAACCCCCTGGCCGTGACCGCGTGCCTCGCCTCGCTCGAGCACATCCTCACCAACGAGAACCTGGAGCGGTCGGCCGCGCTCTGCGCTCGTCTCGCCCGGGGGTACACCGAGGTCTTCCGGGGTGCAGGCGTGACCGCGGTCGTGGCGGCCGATGGTGTTTCGGGGTCGGTCTACTTCACGGACCACCCGGTCCGCAACTGGAGGGATTTCCTCACGATCGACGGGGACCGCTCGATGCTGTACTACTATCTGTGTCTCAACCAAGGCCTGATCCCATCGGGAACCGGCCCGGACGAACAGTGGACCATCTCCGTCCAGCACACCGTCGCCGACGTCGACCACCACATCGAAATCCTCGCCCGGGTCGCAGATCGGCTGGCCGGTGCTCCCCGGGCGGGCGAGATCGAAGAATCGGTGTGATCTTGGCAGGCGTAGGCCTCGGAAAGGGGTGGAATCACCCCCGCGGACGGTACGCCTAGCGTTGGCGGGTAATCTTTGCCACCTGGGCCGCGAGGTCCGAGGGAAGCAGGTTGAGGAGGCTCATTTCCGCCTGAGGCCCGGGTTTCGCCGTTCCGGCTTGGGCTCCGAACCAGAAGCACGTCTGGAGGGCGCGGGGAATCGCCTCCGCGTCGCCGGTGTCACGCAGCGTCCGCGCCATGTCCCTCCAACGTTCTCGGACGTCCTCCGATGATTTTTCCCAGAGATCGAGCGCCATACCCGGTTGAGCCCCTTCCGCGAAATCAAGGCAAACGGCAGTCTTAGCACCTCCGAGCGCCCGCTACGGGCCCCCACGCTAGTTCGTCAGCGGGGCTGCGCCTGCCACGAGGCCGACCGTCTCGACACGCCTCTTCAACGCGGAGTTCATCTCCTCGAAGCCGGACGCCGCTTGCCGGATCACCCCTCCCAGCAGGGGGACCAGTAGGCCGGTGAATCTCTCGGACTGAACGAACCGAACCGTCGAGGGCGAGGCCGACTCGATGCGGAACGCGTGCTCGCCGTTGAACAACCCGCCGATTCCAAGCTTGCCAAGCCATCGCAGTTCTCGGTCGGGACTGACGACCAGAACGCGCGGACGCATCGTCACTTTCCGAGAGCCACTGCGTCCGAAATCCACGCTGAGACGGGCACCCGGGGTAAGCGGCCCATCGATTCGGGAAAGGAACGGATTCCACTCGGGGTATCGTACCAGATCGATCAGGACCTTCCAGACGGCCTCGGGGCTGGCGTCGATGTCGATGGAGCGCTCAACGAGCCGGACCACGGCTTCAGAGAGCGGGCGCGACGCGACGGCAACTGGGGCAGGCCGGCGCCCACGGGGCGTTGGTAAGGTGGCAGAACGGGCAGATCCAGGCATGGGTACGGCGCGGAGTGGTTTCCGAAGTTCCGTGCGG
>DATGZQ010000020.1:0-2758 GCA_035297125.1 Thermoplasmata archaeon
GCTGGTAGTAGGTGTTTCCCGTCGGGGAGTCCTGCCCCTGGGTGACGTTGATCACTCGAATCGGGGCGCTGACGCCGTTCGCCCATAGCAGGTCGAAGTCGGGGAATCCCCAGTCGTTCATGTGGTTGAACGTCAGGTTGACGTCGACGGTGATGTTGTTGAACACGTACGGCGCGGCAACGGAGCCTGTCGTGTTGAACGCTAGGCTCGCAGCCTGTGCGGGCCCGTTCATGTAGAGAGGAGCGTTCCAGTTCCCCGAATCCGGGATCATGGTGAGCAGGATGCTGACGTTCTCCGACAGTGTCCACGTGAGGTTGGCCTGGGCGAACCCGTCGGCGAACCACGTGAAGTTGTAGGTCAACCCGGGCGGCAGGTACGTTTCCACCGTGCCGTTAGCCTCGGAAGGCGCCCAGCTCAGGTTGGTCGTGTTGGTCCCGTCGAGCCCGACGAATTCGAAAGCGTAGGAGGGGGACATCGGGAGCGAATAGACGGAATACCTACCGCTGGGCACGCCGCCCGAAGTGTTCCACAGTCCGTAGAGCATCGACGGACCCTGGCTGAGCGACTCGGCCGCCCCGGACCAGGTACCGGCGATACCGATAGAGGTCTCGCCCGTGTCGGTTCCGTAGCTGTACGCGGACTCGGCCGGGGTCCACGAGCTGCCCTCTCGGAAGGCGAGGGAAGCCGTGCCGTTGAGCGAGTCGATCATGGCGTTCGAGCCTCCGCCGGGTCCGCCGAAGATGAGCTCTGCGTCATCGAGAAGACCGAGCGGGTTGGCGCTGCTCCCGCTGACCAGGTAGTCCGGGGTCAGCAACGGGTAGACCAGGGTGGGGAGCGAGTTGAACACGATCGTGTCGTAGATGCCGGTGTAGACCGTGGCGCCTTCCGAGACGTGGTAGCCGAACGTCACGGTTGTTCGCCCGCCGACGTTCGAGACGTTGTTGTAGAGGTCGAGCGTCATCGGGTAGGCGATAGGAAGCGTGGGGCCGTAGGCGTAGTAGAACTCGCCCGGGACCAGCGTCCCGCCGTACGAGTAGAGTGTGCCCGTGTTGAGGGTGGCGCTGGGAGCCGAGAAGTTCCAGAGGTTGTCGATGAACTGGAGGGAGTTCCCGTTGATGTCCACGACGTTCTGGGTCCAGAACTGGCCCACGTTCGAGCCCGGGTACGAGACGTTCGTGACGACAGTGTTGAGCTGAATGCCGGACTGCCAGGGAGTGACGTTGGCGTTCGGGCTGAGGCCGTCCCAGTAGTACGCGCCGGTCACCTCGTAGGTGCTTCCCGAGGTGGCGTTGTAGCCGTTGAGCGTCAGCGCGCCGAGGACATCTGGGGTGTAGACGGAGTAGGGGCCGGAGGAGCCGAGTCCGAAGTCCCCGATCCCCATCGGGGCGGGAGCGACGGTGTAGAGCGGGCTGACCGCCTGACTGGGAGTGGAGACCGGGTGGTCTAGGAGCGAGAGGCTAGGGAGGTACGCGACAGAGACAGGGACCTGTCCGTCCGCGAGCGACTTGGCGACCGGCGCGAGGAACGCCGGAGTCGGGAGATCCTGGTGGGGTGACGTCGAGGTCGAGAAGCCGGCCGTTCCGGAGGGAGCCGACTCTCCGCTTCGGAGCGAGGAGAATGAGGACGTGATGGGGTTGACGCCGGAGGAGGTGGTGGGAACCTGGGACTGGAGGTTCGCGATCCCGGTCGATGTGTGTGACAGCGGCGTAGTGATGGGTACGAGCGGAGCGGCCAGCGGAGTGACGGCGCTGGAGACCGACGCCGAAACCGGCGAGCCTCCGTGCGCTCCGATCAGACCCCCGGCGGGGGAGAGCATGAGCGCGCAGACTAGGAGCACGATCGGCCAGAGCCAAATACGATTTCGAATGTTCGGCGCGTCAGACATACAGGGGGCGGACCATATGAGCTCGTATAAGAATATTTTGGCACCTCTCTCACGGAAGCAGACCGTCGACGAGGGCCGGGAACCGACATTCTCGCCCGTCGCCAAGGTGCGCGCCCGTGTCGCGAGTTCGCCACCGGAGTCCGCGAGGCACCACCCCGAGGGCCCGCGACGGAGCCGGCCGCCCCGAGCCGCGTCCTCCGTGGCGCGTGCTACAGCCCCCTACTTCGCGAACCGATGGTCCATTACGAACGGGAGCACGCCCCCGACGCGATAGTACCCGAGCTCCATGGGGGAATGGATCTCGAGGACTGTTTCGAACTTCCCCACGCTGCCGTCGGCAGCGGTGGCCGTCACTTCCACCGAGCAGCGGGGAGAGAGCTCGGTGGCCGAGGCGAGCCTGAGGTCGAACGACTCGTGACCCGTGAGGCCGAGGGATCGCCATCCCGAGCCCCGCAGGAATCCGAGCGGAAGGACCCCCATCTCGATCAGGTTCGTGCGGTGGATCCGCTCGTAGCCTTCCGCGATCACCGCCCCGACCCCGAGGAGGCGCGGGCCCTTCGCAGCCCAATCCCGGGAGCTCCCCTGCCCGTAGCTCTTGCCGGCGAGCACGAGCAGCGGCACGTTCTCGCGGCGGTAGCGCTCCGCCGCGGCGAAGATCGTCATCGGCTCTCCGGACGGCTGGTGCGCGGTGACCCCTCCTTCCCTGGGCGCGGCGAGGGCATTGCTGAGCCGCACGTTAGCGAACGTCCCGCGGATCATCACTTCGTGGTGGCCACGCCGCGAACCGTAGGTGTTGAACTCGCTCGGCGGGACGCCTCGGCCCACCAGGTACTCCCCGGCCGGAGACCGCTCGGGGATCTCCCCGGCGGGCGA
>DATGZQ010000021.1:0-19164 GCA_035297125.1 Thermoplasmata archaeon
GCGTCCCTAGCCCGACGGTCGGGGGTCGTAGCCGAAGCGACGGAGGTCCTTCAGCCAGACGAGGCACCCACCGGTGGCCAGCGAACCCACCCCTGCCAGCAGGAACGTGAACGAGATGCCGTGGAGGAGGATCAGCACGCCTCCCACGATCTGAGCCGCGGGGATCGCGGCGAAGCTCACCATGTTTTCCGTTGCGAAGTAGCGACCCTGCAGCCGCTCCGGGACGACCGCCTGGACCGTGCTGCTCCCGGCGACATTCAGCACGCCTTGCAGGATCCCTACCGCCAAGAACAACGGAACCGCCACGGCGAGCCGCGGGACGAGGACCATGGCGACGATGGCACCGCCCTCGACGAACGCGGAATAGACCCAAAGGCGGCCCGTGTAGCGGGTAAGCCGCAGTCGTCCGACGAGCAAGCCCCCGATGCCCCATCCTCCCGCGATGAGTGTCTCGAGGGCGCCGAAGACCACGGCGCTCCCGTGGAGCAGTTCCGTGGTGTAGATCACGAGGAACGTGAGAACGAACGCAAACCAGAAATTGAGGACCAAGGCGGCGACGGTGACCTCGAGGAGACCCAGGGCGCGGCGGAGGTACGCCAACCCTTCCCGAACTTCGCCCAGCAGGCTCGGCCGGTCCACGGGCGGAGCGCGGGAGACGCTCGTCCCGCCGATGAGGGCGATGAACAACGCGGCGACGAGATACGAGGCGGCGTCGATGCCGAGGCTGGGGACCGCCCCTACGATCACGATGAACACTCCGGCCAGGGAGCTCCCGACAATCCCGACGATCGCCTCGGACGACTCGAAAAGCCCGTTCGCGTCGGCCAGGCTGTCCCGCGGCACGATCTCCGGGAGGAGGGCCTGGCTCCCCGGCCCGAAGAACGTAGCGAGGATCGAGAAGACCACGCTCGCCAGAAGGATGAGCGGGAGGCGGAACCCGAAGAGCTCGAGGGCGACGACGAGGCCGCCCATGGCGGCACTTCGCCCGAGGACCGACAGAACGATCACACGCCGCCGGTCGAACCGGTCGACCAGGGCCCCCGAGAACAGGCCGACCGCCACGGTCGGGATGAACTCGGCGAGACCCACGTACGCGACCGCGAGCGAAGACCCGGTCTCGGCGTACGTCAGCCAGATGAGGACGACGTAGGAGAGCGCCGAACCGAATCGGGAGACGACCCGCGCGCTCCAGAGGCGGGTGAACCTCGGGTTGCTGCGGAGAGGCACAGTGTCGCTCATCGGCCAGAGCCGGTGCGAATGCCGAGGCCCCAAAGCCTTACCGAACCCGTCGTCGACCTCGGGAAACGGAGCTCATCGAGCGCAGAACCATCGCCCGGGTCCCGTCTCGCCGACCCCCACCCTCGGGCCGTGGGACGGCCGTTCCGCTCGCTAGCGGGTGCGTCCGCGGGTTCGGGCTCCCGCCCTTGACCGGCGAGTCCGGGGGAACAGCGAATCGAGCAGCCGGGGGAAGTCGCTCCACAAGTCCAGCACGAGATCCGGGGGAGGATCGATGGGCGCGTTCGTCCGGCAGACCTCGGAGTACCGGCGGCCGTATTCCTTCGCCCCCCGGAACAGCACGGCGCCTCGGAACCCCGCGGCCCGAGCACCCTGGACATCCGGCCCCAGGTCTCCGACGTGGACCGCTTCGGTCGGCGTCGTGTCGAGGGGTGCGATGGCTCGCCAGAATATCTGGGGAGCGGGCTTAGCCCACGGGAGCTCGTCACTAAACGCCCACGATTCGATGAAGCGGTCCATGTCGAGCCTCCGGAGAACGGCACGCATGCTGACCCCGGTCTCCCCGACCAGGTTGGAGACAACGGCTGTACGGTAGCCTTGGTGCCTCAGACGCTGGAGTTCGGAACGCGCCCCAGCCACCCCTTCGAAGGGAAGCGCGGCGACATACGCCTCGACCGCCCGGAGCCACTGCCTTGGGCGAGCGGTCCGTCCCGCCCGTCGGGCCGCATCCCGAGCGAGCTCGACGACGGGCGATCCACGGCCCGGTCGGTGGTTCGCGGCGTAAAATGCCAGCCGGGCCGCCTCGTCGGGGGTCACCCCCGAGTCGGGTCCGGGGCGGCGGGCCCGGGGGGAGCTCCGGACGACGTCCGCAAGCGCAGCCTCCTGCCGCGCAAGGTACCGATCCTCCTCGGCGGGATGGAGCTTGACGAGGGTATGCCAGACGTCGAACGTGACGGTCGGCACTTTCTCCATCCGTCGACCCGCCGCCGGGATATTACCTTGAAACGATCCCTTGGTCGGCGCAGGGTCTGGCGAGATCGGGATGGCCGGAGGCGGTCGTCGTGGCCGAATCATCCTGTAGACGGATCGTTTCCAGGTTTGATGTAGCCCGGCCCGACGGCACCCTCTGCGTCGCACGGAGCGCCGCATCCGTCCCGACTGGATTGGGCGCGAAGCACGGACGCCGGACACGCGGTTTGGTCCACGACCGAGGAGTCGGGCCCTCGGTCACGGCTAGCATCCTTCCTATAGCCTACGGCCACATTACATGGGTAACAGGGCCGACGGCAGGTGGACAAACTGACCACGGAATGTGAGACCGCGGGATGCATGCACCAGCGCCGCCTGCACGGTCCCGACGGCCATTGCCGCGCCTGCGCGTGCACCGTCTACACTCGCAACGGCCCCCCTCACCAGACGCGAGCTGCCCGCAAGCAGGTCGCGCAAGCGCTTCGCAGCTGGTAGCCCAGTCGCAGCACGACGCGAGACCCGAGTCGCGACGACGTTCCGGTCAGGCTCTGGCTAGTCAATTGGTTCGCGCCGTCGCGGGGCTCGAGCGGGGTCCGCGCGTTACGGCGCGTCGGCAGGACGCCTGGGAGACTCTTCGCCCGCCGAAGGACTTTACTCTGTCGGCGCCTTCTCAGCGAGAGATGTCTGTCGGGGCTACCTCCGGGACGCTGGTGATGTACGTGGCTAGCCAACCGGGACTGCCGGGCGGGCTAATCGGAGAAATCCCGTTCGCGTTCGGGGCTCGCCTCGCGTCGCTCTTCGTCCCGTTCGCGGGACTTGCTCAGGCCAAAGAGGTGAATGCGGCCCAGGCGGCCGACGAGGGTGACCCCGACGAGCTGCCGCCCTCGGCCCGGCAGTGCATCCTTCTCGTCCTCGATTACGCGAAGCGATTCGGTTGGTCGGTCCACCTGGTCGATGTCACCCGCCAGAGGGTTTCCGAGTCGGAGATCCTGGGTTCTCTCGGTGCCGAGGTCCACCTGCCGCTTCTTGTCCGCCCGGACCGGGCCCGGCTCGAAGGAGAGGAACAGTTCACGCCGTCCGCCGTCCGGAAGTTCCTGCGACGGCGCCGATGATCCCGGGCGCTGTGTAACCGCCGCGGTGCCGCCCTGCCGGCCCTCGCGAGAGGTCGCTACGAGGTTGAGTTCGGCCCCGCGACCGCCGAGCGATGCCCCGTCGGTTGCACGTCACTCGACCGGCCGCGTCGGTTCGGACCGCTCTGAGCGGAGACCGGTCGAATCGGGGGAGCAGCCCCGACCCGGCGGTCGGAGTCCCCCGCCGTTCCACCAGAGACCGCGGATCACTGGAGAGGGGGCGCGAGGGTGTGGCACCGGGTGCAAGCCTCCGACCAGGGCGCGTTCACGAGGCGGCACTTCGAGCACATCCAGGCTTGGGTCCGTCGCGGGGTCGTCGGGGCCTGTGCGATCGACGGCGTGGCGGGCTGCACGGAGCCCCGCAGCGCCGGCCCCGCGGATGGCAGGACAGGCCGAGTCGTCGCGTCCGGAATCACCGAAAAGGGAGGAGCCGATAGGTCGGTATCTCGGGCTGGCAGAGTGGTCTGGCCGGTCGCGGCAGGCGTGCTGCCGGCGGGAGCGCTTGCGGCCCGGCCCGGGGCCGATGACCTCGTGGCCTCGGTCGTGGCGCGAGCGACGTCGAGCGGCCGTCGCGTGCTGGCGACGTTGAAATTGCGAAGGGGCCCGATCCGGGTGGGTGTAGCGATGACCGACAGGGGCGGGCGCGAAACCGAGGAAGGAGCCGGCAAAGCAGCCGCGGGCTGGGGGGCTGCCGGCGGGCTGGACCTCGCGATGCTCGGTGACGGCTCCGGGCGACCCGCGGAAGAAGCAACGCTCCGTGGATTGATCAACGGTTCGTCCCAGCGCGTTACCGGTCTGCGATCCACCAGCGCTTTCGGGGGCGGCTGAGGCGGAGGGGCACCGGCCGGGTACGCTCCGGACCATTCCGAGACCGAATCGGCTCCCCGTGGCCGGAATCTCAGCGCCATCACGCCGCTTCCCAATCCGAGGATGGTGCCGACTATCGCACCGCCGTACGCGATCATGCTGGCGGCGGCGCCGATGAGGAGCAGCAGGCCGAGGAGCCGATGCCGCCGCGGGTAGACATTCAGGAAGTAGGTGAGAACCAGCAGCAGGACTCCGATGGCCAGGCCCGCAACGGTGGCCACGAGGAACAGGGTCGGGTCGAAACCCCAGAACGCATGGAACGTGCATTGGACCCCGGGCGGAGCGGGATTGCAGCGGGTGTACGCGGGCCAGGCGGAATCGCCGAGAAACAAGGCGGAGTAGAAGACAACGGCAAATCCCGCAAGAAGCCCAAGGACGATCGCGCCCACCGGCCGCTCCGAACGGGGGGCCCGGCTCGAGCTCGACCGCCGCACGTCCTCACGGCTCCGGCCGACGGAACCTGGGCCTGATCTTCTGAGCGTGGTCCCTGCTCCCGATTCGAATCTCTGACGGAGCGTTCACGCCCTCTCCCTTAGCAGAACCGCGGCAGCCCTCCGGTGGGCCGCCGCCCCCTATCCCCCTTGCCGGGCCAATAGGTTTCCCTTGGACGCCGCCCACCTCGCAGCGATGTCACCGGCGCCAGCTCGCAAGGAGTGGGCTCTTTCGTTCTCGAGGAGATCTCTCCCCGATCTAGACCCCGGTCCGGCGGTCAGCGCGGGCGGGCGCCGGGGGCTAGCGCGGACCGGGTGCGCCCGGCGGAGGGGTGCGGCGGACCCACGTGCCGGCGATGACCCACGGGGGTTCCACGCCGACCGGCTCGACGGCTTCGGACCGGAACCGGTCGACGGCAGCCTCGTCCACATCGATCCCCAGGCCGGGCTTCTTCGGGATCCCGAATCGGCCGTTCTCGATGGCGTATCCCCGGACGAGGGACCGCTTCCAATCCGGCCAGCTGGCCTCGAAGCTCTCCTGAAGGAAGAACGTCGGGAGCACGGCGTCGATCTGGAGCGTCGCCGCGGTCTGCACGGGGCCGAACGCGTTGTGGTACGCCACCGGGGCGCCACGCGCGGTGGCGAGCGCCGCGATTTCCCGCCCGTAGGTGAAACCTCCTGAGTTCGTGATATCCGGCTGAAGAATGTCGACCAACCCCCGGGCGAGGAAGCTCTCGAAGTCCGCGGGCGTGAGGAGACGTTCTCCCAAGGCCACGGGGGTGCGGACGACGCGCCGGAACTCCGCGAGCGCGTCCGAGAGCTCCGGAAGTACCGGCTCCTCCATGAACCTCGGGTGGAACTCGTCGAGCGCTTGCCCCGCCCGGATCGCGGCGTCGGGCAGGAACCTCCCGTGATACTCGATGAGGAGGTCGACGTCCGGGCCGACCGCCTCGCGGACCGCCCGGACCCGGGCAACCGCCGAGACGAGCCCCTCGGGCGAAAGCGTCCGATACTGGTCCCCGAACGGGTCGAACTTCAGCGCCCGGAACCCGGCCCGGACCATCGCCTTCGCCTTCTCGGCAAACTCGCTGGGCTCGATGCAGTCGGAGTACCAGCCGTTGGAGTACGCGTCGACGCGGTCCCGGATCGCGCCCCCGAGGAGCTTCGAGATGGGCACTCCGAGCTCACGGCCGACGAGGTCGTGACAGGCGATGTCCACCGCAGAGAGGGCGCTCGTCGCTTCCATGGACCGCGACCGGTAGAACGAGAACCGCTCGAACTCGCGGAGCCCTCCCACGTGGTCCGAGAGATCCCGTCCCTCGTAGAACCGGGCGACCTCGCGGACGCTCTCAAGGACCGGATGGGTCATCAGGGTGGTCGGCGCCTCGCCCCAGCCCGCGGCGCCCGACGTGGTCGTGACCTTCACGAGCACGACGGTCGAGCCCCAGGGAGAGGACCGTTCGTCGCCGGGCGCGGCCACCTCGATGGGTTCGACCGACCGGATCTTCATTCCCCACGCCCTCGATGCGAGACCGTGAGCGAGCGGACGGCTTACGGTTTGGCAGGCGCTTTCGGCCCGTTTCCGCTCTGACCCGATCGTTCGATCGCTCGTCGGACGTGAGGACCCGGCAGCATCCCCTGGACGATCTCCTCGATCCGTCCGTCCGCGCCCACGAAGAAGGTCGTCCTCTTCGCGAACCCGAGGAGGCCCAGGACGCCGTACTGGCGCGCGAGCGTACGGTCGCGGTCGGCGATGAGGGGGAAGGGAAGCCCGCAGTCGCGGGCGAACTCCGCCTGAGCCTCCACCGAATCTACGCTGACCCCAACGACAGCGATCCCCGCGGCGCGGAACGCCGCGTAGTTCTGGGCGAATCCCTTCGCCTCGGCTGTGCACCCGGCAGTGCTGGCCTTCGGGTAGAAGTAGAGCACGAGCGGCCTTCCCCGGAATTCGTCGAGGGTCAGGGTTCGGCCGTCGTGGGTGGTCCCCGTGAACGATGGCGCCGGGTCCCCGCGGCGGAGCATGGCGGATGGAGCGCGCATCCGCTCTTCAGTCCGCGCCCTCCCTCGACCGCCGGGCCACGGGCGGAGCGGGTCGATTGTTGAGTACCCGAGCCAGCTCGGCCCGCTCGAGGGGCGGGCTCGCCGCGTAGCCGAGGATCTCCTCGAATCGTTCGGGCGAGGGCATCGGCACGGACGCCGTCACCACCCACGGCCACCCCAGCACGAACCGCAGGGCGGCCTGAGCCATCGTGCGTCGCCGCTTCTCCGTAAGGAACCCGAAGCGCAGGACCGGCTCGAACGCTTCCTGAAGGTCGCGTATCCCGTGGGGACCGGCGCCGGGTCCTGGGCGGGCTGCGAAACCCTGCAGCGCCGACCCGTCGAGCCGTCCTCCGGCGAAGACGTCGCGGGCGATCCAGTACGGAGGCGGCGCGACCGTCTGCTTCGCTCCCCCGAGGGCGTCCGTATCGAGCAGTGAGAGAACGACCGAGGCCAGCCCGGAGGCGTCTTCGGCTCCCGCCGTCGAACCGGGCAACGAGGGGTCGATGCCGACCGCGACGTCGAGGATGACCCCTTCGTCGCGAAGGCGCAACAGATCCGGCACGACCGCCTCCGAGGGAAGGGAGCCCCGACGAGGTCTCCAGTCGACGACCACTCTGCGATTTCGGCCGAGGCGCTCTAGCGATTCGACCAGCGAGGTCCGGAGAGCCGCGAATGCGCTTTCGCGGGTGACGGGCGGTCGCTCTGGGGCCGAGCGCGAGGCAGGTCCCCTCCCGGAGCCGCGAACGCCGAGGATCGTGACGAGGCCGGGGTCGTCGGACGGAAACGCCTCCGAGAGCAACCGTTCGAGGACCGGGGGGTCGCGGGCGTTCACGAGGTCGAACGTCGTGACACCGACCGCCCGCGCTCGGTGAAGCTGCGCGACGGCCACTCCCCGGTCGTGCGCCGACGCGACCGGCACCGGCGCGAGGTCGAGCGAGAGGGCGGAGAATCCGTACGACCTACCGCCGACCAAGCGGCGCTCGATCGTTGGGACTGTGTTAGATGCCATGGAGGCTCGCCCGCTCACCGAACCCGGCCTACTCAACGGTTCCGGGCCACGGCCTCCGCCCTTCGCCGCCTCCTTATCCCTGCTTGGCCCTCCCCGCTCCATGGCCATGGGCCACCCCCACCGGCTGCCGCTCGCGGAGAGGTTGCGGCCGGTCCGTCTCAGCGAAATCCTGGGGAACCCGAAGGCTCGGACCGAACTACGGTCGTGGGCGGAGAGCTGGAATACCGGCCGGATCCCTGCCCGCCGAGCGGCGATCTTGACGGGACCGCCGGGCGTCGGCAAGACGACCGCGGCGCTCGCCATCGGGGCCGAGATGGGATGGACCGTCGTCGAGATGAACGCGTCGGACGCCCGGAACCAGGCCGCCATAGAACGGGTCGCCGGGCGTGCGTCCATCAGCCACACCCTCGGGGAGTATGGCGGGGGTGGCCGAGGGAGCCGTCACGCCCTCCTGCTGCTCGACGAGGCGGACTGTCTTTCCGGCCGCGCGCCCTCCTCGGCCCGACCCGTCCGAGTGCCCCCTCCGCTGGGGGAGTTCCTCCGAGGCCGGTACGGTACCGTCGAGGCATTGAACGCCGCGTGGGGCCTGGGGGGCACTCCGAAGTCCCGGCGGTTCGCGGACTGGGCCGCCGTCCCCCGAACGCCCGGGAACGCAGCGTGGGGGCGGCTCCCCGAAGCCCGGCGCGACCTCGAGGAGTGGAGGGCCGCCGCAAAGGCGGTGGATACGTCGGACCGTGGCGGGATGGGCGCGATCGCGAAGCTCGTCCGGTCGACCCTCCAGCCTCTGATCCTCACCGTGAACGACGACCGGGAATTGACCCGCTACTCTCCCGCCCTGCGGGCGGGAGTCGCGCGAATTCCGTTCTACCCGATCCGGGACGCGGAGGTCGCCGGCCGCCTCGCCCAGATCGCTCGGGAGGAGAACCTCCCGACGGGGCCCGGTCTGCTGGACGCGATCGTTGTTCGCGCGCACGGAGATTTCCGGGCGGCGCTGAACGACCTCGACGCCGTAGGGCTGCTTCCGGCGTCCGCACTCCAAGGCGAGGCACTCGGGTCGCGCGACCTGACGGTGGACTTCGCGCGGCTCACGGAAGAGGTCCTGACGGCCTCCCGTTACTATCGGTCGGTCGAGATCCGCGACCGGCTCGACGCGCCCCCCGACGACCTCCTCCCGTGGATCGAGGAGAACCTGCCCCACTTCTCGCCGGATGCCGTGCATCGCGACCGCGCCTTCTCGGTGCTCGCGGTCGCGGACCGGTTCCTGGTCCGGGCCCGTCGGGAGAGGGTCTACGGGCTGTGGAGCTACGCCGGTGAGCTGCTCACCGGTGGAGTGGGGCTCGCGCTCCACGAGCGCCCAGTACGCACGACGGCGCGCGCGGCGTTCCCTCAGTTCCTCGGGGAGATGGGGCGGTCCCGGTCGGTGCGTGCCGTACGGGAATCGCTCGTGGCCAAGATCGCCAAGCGGGATCACCTTTCGAGGGCGAAGGCGCGGGCGGTCCTGCTGCCGTTCCTCGAAGGGCTCCTGGCGGCCCGGCCGGGGGCCCGTCGCACGGCCCGCGTCCGTGACGCAGCGCGGGCGATCGTGTCGGAGCTCGCGCTCACGGAGGAGGAGACCGCCTTTCTCTTGCGCACCTCGCCCGACGCCGTCGAGGTCCGTGAGCTGCGCGGGGCGACGTCCGACGAAGACGCGACCCCGCTCCCGGCAGACGCAGAGGTCGAATCGAGCCCGCCCGCCGCCGCGTCCGTTCCGGCCACCGGAGCGACCAACCCCCCCAAGAAGGGAACGCAACGGAACCTCGGCGACTACGCTCGCTGATCGGCGCCGTGAGCCGTAGTCGGCGCGTCCACGGGCCCGTATGGACCCGTCGGGAGCGAACGCTCAGTCGAGCTTTGCCCGCACCGTTACGTGGACGTTGCCCTTGAGCGCGCCCGAGATCGGGCAGCCTTCTCCGGCCGCCTTCGCCGCGGTTTCGAACTCGGCGGAGGTCATCCCCGGCACCTTGCCGGTGACGTCGAGCTCCATCGTCGTGACCTTCCAGCTGTCACCGACCTTGTCGAAGGTGGCGGTCGCGCTGACCGCGAGCCGAAGCGGGGGCTTCTGCATGCGACCGAGGCCGCCCGACAGGGCCATCGAGAAGCAGGACGCGTGGGCCGCGGCCAGCAGCTCCTCGGGGCTGGTCTTCCCCGCCGGGGCTTCGGTCCGTGATCCCCACGACACCCCGACCTCTCCCAGCGCGCCGCTGGTTCCCTTGACCGTGCCGTGCCCTCGAAGAAGGTCGCCTTCCCAGACCGCCTGGGCGGTGCGCTTTGCTGCCATCGGGGCCGCGAGTCCGGTGCCCGATTTAAGGTCGAGGCACCTCGGGCGAAGAACGAGCGGTCAGGTTTTAGAGAGGAGGCGCCGGTGGCCGGAACGGTGCCGATATCGCTCGCACGGCTACCTGGGTTCCTCGTCCTCGACCCGGTCTCCACGGCCCGCATCGAGATCGAGCGGAAGTCCCCGTCGTGCGAGATCGAGGTGGAGCTCCAGAACCCGCGGCCGGGCCGGTCGTTCGTCCTTCTCATCGGCCAGCGCGGCGGGCCGTATCTTGAGCGAATGCGCCTCTCCAGCCGGGCCCGCATCCTGTTCAAGCCGAAGTCCGTCGGCGAGGACCTGCTCCTGCTCGCGAATCCGAATCGAGAGCCCCTCATCCTCCGACTCCGTGGCCACAACATCCGGGCCCGTCGACGACCACGCGCTCGCCCCCGGGCCCGGGGGTCCTCCGCCGCTCGGCAACAACGGCCGAACGCCGCGCGCGCGCCCTCGACTCGGAGTCGCTCCCTCCGCGTCGCGGAGGGGCCGGCCCCACGCCTGGGAAGCCCGGGGTCGCGGAGCGACGTCCGGGCGAAGAACTGAAAGCCCAACGCGCTCCCGGCGGTATCGTCGAGGGATTCCCGAATGATCGATGTCGCGCTCTACGCTGCGATCATCGTCACTATCTTCGCGATCGTCGACCCGATCGGTACCCTGCCGTTCTTCGTCACGCTCACCGAAGGGTTCGATGCCGCCGACCGGGCGGTGATCCTGCGTCGCGCCGTCCTCGTCTTCGGGACCGTGCTCGCGGTGTTCGCCCTCGTGGGGCGGTTCATCTTCGCGGCCTTCGGGTTCACGCTGGGCGCGTTCGAGATCGCGGGAGGGATCCTGCTGTTCGTCGTCGCGTTCGACATGCTCCAGGGAGAGATCGGCCGGACCAAGCTCTCGCCCCAGGACCGGGACGACGCGATCGCGCGCCGGGACGAGCTGTCGGTTGTTCCGTTGGCGATCCCGCTCCTCGCCGGCCCGGGGGCGATCTCGACCGTGATGATCTACGAGGGCAACGCGGGGAACGACCCGCTGGTGATCGTGGCGACGTTTGTAGCGATACTGATCACCGCGGTCGCGACCTTCTTCATCTTCCGTTACGGCCAGGCGATCCTGCACGCCCTCGGACGGGTCGGTGTGATGGCGATGACCCGTGTCCTCGGCCTGGTCTTGGCCGCCGTCGGGGTCCAGTTCGTGCTCAACGGGATCGCCGCTTCGCTGCCGCACCTTTAGCCGGCTTCGGGCGCGACACGGGTCGCCGGCGCACGGCAGCCACCTTCGTGGGGCGGGCCTTGCCCGGCCGGCGCGCGAGCACGAGGCTCGAGGCCGTCCGCGGGTTCCGGTCCTCGGCCCAGACCTTCTCGCCCGCCCGGACGGGGACAGGCAGGTCGTTCTCCGCGGGAGGGAAGCTGCACTCGTACTCCTCGGTGTAGGCGCAGTACGGGTTGAACGCCCGGTTGAAGTCGAGGTCGTACTCGTCCGCCTCGTTGAGCTCGAGCGTGACGTAACGGCCGGGCCCGTAGCTCTCGCGGCCGCTGGTCGCGTCGCGGAACGGGACGAAGACCGAAGTGCCCACCCCTTCTCCCGCGTGGTAGACCTTGAGGCGGAGGTCCCTGCCGGCGAGACGGAACGTGAGGTCGCCCAGGTACCGCATGACCGCCTGGTTGTCCCGGTTGGTCCGGAGATACGCCTCCTCGGGGGTCGCGGTCCGGACGAGCGTTGCCCGCACGCGAAGCGCGGGGTCGGGAGGGAAATAGACGAGGTCGTGGAATGGGAGCCGAGCGGCGATGAACGGGGATTCGGTGTGGCACGCCATGAACTCGTTCTTCATGGAACGCTCGGTCTCGAGCTCGTTCTTCCAGGGATCGGAGGGGGCCATCGCTCGCGAGGGTACTCCGGCACGGCTTAACCGTTCGGGGGGCGCCAAACGCTAGCACGGACGGCGGGCCGCGGTCCCGACGGGCGGCCCGTACCATCGAAAGGGCGCGGTCGCGGCCGGGTCCCGAACCCCGGTACGCCGGGGCGTGCGGGTACTGTGAGCGGGGCCTTGACCCCGATGGCGGGCGGGTGTGTCAGCCGCTCGGGGGACGGGTCGTGCCGGCGCCAAGATTGAGGACCATCAGGTCCTCGTCGATGTAGCCATCCCCCCGGCGGATCGCCCGAGGCAGGCGGCCGATTTCACGAAATCCGAACTCGGTGTAGAGCTTCTTCGCCCGGACGTTGTTCGCGAAGACACTGAGGCGCACGATCTCGAAGACGCTGTGGCATCTCGCGAGCGCGTCGCGCAGAAGCGCCCGCCCGACGCCGCGGCCGCGATACTCGCGACGGACCAGGATCCCGAGATCCCCCACGTGGCCGTTCTCGGCGTCCGCGCGGGCGGCGATCCGGCCGACGGTGCAGTTACCGACCGCCCGGTGGTCCAGCTCCGCGATCGAGGTGATCGCGTCGCCGGTAAGCCCGCGCCGGTAGAGGTTCGAGAACCACGACACCTGGTCGGCGGCGGTCGGCTTCTCCTCGAAGAGTGTGATCCCGATCGGGTCACCGCGCTCCCGCTCGTCGTACAGCGCGTAGTAGGTATCCGTCAGGGCGTCGAGATCGCTCCAGCGGAGCTCGCGGATTATCGCTGGGGCCCGGGAGGGGTCCGGCCGGTCGGGCGTCAGAGGAGATCCGTCAGGCGTAGCCGAACTGGTGCTTGGCGAACTCGCTCATCTTCTCGGGCGACCACGGGGGCTCCCAGACCATCTCCACGATCGCCGAGTGGACGTTCGGCACTTTCTCGATGGCGGCTTTGACCTCCTCGGCGAGGATCCCCGCGACGGGGCAGCCGGGGGCGGTCAGGGTCATCTTGAGCTTGACGTCGTCCCCGGTCCACTCGAAACCGTAGATGAGCCCGAGGTCGACGATGTTCATCGGGATCTCGGGGTCGTAGATCTGCTTCAGGTTCTGCGTGATGAGCTGCTCCCGCTCGGCGTACACCCCGCCGGCGCCGGTGGGTGTGCCGGGGGCGGTGGGGGCCGTCGGGGCGGGCGCGGACTCGACCATCGATGGAACCATCGACCCACGGCCTATAACGATGCCCGGGTGCGAGGGTGACCTACTCGGCCCGCCGACAATGCGTTTAACCCCCCCCACCGTAGTGCGAGACGATGCCTCCCGCCCAGGACGTTCACGCGCGGGCTCCGAGCCGGGGGCGCCTGCGGCTCCTCTCGGTCGGACTGACCGGGATTCGTAAGCCCCTCTCGGTCCAGCGGGAAGGCCGGGCGAACAACCTCGCGGTAACGTTCCGGGTGGCCGTGGACCTCCCTTCGGACCGTAAGGGGTCCGACCTGTCGCGCAACGCCGAGATCCTGGCCGAGATCGTGGACGAGACCGCCACCCGGCCGGTGGAGAGCCTCGAGACGGCCTGTTCGAGCATCGTCCGCGAGCTCTTGGTGCGCCATCCGTACGCCACGGAGGCCTCGGTGGAGGCGTCCGCCGAGTACTTCCTCCGCAAGGGGGTCTCGGAGCCGAAGCGGAGCTTCGAAGACTACACCCTCCTCGCCGAGGCCCGCGGGACGAGGACGGAGGACGGGTCGGTGGAGGTGCGTCGCGCGGTCGGCGCGGAGGCGGTCGGCATGACCGCCTGCCCGTGCGCAATGGAAACATGCCGGGAGCTGCTGACGAAGGAGTATCCCCTCCTCGCCGATCCGCAGTTCGAGTCCCTGCCGATGATCTCGCATAACCAGCGGAACCGCACTCGTCTGATCTTCGAGCTCGACGGTGAGACGTCGGTCGAGGTGGACGAGGTGATCGCGGCGGTGGAAGCGGCGCAATCGAGCCCGACGTACGCGATCCTCAAGCGCGGGGACGAGGCCCAGGTGGTGCTCGACGCGCACCGCCATCCGAAGTTCGTCGAGGACGTCGTCCGCGACCTCCTCGCGAGCCTTCCGGAGAGGTTCCCGACCGCCTCGGACGCCACGACAGTTCGTGCCTCGACCGTGAGCGAGGAGTCGATCCACAAGTACAACGTGGAGGCCTCCCACCGGATCAGCCTCGGCGAGCTGCGCCGGTCCTCGGGGCGGTAGCGTCCCCGGGGGGTCGGCCGTGGGGTACGCCTGGGACGGGATCCGCCGACGACCGGGCCGATCGGCGCTCACCGGGCTGGGGATCGGGCTCGCGACCGGGCTCGTCGTCCTCCTCCTCGCCCTGTCCGCCGGCGTCGAGACGAGCGCGACCACGCTCGCCTACTCGAGCGGCGTAGACCTTCTCGCCACGAGCTCGGCGGCCGGGAACGCGAGCATCCTCAACGGTGCGCCGCCTCCGATCCCCGGGTCCCATCCCCTCGCGACCGAGATCCCCGCGGCCGACCCGAACGTCGCCGTGGCCAGTCCGTGGCTGATCGAGGGGCTCGTCTTCGGCAACGGCTCCCTCTGGTCCTACGCGAACAACAGTTCGGTACCGTCCGACTGGGCGCCGACGAGCTCCGGCGCCATCGGCTGGATCCCGTCCGACAACTCGGGCCTCGAGACCCCCGCCCTCTACCAGGGCACCGGGTTCACGGCCCCCGGCGACCCACATTACGCGAACGGGTCGTTCGACGGCCCGTCCACGCACGAGATCGTCCTCGACCAGGCGCTCGCCGAAGTGCTGGACCTACGGGTCGGCGACGCCGTCTGGGCCCAACCCGCGGCCCCTCCGTCCGCCGCGTCGCTCCCCGCGTGGTACGCGGCCGCTACGCGATTCACGATCGTCGGTGTCTCAGCGCCGTTCTGGCTCGTGCCGTCGGCGCTGCTCTCGTTCGTCTACCTCTCCGAGCTGCAGTCGATCTACTCGGCGGCGTCGAATGCGACGGACTACAGCACCCTGGTCCTGATCCATCTGACCGACCCGACCGATCCGGCGGGCGATCAGGCCCGGCTGGCGCGGACGTTTCCCGCGCTGAGCTTCTTCACCCTCGCCGACATCCTGAGCGATATCCAGCATGTCGTGAACGTCTACCGGACCTTCGGCGAGCTGATCGCAGCGATCGGTCTCGCGGTCGCGGCGCTCTTCACGACCACGATCCTCCAGATGTCCGTCGACGACAGGAGCCGGGAGTTGGCGCTCCTCCGCGCCGTCGGATACCGCCGGGCGCGGGTCGGTCTCTTCGTGATCGAGGAGGCGATGATCCTCGCGGGGTTCGGTCTAGCGGTCGGGCTTCCGATCGCCTGGGGCTCCGGTCTCGCGATCGATTCGTTCCTTCGGCGGACCGTTACCGGACTCCCTGCCGGGTTCTCGTTCGTCTCGTTCGACGCCGCGGTGACCCTCGCGGGCGTCGCGATCGTCGTCGCCGTCGGCCTGGTCGCCGCCGTAGCGCCCGCTGCCCGGGCGATGCTGCTTCCCGTCGTGGAGGAGCTGAGGGCCCCGTGAGGCGGATCGGCCGTGGAGGCGCGCTTCGGCACGCCCGGCTTCAGCTCGCGCTCGCGGTCGCCGCGATCGCGACCTCGGTCGCGCTTCCGGTCGTTCTCGTGAGCGTCGGGGGCGGCGTGGCCGCCCACGAGCTCGCGGACCTCGAGAGCGCAGGCTACCAGATCGTCGTGAGCGCGTCGGGTCTCCACGGCATCGAGGGTGCCCACACCGAGGCGGACTGGATCCTCGGCCACGTGCCGTCGGTGATCGCGGCGTCTCCCATCCTCAGTATCTCGGTCGAATCGTTCAACGGCACCGGCGCGATCGCTCCGGTGCTCGCGGAAGGCGTCGTCCCGCGCCAGTTCAGCCTCACCCTCGGACCCACCGAGGCTGACCTGTTCCCCAACCCGCTCCCGCTGGGCGACCCCAACGACTCGGTCCACTTCGCGAACGGCTCGTACGCGGGCCCCGTCACGTTCGATGCACTGGTCTCCACCACCTACGCCGCCTCCTACCGCGTCGGTCCGGGCGATACGATCCTGCTCTCGCCGTCGACCAACAAGTCCGCCGGGGTCTCGTTCCATGTCACGGGTACGTTCGGGATCCCTTTCTCCTTCTTCCAGCCGGCGGGGGCGTATGCGGTGCTGGTCCCGCTCTCCGACCTGCAGTCTCTCACGAACTACTCGAACGGGTCCGGCACCATCGTGCCCGATGCGGCAGACTCGATCGAGGTCGCGGTGACGGGCGCGGCATCGACCAGTCCCGGCACGCTCGCCTCCATCGCCTCGGCGATCCAGGCCAAGGTGCCTTTCTACTCTGTCACCACCCTCTCCCAAGAGGCGAGCGAGCTCCGGTCCGCGGCCGCCGTCCTGACAGGGTTCTACCTCGGGCTCTCGTCGGTGGGCCTCGCGATCGGGGTCCTGTTCCTGGCCCTGGTACTTCTGCGGCGTGTCGAATCGGGCCGGCGTTCAATCGGGATCCGCCGCGCTCTCGGGCTCCCTCCCTGGCGCATCGCGGGGAACGTGCTCGAGGAAGGGTTCGTCCTCGCGGCTTCGGGTGCCGGCCTCGGCGTCGTGGGGGGATACCTGCTGGTGGAAGCCTTGGCCTCGTGGGGCAGCTCTACCGTGCGGGAGGCCGCGGGGCTCGCGGTCTTCAGCCCGATCGAGCTCGCGGAGATCGTGCTCGGGCTCGTCGCCCTCTCGCTTCTCGCGAGCGTCGTGGCCGCCCGTGCCGCACTCCGCGTCGATATCGTGGAGGCGCTCCGGTGACCGCCGGTCGACCGCCCGCGGTCGAGCTCGCGGGCGTCTCCCGCACCTATGGCGAGGGCACTCCCGAGGAGGTCCGGGCTCTTCGCGATGTTTCCCTGCGGTTCGCCCCCGGGGAGTTCCTCTCGGTGGAGGGTCCGAGCGGCTGCGGGAAGACGACGCTCCTCAACCTTCTGGGGCTCCTCGACTCGCCCACGGCAGGCGAGCTCCGCTGGAACGGCGAATCGGTCGGCCGGCGGACCGACCGGGAACGGGCCCGGATGCGCCTCGAGGAGGTCGGGTTCATCTTCCAGCGTTTCTACCTTCTGCCGATGCTGACCGCGCTCGAGAACGTGGAGCTCCCGATGGCCGCGAGCCGGGTCCCCCGACCCGAACGTCGCCGCCGGGCCTCCGCGCTCCTGGCCGAGGTCGGCCTCGCCGGCCGGGAGCGGGCGTATCCGCACCGGCTCTCGGGCGGGGAGGAGCAGCGGGTGGCGATCGCTCGGGCCCTGGCCAACCGGCCGGGTCTCCTGCTCGCGGACGAGCCCACGGGCGAGCTCGACTCGACCAACGCGGCGGCGATCCTCGACCTCTTGGCCCGCGTCCGCGCGGACCGGAAGGCGACCCTCATCGTCGTGACGCACAATCCCGACGTCGCCGCCCGCGCATCGCGCCATCTGCTGATGAAGGACGGCGGGATCGCCTCGGACCGCACGGACGGTTGATCGATGACGCGAATCGCGATCCTCCTCACCGACCGCTGTCATCCGAAGGAATGCCAGTGGGAATGCCAGGCGTACTGCCCGCCGGTCCGGATGGGCCAGGAGTGCATCGTCGAGGGCCCGACGGGCCGGCCGATCATCTCCGAGACGCTCTGCATCGGCTGCGGGATCTGCGTTCACAAGTGCCCGTTCGACGCGATCAAGATCCTGAACACGCCCGAGGCCGACCCGTCCGAGATCGTCCACCGGTACGGCTACAACGGGTTCCGCCTCTACCGGATGCCCGTACCCCCGGCGAAGGGGATCACGGGACTCCTCGGACCGAACGGCACCGGGAAGTCGACCGCGCTGCGTCTGCTCGCGGGCGCGGATGTGCCCAACCTCGGCGACTACGGCCGTCCGGGGGACTGGGCGCGGGTCCTCGAACACTATCGGGGCACCTCGCTCCGCGCGCATTTCGAGCGGATCTCGAAGGGGGCGCTGACGACGGCGATCAAGCCCCAGTACGTCGACCGCCTGGCCGACGAGGCGGCCACGGTCGCCGAGTTCGCGGGCGACGGCCCGGCCGCGAGGAAGGCGCTCGAGGACGTGCGTCTTTCCGCGGTGGCGGACCGCAAGCTCACGGAGCTCTCGGGCGGTCAGCTCCAGCTGGTCGCGATCGCGCGGACGCTCGCCACGGACGCCGACCTCTACCTGATCGACGAGCCCTCCAGCTACCTCGACATCGTGCACCGGCTGAACGTCGCCCGCCTCCTGCGCCGCCTCGGTGAGACGAAGAGCGTCGTCGTGGTCGAGCACGACCTGGGGATCCTCGACTACCTCGCCGACCAGGCGCACCTGCTGTACGGCGAGCCGTCGGCGTTCGGCGTGATCAGCCACGCGATCCCGATGCGGACGGCGATCAACACGTATCTCACAGGGTATCTCAAGGACGAGAACGTCCGCTTCCGGACGGACCCGATCCGGTTCGTGGCCCACCCGCCACGCCCGACGGGACACCAGAACGCACTGGTCGACTTCCCACCGCTCGAGAAGAAGTTCCCGTCGTTCTCGCTCTCGGTAGGGGCCGGGACCGTGGCCCGAGGGGAAACGGTCGGCATCGTCGGGCCGAACGCTACCGGGAAGACGACGTTCGTCCGGATGCTCGCGGGGGTCGAGACCCCGACGAGCGGGACCCCGCCCGCGGGCGTGACCGTCAGCTACAAGCCCCAGTACCTGCGCGCGTCCCAGAAGGCGAGCCTGCGCGAACGACGGGAAGCGCTCGCGAAGGACCCGACGTTCGACGCCGGCCTGTTCGACCGCGAGCTCGTTCCGGGGCTCCACCTCGACGGCATCCTGGACGTCGCCCTACCCGACCTCTCCGGAGGCGAGCTCCAGCGGGCCGCGGTGGGACTGGCGCTCGCGCGGCCCGCCACCCTCTACCTCCTGGACGAACCGTCCGCGTACCTCGACGCCGACGAGCGGATGTCGATGGCGCGACTGATCCGGCGACAGGTCGAGCGGCAGAGCGTTTCCGCCCTGATCGTCGACCACGACGTCTACTTCCTGGATCTAGCGTGCGACGCGCTGATGGTGTTCCGTCCGGAAACGGACGACGGCTCCCAGGGCCGGGGCGAGGGACCGTTCCCCATGCGCGAGGGGATGAACCGGCTCCTCCGGACGGTCGACATCACGTTCCGCCGGGACGCGGAAACCCTACGCCCCCGGATCAACCGAGAGGGGTCGGTGCTCGACCGCGAACAGCGCGCAAAGGGCGAGTACTACTACGAGCCCGCCGCCTGACGTGAGAAATACAGTCCCGGACGGCATCT
>DATGZQ010000022.1:0-5752 GCA_035297125.1 Thermoplasmata archaeon
AGATTGCCTCGAAAAATCGCCTCCGCACAGAAACCATTCCTGGCGCACAGAAACCCTCGCACAGAAACTAGTTCTCGGGCAAAGCCCGCCTGACCCCAAGAATCTTATAGGCACCCCCGCTCGCGCGCGAAGCATGTACTATCTCGATCAACGCCGGGATGTCGTCCGCATCCCGCCCCAGCGGCTCGGGCCCGAACTTTCGAACGTACTGACCGAGCTCGCCCAGCAGCAGTTCGAGGGGAAGCTCGTGGACGGACAGAGCGTCGCGGTGACGATCCGGGACGTGACCCCGGTCGGCGAAGGGCACATCATCCACGGCGACGGCGGGGTCTACCAGGAGGTCGAGTACGAGGCGCTCCTGTTTCGCCCGGAGATCCAGGAGGTCGTGGAGGGCGCGGTCGTGGAGATCCGCAAGTTCGGGGCGTTCGTCCGGTTCGGACCCCTCGATGGTCTCCTCCACGTCTCCCAGATCATGGACGACCGCGTGAACATCGACGAGCACAATCAACGACTCGTCGGGGTCGAGTCGAAGAAGGACCTCAAGGTCGGCTACAAGGTCCGCGCCCGGGTCGTTTCGCTTTCCCTCTCCGAGATATCGCCCCGGGACAGCCGCATCGGGCTCACGATGCGCCAGCCGGCGCTCGGGCGGCTCGAATGGATCCAAGAGGCGCACAAGAAGACCGACGACCGCGGTGGGAAGAAGGCGGGCGTGGCGCCGGCCAAGAAGGGAGCGGCCCCGTCGGCTCCCAAGACAGCGGCCTCTTCGCCTCCCAAGGCAGCGGCCGCAAAACCCGTGGCCAAGGAACCGGCCTCGGCGAGCTGAACGATGATCAATCTCAAGGCGTGCAAGAGCTGCAGTTCGATCACCGACCAGGCGAAGTGCCCCCGGTGCGGCGGTGAGGTTTCCCGAGAATGGCAGGGATATCTCATCGTGATCGACCCGGAGAAGTCGGAGATCGCACGCAAGATGGGGATCCATGCCGCGGGCCGGTACGCGCTCCGCGTCAAGTGACGAGCGCGCCTGGGCGGTCCCGGAGTCGCTGCGTGCGACCCTCGCGGAACGGTACGGCCCGGTCTATTCCGGCGAGGAAGCCGACCGCCAACTGGTGGCCCTAGCCACCTTCGGAGCGTGCGGCGACCGAGTCACGGCGCGCGCGATCGAACTGGGCCACCCTCCGCTGGTGGGCATTGTCGATTACAAGACGCGTCGCAACGAGCCGGTTGACCCGAAACTCTTCAGCTCTCTCGCTCGCCGAAAACTCGTGCGGGTGAAGAATCCTCCCGGGCTCCTCACGGATGGGCTCCGCCGAGCCGTTCGTCAGCTCGTCCGGTCGGGCGGAGGACTCATCGAAGTCGACGGGGAAGAGGACCTGGGCTCGCTCGCGCTCGTCGAATCGCTCCCCGCCGGGGCCACCGTTATATACGGTATCCCGGGTGCGGGGGTCTCCTTCGTCCGCGTCGACGCGGTATCGAAAGAGCACGTGCGGCACCTCATCGCCCAAATGGAGCTTCGGAGAATCGACCGTGGAGATTAAGATCCTCGAGGACCGGGCGAACCCGCTGATGAAGCGGCACGAAGTGAGGTTCGAGGTCGCTCACGCGACCGCCGCGACGCCCACCCGCGACGCTGTCCGCGGAGAGCTCTCGAAGCTCGTCAGGGCCCCGAAGGACCGCGTCATCATCGAGCGGATGAACGCTCGCTACGGCACCGCGGTCACCCGGGGGGATGCCGTCGTCTACGAAACCGCGGACGCCGCCAAGGCGATCGTCCGCGGACACATCTTGATCCGTAACGGACTGAAGGAGAAGCCCCAGAAGGGGCCCGCCCCGCCCGCCGCCGAACCGCCGCCGCCGGCCGCTCCCGCGGCTTCCGAGCCCGCGAAGACCGAACCGGCCGCAGAAAAGAAGGAGTGAGCTCCCACGGCGAAGGCGCGCGTCGGCCTCTACGAGGTCAAGGGGGATGCCCTCACCCGGACTCACAAGTCCTGCCCCAAATGCGGTTCCGGCATCTTCCTCGCCGACCACAAGGACCGCCGCTCCTGCGGCCGGTGCGGCTACTCCGAATCGAAGGCCCCGCCGGCCCCGAAGGCGAAGCCCGGCAAGCCGGCGTGAGTCCGGAGATATCGAGTCCCGCGCCGGACGTTCGGAGCCTCTCTCTCGCCCTCACCAAAGGGCGCTGACGAGAAGGGCGAGAAAGACGACGCTCAAGTATGGGCTGGAGAACTTGAACAGCGTCCATGCCCCCGCGGGGGTCGGCCGGAGCCAAAGCCATACACTCATCGCCAGCAGGGGAACTCCCAAGGCTTCCGCCACGAGGACGTAGCCGAGCCCGGCGACCGGTGTGACGAGCGGCAGCGCCAAGCTGAACGGCACGAGGAGCGCCCCGGTGGCGACCATACATCGCAGCGCGGTCTTCTCGCTGGTCACTACGGGCAACATGGGAACGCCGGCACGCGCGTAGTCCTCCCGATAGCGGAGAGCGAGGCTCCAAATGTGGGTCGGGGTCCACAAGACCACCAAGGCGGTCAGAAGAACCGCGGCTATGCCGAGCGACCCAGAGGCATAGGCCCAGCCGAACGCCACGGGCATTCCGCCCGAGATACCGCCGAGCACGATATTCCATCGGGTCGTTCGTTTGAGCCAGAGGCTGTACACGACGACGTTGTCGACGATCCCGAGCGACATGAGCCCCAAGGCGAGCGGATTCCTCAGCCCGGCAATGATCAGCGCCACTCCGAGGAGCCCGGCGCCCAGGACGACAGCTCGGGACGCCGGAGTGATCCGGCCGGTGCACAACGGGCGGTCCCGAGTCCGTTCCATGACCCGGTCGATGTCCCGGTCGATGTAGCCTGTCAGTGCGTTGCACCCCGCGGTTCCCGCCGTGATCGCGACCAGTCCCGTGACGAGGATCCCCCCATTGAGCCCCACTCCGTCGGAGACAGCCGCGACGATCATCCCGACGGCGGCAGTGAAGACGAGGAGGGAGACCATCCTCGGCTTCAGGAGTTGGCTGTACGCGAGCAGGAGATCCCACCAAGGTTGAGCGCGTTGCTCGGCGACCCGACCGAGCTCCGCCGAGACCTCGAGGCTCCCGGTTCCCTTGACGAACCCCATGACCTCGCCGGAGGGCCTGAGCTCGACCCCTCCCTGAGGCGAATCGAACGACGACCGTGACAAGAAGGGCTCGTCAACGAAAGTTCACGGAGTTCCGTCAACCCGAGTTCACGAAGCGACCTTTGCCCTACCACGGGTCAGGGCGGTCAGGTCGGGCCCAGTGAGCACCCTCGAGCGGAGACCCGAGCAGTCGCCGTCCCGATGGTCTCGGATGCGCGCGAGTTCTGGAGTGTGGTCGAACGCGCGGCCGCCCTCGTTGGCCCCGTCCCGTTGAGGAGAACCATGGCACCCGAGGAAAACGTACCGGAGAGCTCCGACCGTGTCCGCGGCCACGCCGTCGATTCGAAACCCGCGAGCCGGTATCTGATGACCAAACGCGGGTACCTGCACCCTCAGAAGACGTACGTCTGGATCACGCTGCTGATCATCGGCATCATGTCGCTCCTCTACTACGTCCTCGGCTTGGCTCCGAGCGCCCAGGGCAGCCTGCCGCCGGCGCTCGCCTTCGGTGCGTCGGACCTCTACTTCCATTCCATTGCGATCGGGATCGCCGCCCTCGGCGTCTATCTCGTCTTCATGGCGTTCGACCTCGACAAGTACGAGCCCCCGATCGACTTCCCGCTCTCCTACCGAGCGCTGGGCGCCACCGTGCTCGGCGCGATCGGTGCTTTCCTCTACCTTCGACCGATCTTCAACGCGAACCTCGCCCCACTCCCGCTCGCGTTCATTCTCCTCGGTCTGATCCTCCTCGCGGACGTGGGAGGAGCCCTCCTGGTGGAACTCTACCTGCTGCCCGGCAAGATCTCCGGGACCTATGACCCGGACCAGAACCGGCTCGGGATGATCCCGAAGTGGGCCACCCTTCCCTCGTGGAAGGATTTCCGTCGGATGGACTCGGCCTACTGGCTCACGTTCGTGACCGTGATCTCGGCGTTCGTGGCGGGGGTCATCGGATTCGTCGTCTTCTGGCTGAACTACTTTGTCATCGATATCGGCGTCTCTCCGGCCATCTTCAGCGGATACATCGACTGGCTCGGTGGGGCCCAGAACCTGCTCGGCGTCACGATGGGTTCGCACTCCCACATGATCGTGATGGCCTTGATCCTGGGGGTCGTCGGGGTGACCGCGAAGCGGTTTGACGTCCTCGCGCTGACCGGATGGAAGCGGGGCATGGCCAAGGTCGGCCTCTGGGTGAGCATCACTGGAGTCCTGGCCTTCACCGTGGTGTTCTTCCTCGAGTCGTTCACGACCGTCTTCCCCGGCGGCGTTCCGGACGCGCTCCTCGCGAGCGACCCCGGCGGGTCGCTCCAGCTCTACTCCAACACCGCGGCCAACGGGATGGCGGGCGACGATACGACCATGCTGTGGGCGGCCATTGGGGCCTTGATCGTCCTCGTCCCGCTCTTCTACACGAAAGTTCGCGGTACCCCGGCGTGGAAGGACCCGGTGCGGGCCGCCATCCTGGGAACGTGGATCTTCTCGTTCATCGCGACTCCGATCCAGGGATTTTACATCGAGTTCCACGAATCCTCCCTGAGCGGGGCTCCGCCGGACGTCGTGTTCGGGAACCTCCAGTACTTCGCGCTCATCGGGATCACCCTCGTCTGCATGGGGCTATTGGCCATCGATTTCTATGTCGACCAGAGAGGGGTGCGGACTCCCATGGCGGGATTCGCCGTCCTCTCGGTCTTGATCGCCACGGTTGGCGCGTATGTCTACGCCTTCTACACGACCGACCAGGGGAGCTCGGGATACTGGGTGTTCAACGTCGGCTTCCTGCTGATGGACCTGTTCCTTCTCGCGGCGATGGTCGCCGTGTACCGCGGGTGGCCCGAGAAGATCTCGAACGGGGGGGTCGCCCCCGCCGAGGCGAAAGAGGCCGGGCCGACCCCCCCGGCCGAGGTCGGTCGCAGCTCCACCTGAGAGAGCGACACGATCCGAGGGTGCGGCGATGGACGTCGAGATGTTGGGGATCGCGCTATCTCTGATCCTGCTCACCGCGACGCTCGGCGCACTCGCGGCTCGGGGCCTCGTGCGCTATCTCCACGACCGCTCCCGCCCTCAGCTGATGTGGGGGGTGGGGCTGCTCCTGGCCGCGGTCGCGACGACCGTGGAGCTGGTCGTGTACCTGGGCTTCGTCGACTCACCCCTCCTGCAAACGTACGTGTTCCTGTCGGCCGCCATCGTCGGAGTGCTCTCGCTCGGTTCCACCCGAGCGATTCGAAGCATCCGGTTCCGAAACGGGTACACGGCGTACACGCTCGCGACCTGCGGGATCGTCGGGGTTTTCACCGTCGCGACGCCCCTCTCTAGCTCCATGGTCTCGGGGGGCGTCATCACGGGGAATCCCCCGGTCGACCTGCTGATCCTTTCCACGCTCGTCACCGTGCCGGCGACGGTGGTGCTGCTCGGCGCGGTCGTGCTCTCCTTGCGCCGATCCTGGCAGTGGCGGACGGTGATGATGGGCATCGGGGCTTCCGTGCTCGCCGGAGGAGGCGCCCTCTACATCGCCTCGTTCCCGGTGGCGTTGTACTACTCCGAGTTCATCGGGATCGTGCTCATCTTCCTCGGGCTCGTGACCCTCCCGCAGGTCACTTCCAGCACCGCTGTGGTCGGGGAACGGGTCGGAAAGACGGCG
>DATGZQ010000023.1:0-56363 GCA_035297125.1 Thermoplasmata archaeon
CACGAGTAGACCGAGTTCGTGATCAGCTCGTTCGTCTCGGGGTCGAGCCCGACGATCTCGGTGAGCGACTGGACCCGACGCGTCATCTTCGTGCCGACCTTCACCTGGCGCTGAAGCAGGACGAGGTTCAGCGCGGAGACCAGGGACCGGGGCAGGGTGATCGGCGGGTTCTCCATCCGGTGGACCATCGCGCTCACGCTCTCCGCGTGGAACGTCGTGTAGCAGGTCTTCCCCGTCGCCATCGCCTGGAAGACGATGAACGCCTCCGCGCCGCGGACCTCTCCGACCATCAGGTACTGGGGGCGCTGCCGCAGCGCGGCCGCGAGGAGGTCGAACATGTCGATCTCGCCGGGCGCCTTCCCGCTGATGATGTTCTTCGAGCCGAACCCGGCGCGGGTCAGCGACGGGACCCAGTTCTCGTGCGGGAGGTTGAGCTCGCGGGTGTCCTCGATGGAGACGATCTTCATCTGCGGCGGGATGAACAGGAGCGTCGCGTTCAGGGTCGTGGTCTTCCCGCTCGCCGTGCCGCCGCAGACCATCATCGACTGTCCGGTCTCGATGGCCAGCCAGAGGTAGGCCATCATCTCCGAGCTCATCGTCTTGAACTTGAGGAGGTCGACCGGCGTGAACGGGTTGTCGCGGAACCGCCGGATCGTGAACGAGCTGCCCCGCTTCGTCACGTACATCCCCAGGGTCGCCTGAAGCCGGGACCCGTCGGGCACGGTGGCGTCCAGGATCGGGCTCGCGACGGAGATGTGCTTCCCCGAGCGCTGGGCGAGCCACGTGACGTAGTCGTCGAGCTCCTTGTGGGACGTGAACTTGAGGTTCGACCGGATCGACCCGTACTTCCGGTGATAGATGTACAGCGGGATCCCGACCCCGTCGCAGGAGATGTCCTCGACCTCGGGGTCGGTCATGGGGGCGTCGACGATCCCGTAGCCGATGAAGTCCCGCGAGAGGTAGTAGACGAACCGGCCCTTCGAGGTCGGGCCCGGCGACAGCTGCCACTCTTTGAGCAGGTCGTCGATCATCCGCCGGAGCTCGTCCTTCCGCTCCTCCGGCTCGCGGCTGGCGAGCGGCTGGAACCCCGCGACCAGCGCGGTCCGCAGGCGTCCGATGAGCGCCTTCTCGAGGGGCGTGAGCGGCGGCTCGATCACCTCGTAGAGGTGCTCGTTCCGCTGGGTGTGGAGCGTGATGCGCACGTAGGAGAACCCCGGCATGATCGGAGCGAGGTCGAGCTCCTTGAGCGCGGGGTCGCTGAGCGGCGGGATGGGCGTGACGTCGACGGCGGCGCCCTGGCCGGAGACGCCCAGCCGGGAGAGCTTCACCGGGCGGGGCTCGACCGACCCCTTGCGCATCGACGCGCCCAGCCGGAGCCACGGGGAGAACGAGGTGCGTCCCCGTCCCCTGCGGCGGTTCGTCTTGCCGTCCTCGGTCGCGTCGGTCTGGTAGTCGCTCGCCTCGCCCGCCATCGTTCCTCTCCCTACCCGCTCGCCGGAAGGGCCAGGATGGGGACGACGTACCGCATGATGAGCCACCCCATCGTGAGCATGATGGTCGCGTGCTGGAGGCCCTCGGCGATTCGCCCGTTGTAGAGGACGCCGGCCATGATCCCGTCCCCGACCGCGTGGACGATCACGGCGACCATGAACGCAAGGAAGAGGATGGGGATGAACGTGAACTGGAGCGACACCCCGCCCGCCCCCGAGAGCGACGAGGCGGCGATCCCCTCACCGGCCTTGATCATCTGCGGCAGGAACACCGCCGCCATGATGTAGATCGTGACGAGGAAGACAAAGAACGAGATGTAGATGACCGTCACGTAGGTGAGCATCGAGATCCGGCGGGAGGCATCCCCGAGCTGCGCCTCCCGGGTGTCGCGCGCCACCATCGTCAGTACGTCCGCGACGTTCCCACCGGCCTCGTTCGCGCGGGTGACGATGGAGACGACCCGCTGGACCAGTGGGGTCGGAACGCGTTCCTCGAACAGCTGCAGGGCGGTCGCCACGGGGACCCCCCACTCGAGCTGGCTGGCCATTTTCTTGATCTCGTCCGTGAGCAGCCCATACCGGCCCGCGCTGGCCACGATGATCGCGTCCGGCAGGGTCATGCCGAACCGGCCCGCTTCCGCCACGTCCCGGAGAAAATCGGGAAGGCGCTCCTCGATCTTCGAGATCCGCCGCAGCTTCTGGGTCATCGTGAAGCCGTACGGGGCCATCACGCACAGCAGCCCGATCACGAAGAAGTCAATCGCCGGGTTCGCCCCCGTCGGCTCGCCCGGGCGGATGATGATCGTCAGCTTGCCGATGTAGTTCAGGAGGCCGATCACCCAGAACGCCATCCCGGCGACCGAGCCGAGGATCAGGAGCAGCGTCTCGCGGGACAGCGCGGCGACCGGCGTCTTCGTGTCGGACTCGTGGAGGGTACTGACCGAGCGGGACGAGGCGTTCGCATTCGCGGTTGCCATCCTAGTTCATCTCCTGAGCCAGCGAGTACATGAAGAAAATGAAGCCGAACTGAGACACCGGGATCATCCCGAGCACGATCCCCCACAGGACGTCCAGCATGAACGCCCCGCCCCCGCCGATGATGGCGAAGATGGCGATGATGATCACGAGGAACAGCGGGAACGCGACCACGACCGTGACGAACGTCTCGGCCAGGAGCCCCATCGTTTCGACCCGCTCCTGCATCGCGAGTTTGTGCTCGCGCTCGTACTGCTCGGCCTTGAGCAGGAAGTAGGGCTTCAGCTGGCCCCCGCTCGTAGCGGTGGTCACGACGCCCTGCAGGAAGTCCTGGAACTTCTTCGACGGGGTCCGCAGCGCACCCAGCCGGAGCGCGGTCAGGATATCGACGCCCAGGAGCTCCGTGTCGCGCGTGATCCACGCCGCTTCCTCCGCCACCTCGCCGTAGATCTTCTGGCGGCCCAGTTCCTTGAAGATCTGGTCGACGTTGACGTCCGCCGAGCTCATCGCGGAGACGAAGCTCATCGCCGAGCCGATCTTCCGGTCGATCTTGCGGCCGCGGTCCTTCGCCTTCGAACTGGGCGCTCCCTGCAGCAGGAAGAACGTGCCTACGCAACCCATCAGCGGGAGCATGATCATCGCGATGATCCCGAGGAAAGTGACCCCGTGGAGGATGAACAGGAGGCCGACCACGACCCCGGCGACCGTGGCCGCGATCCCTGCGACCAGGGTCGTCGCGTATACCGTGGCCAGGTACTCGTCCGCGCGGACCCGCATGTGGGCCTTGAGGAGGTTCTCCTCGAGCACCGGGTCGATCGGCTTCGCCTTCACGCGGGCGCCGAACGTCCGCCAGGCCCAGCGCTGGAAGCCGGAGAGGGTCGAGGGGGTAGGTTGCCCGCCCCGCTTGACTCGGACCGTCCGCGACGGCGCCTCAGGCCCTCCCGAGGGCAGGGCCCTGACGGTCGGGGTCGCGGCCATGCTAGCCGGTCGCCGGCGGCGACGGGGTCGCCTGGATCCGGGCCATCACCTCGTTCGGGTCCTTGTAGTACTGCGCGATCGTCTGCCAGAGCTGGCGGTAGTCGTTGATCTTGTTCGTGACGAGGTAGCGGATCACCTGCGTCCTCCGCTGGAACTCCGCGTCCATCTCGTCCGGACTGTAGTTCTTGAATTCCATGATCTTGTCGAAGAGGAAGGAGTGCCCTTTGAACACGAACGAATCGTTGCTCGGGTCCCACTCGTAGACCGTGTTCGTGATCAGCTCGTTCGTCTCCGGCTCGAACCCGACGATCTCGAGGACCTGCTTCAACCGGCGGACGACCCCCTTCTCGGTGCGGGTTTGGAGCTGGATGACGACGTTGTTGAGCGCAGACAGGAGGATCCGTGGGGTGTTGATGGGGGGGTTCTCGAGCCGGTTCACCATCGATTTGACGCTGTCCGCGTGCATGGTCGAGTAGGTGGTGTGCCCCGTCGCCATCGCCTGGAACATCGTGTAGGTCTCCTTGCCGCGGACCTCTCCGACGATGATGTAGTTCGGCCGCTGCCTAAGGGCCGCCCGCACGAGGTCGAACATGTCTACCTCGCCGGCCGCCTTACCGTCGGGCCCGCGGTCGCCGGTCCCGCCCCGGGTGGCGCCGGGGATCCAGTTCTCGTGCGGCAGGTTGACCTCGCGCGTGTCCTCGATCGAGACGATCTTCGAGGTCGGGGGAATGAAGAGGGAGATGGCGTTCAGCGTGCTCGTCTTCCCGGAGGCGGGGCCCCCGCAGATGATCACCGACTCGCCCTGCTCGGCCGCGAACCAGAAGTACGCGACCATCTCCTCGCTCGCGCTTCCCATCATCACGAGGTCGACCGGGGTGAACGGCCGTTCCTTGAACCGGCGGATGGTGAAGCTGGCACCGCGGGTCGTGATCTCCCGGGCGTACGTCGCCTGGACACGGTGGCCCTCGGGCGTCGTGCCGTCCAGGATCGGCGAGGAGACGCTCACCGACTTCGAGCACCGCTGCCCGAGCATCACGATGAACGAGTTGAGGGCCTCTTCGTTCGCGAAGACGACGTTCGTCTTCACGGACTCGTACTTCCCGTGGAAGATGAACAGCGGGACGTCGACGCCGTCGCACGAGATGTCCTCGACCTCGAGGTCGAGGATGAGCGCGTCGACGGGGCCGTAGCCGACGAAGTCGCGGAGCAGGTAGTAGATGATCCTCTCGAGCGAGAGCGGGCTCAACGTGATCCGCCGGGACTTGAAGTAGCCCTCGGCCTCGCTGCGCAGGTACGCTCGTTTGTCGGGCGAGGAGAGGCTCACGATGTCCCCTCCGATGATCTTGGTCAGGGTCTCCTTGAGATGGGCGACCAGCTCCGTCTCGTGCTTCGATAGCTGGGGTTCGATGACCTCGTAGAGGTACTCCTTCGTCCGGTCGTTGTAGGTGACGCGCGAGTAGGAGTACGGCGGGTTCACCGGGCGCACCTGAAGCTCCTTCATGGCCGGCTCCGCGAGGGCGGGCATCGCCGTGATGAACGTGCCGGGCAGGTCCTCCGCCGTCCTCTCCGAGCCCGGCCCGCCGAGCGGGGACCCGGTCTCACCCTCGCCCGTGGGCCTCGGGATGCGGACCCTGAACGAGTTCGCGGACGCCATGCTCAGGCGCCTCCCTGCGTGAAGCTGATCTCGACCCCGGCGTAGGCGGTGGTCGCATAGTTGATGTTCAGGAACTCAAGGCTGATGTCGTACGACGTTCCCCCCGAATCCTGACAAACGGACGTCGAGGGCGGGAACGCGACCGAGCCGGTAAGGGAGTACGCCGAGGAGACGAGCCCGCTCGTCGTGACGAGGGACTGGAGGAAGGTGTACCATCCGCAGACGTTGTGGGTCCCGACCTCGAACGTGAAGTTGAACGGAACCGGCGTTCCCGTCGTGGTGGCGAAGCGGCCCGAGGAGGAGTACGGCTGGGAGTAATCGTAGTGGGTGAAGACGTCCTTCGTACCCTGGCTAGTGTAGACCGAGGCGTTGCCGAACAGCTGCAGGTAGCTCGACTGCACGGTCGTGTTCGGCCCCACCTTGGTGACGTTGAGCGGCGGGGGAACGATCATCAGCTGGTGTCCTCCCGTCTGCGTCAGGAACACCGCGTCGTCCTCGAAGTAGTAGTTGACCGAGGGGTAGTACCGGTCCGGCAGCGTCCCCTGGAGCACGGAGACGGAACTGGTCTCGTTGAACGGATGGTTCGTGGCCGGGTGGATCGCGGTCCCGACGCCCATGAGGACGTGCTGGAAGATGCAGTTGTTAGGCTGCTCGGGCGTGCCGTTGGCAGGGAAGAAACCGGCCGGGCAGTTCGCCGGTATGAACGTGAGCGTCGCCTGGGTCGGCTGGGAGAGGAGCGGAACCGCCTGCGAGGCCAGCGTGAACGGCGTGGCGTAGGTGGCCGGGCCCCCGAGGGAGTACTGCTCGTCGACCGCCGACTTGAGAAGGGCGAACGACGATTCGATCCCGTCGGCGAACTGCCGCTCGTTGTCGGTCATCCAGAGCGGCACGTACTGGGTTAGGAAGATGCCGAACAGCGCGAAGAAGACGAGCAGCGCGAGGAGCGTGCCCACGACCGCCACGACCCCCCGCTTGCCGCGGTCGAGCCGCCGGGCCCGGCGATAGCGGCGGCCCGTGAGAACGATACCGGCTTCCCCCATTCGCATCGCCCGGGGCGTCAACTCCCGAGGTAACGAAAGTTAGGCCCGATTCGTCTATAAATACATGTTCGGCCGAAAGCCATCTCTGCGCCGTCTCTCCGGCGATGAACCTAAAGTCCGCCTCGCGCTCCGGTGGCACGAACGATGGCCCTCCGAGAGCTCTCCCTGACCCTCCCCAACCGCCCGGGTACTCTCGCGGGGGTCGCCCGCGCCCTCGCGAAGGAGCGGATCAACCTCGCGGCGATCACGGTCGATTCGACCTCCGGGAAGGGGAAGGTCCGCCTGATCGTGAGCGATCCAGACCGGGCGACGGCCCTGCTGGCCGCGGCCGGATACGACCCCGAGACGCGCGAGATGCTGGCCGTCCGCCTGGAGGACCGGGCCGGGAGCTTCCTCCGCGTCCTCGAGGTGCTCGCACGGGAGAAGGTCAACATCCAGAACGTGGCGATCCTCGTGGCCCGGGAGGGGAACCAGCCGCTCGTGGCCATCTCCACGAACGACCTCGCGCGGGCGAAGCGCCTTCTCCAGCGCTCCGGGTTCATGAGCCGGGCCGCGGAGGGGCTGGTCTCGAACAACGACCTTCTCGCGAGCGCCCCATCCATCCCGACGGAGTCGGTCGGCCTCCTGCTGTAGCGGTGCGACCGCGCACAAACCGTATGAGCCGGGGACTCTCCCCTCCCGCCGCGCGGTTGTGGTCTAGCGGTTAGGACGGTAGCTTCCCAAGCTACCTACTCGGGTTCGAATCCCGACAACCGCATCCCGGATCGTCCCCGGCTCGCCGCCGGGGTGGCCGGTACCGGGCCACGTTTCCCTCAGGTCCCGGCTGCCTGACTCGAACAGGCGACCTGAGGATCTCCACGGGGGCCGCCGGTTTCACCGGCAGTCTCGCCTACAGTCCCCCGCTCTACCACTGAGCTAAGCCGGGACGATTGCGAGGACGGGCGGACGACCTATAAGACCTCCGCGGCGCGACGCGCACCCTTCGGTACGGACCCCGCGGTGCCGCCGCCCCAACCCTCGTCCGAGGTGGCTGGCGTAATCGTGGCCCCCCGAGGATTCTCCGGGGGGGCGAGCACTCAAAGGAGGCGGCGCGCCCGTCCAATCCCTAACGGACGGGGGCGCTCCCAGACGCGGGGGTTCGCTACCCTGGGTCGACCGAACCCTCCGGTTTATCGAGGGCGGCACGGAGTCTCCGCGCGACGGCCTCCGCGGATCCGGTCGCGTCGATCGGATGGAGGAGACCCCGGCTACGGTAGTACTCGAGCAGCGGCGCGGTCTGCTCCGCATACACCTTCAGGCGGGTCGTAACCGCCTCGAGGCGATCGTCGGGCCGTTGGACGAGCGACTCTCCATCTCGGTCGCAGACCCCCACGTTCCGGGGCGGGTGACTCCTGACGTTGTAGACGGTGGCGCAGCGGGGACAGACCCGGCGATCCACGAGGCGGTCCACCAGCACTCGGGAGGGTACCTCGAAGGAGATGACCCGGTCGAGGGGAGTGATGGCGGCGAGGGCCTCGGCCTGCGGGAGGTTCCGGGGGAACCCGTCCAGGATGAACCCCGCCCGGGCATCGGGCAGGGAGATACGTTCGTGGAGGATCTTGAGGACGAGGGCGTCCGGAACGAGGCGTCCGGCCCGCATGTGTCCGTCCGCCTCCCGGCCTAGGGGCGTGTCGGCGGCCACGGCCGACCGGAGCAAATCCCCGGTCGAAACGTGGACGATCCCGAGTTGCCGGGAGAGGGTTGAGGCCTGGGTCCCCTTGCCCGCTCCCGGCGGTCCCAGGAAGACGACTCGGTACACGGTACCGGGACCGGAGTGCGTGTAATAGCCGTTCCCGGGCTAGTGCTCAATCCGGCTTCCGTCGAACGGCCTTCCGAGGATCGCGGCCTCGAGGTTGGGTAGGTCGCGTCCGGCGACGACGTAGAGCGGGATCTCGGCGCGAGCGAGCGCGTCCGCACCCAGCCGGTCGAAAAGGAACATCTGGCCGGCCTCGCCCGTCGTGGCCGAGGCGACCATCCGCCGGAATTCGGTCCAGGTGAGCCGGTCGATGCGACGGGCGCTCCGGTTGGTCTTCGGGTCGGAATCGTAGACGCCCTTCACGTTCGTGGCGTTCACCAAGCAGGCGGCGCGGAGGCGCACGGCCACGAGCGCGGCGACCCCGTCGGTAGTGTGTCCCGGCTCGGTTCCGCCGAGCACGACCGGCGACGCATGACGCGCGGCATCCACGGCCTCGCGTACCGAGGCCGGAGGGTTGGAGGGGGTCGGTGGTCCGATGCGTCCGGCGAGCAGCCGGGCATGGAGCCGCGTCACGTCGATCCCAAGCTCGTCCAGCTCGAACTCGGTCAGTCCGAGCGAGCGGCCGAGGCGGATATAGTCCCGGGCCGTTCGGCCCCCACCAGTGGTCACGACTAGGGAGACCGACCGCCCGAGCCTACCCAGCATCTCCGCGAGCGCCTCGAGGTAGTCGGAGTCCCCGTCCCCCGTCAGGAGCACGGAGCCCCCGATCGACACGACAACGGGTCGACGGGACGTCGGAGGTGGAGTAGCCATCGCCTCGGCCCCCGGGAGAGACCGCTCGACTTAGGCGTTCCGGTCGCGGCGAAGGGCCGGCCTCTTTAGGTCAGGCGCTTCCCCGGTGCGTGGGAGACGAGCTCGAGGTCGCCAAAGCGGCGGCGGCCCGGTCCGCGGCCGATAGGTTCGTCCGGCCCGGGCTCCTCCTTGCGCTGGGCACCGGCTCGACCGCGGCTCTCGCGGTTCGGGCCATCCATGAGCAGTACCCTGAGGAGGCGTTCGATTGCGTGGCGAGCTCCCGCGCCACCGAAGAGCTCGCTCGGTCGCTCGGGTTCAAGGTCCGTCCCCTGACGGCCGACGACCGGTTTGACGTCATGCTGGACGGAGCCGACGAGGTCGCCCCCAGCCTCGACCTTACGAAGGGCGGCGGCGGGGCCCTCTTCCGGGAGAAGTTCCTGGCCCGCCTCTCGGTCCAGCTGGTGATCCTCGTCGATCCTTCGAAGATCGTCACGGCGCTGGGCCAAAGGGCGGCGATCCCAGTTGAGACGGTGCCGTTCGCCGTACCGGTGCTGTCTCGACAGCTGGAGGACGACGGGTTCGACGTGCGCCTGCGGGCCGGTCCGGACGGCCACCCGTTCGTCACCGACAACGGGAATCAGATCATCGACCTCCGCCCTCCCTCACCCGTGGACGATCCGGGGCGTCTCGACGACGAGCTCCGCGAACGACCCGGCGTCGTCGAGACCGGTCTCTTCGTGGGGCTGGCGGACCGCGTCCTGGTGGGGCACCCCGATGGACACGTGCGCGAGATGCTCGCCCCCGCCAAGCGGACCGAGTGACGAACTTCATCTGCGCTCGAGCAGCGCCCGAGGCCGTATTCTCGACTCGGCGCTTCGCTCGACCGGGGTTGAACGATAATGCTCAACGACCGGACCGAGGCCGGCGAGCGACTGGCCTCACGTCTTGAGAAGTATCGGGGCGAGCGGCCCATCGTCCTCGCGTTGCCAAGGGGCGGGGTCCCGGTCGCCGCCCCGATCGCCCGCCTCCTGGCCTCTCCTCTGGACGTGATCGTCGCCCGGAAGGTGGGGACGCCACGAAACCCCGAGTACGGGCTCGGGGCGGTCGTCGAGGACGGAACGGTGCTCCTGGACGACGCCCGGGTCCGGGCCGCGGGGTACCGAGTGGAGGACCTAGCGGTAACGATTGCGAGGGAGCGCGAAGAGGCCGTGGAGCGGGCGCACCGGTATCGGGCCGGTCGGCCGCTTCCCGAGGTGTCGGGCCGGACCGTCGTCCTGGTCGACGACGGGATCGCCACGGGGGTGACCGTCCGCGCGGCGCTCAAGGCGCTTCGCCCGCGGGGCCCGCTTAGGATCCTGGTCGCTGCGGGGGTCGCTCCGGGAGACACGGTCCGGGAACTCGAGCGGGAGGCCGATGGGGTCGTCGTGCTCGAGAGCCCGGCAGAATTCTTCGCGGTCGGGGAGTTCTACCGTCGGTTCGAACCTGTGAGTGAGGACGAGGTGAGCCGCCTGCTCGCGCGCGGGACCGCTTCCTCGGGCCGCCAGTCCGACCCGCGAAACGGGTGAGCCCGGTTCCGGCGGCCCCGCCGCGAGACCGTCCCTCTGCTCCCACGGGTCGCCGATCCAGGCCGGCCTGACGCCCCCTTCCCCCGTTCGCGGCGACCCCCGCCCGCGGGAAGGGTGAGGTTTATCCGCTCCGAGGGGTGGCATCGGCCGGCCGCGATCGACCGCGGCCGAGGGAAGATGCAGGGGAAATACCTCCGAACTCGGATCGACGACCACGTCGGCTACATCGAGATCGGGAAGCCGAAGGCGAACACCTACGACCTCGAGATGATGCGAGAGGTCGACCAGGCGGTCGAGGAGCTCCGGTTCGACGAGAACGCGCGAGTGATTGTTCTGACGAGCTCGCTGCCGGGATTCTTCAGCGCCGGCGCGGACATCGAGATGCTCAAGGCGAGCCACCCCGACTTCAAGGCGATGTTCTGCCTCCACTGCCAGGAGACCCTCGACAAGTTCGCCTCGACTCCCAAGGTCGTCATCGCGGCGATCAACGGTCACTGCGTCGGCGGAGGGCTCGAGATCGCGCTCGCGTGCGACCTTAGGATGATGGCGAAGGACTCGGGCAAGATCGGACTCCCCGAGGTCACGCTGGGCGTGCTTCCCGGGACCGGAGGCACGCAGCGGCTTCCCCGGCTCGTCGGGACGTCCCGCGCGCTCGACATGATGATCACCGGAAAGCTGCTCACCCCGGACGAAGCGCTGGCCATCGGGCTGGTGAACTACGTCTACCCGAAGGAGTCGTTCGCGAAGGACGTTCAGGCCTACGCGGTCGCCCTGGCCCACGGACCGGCCCGCGCGGTCAGCCTGATCAAGCGCTCGGTCGTGGAAGGGATCGAGGTTCCGTTGACGGCCGGTCTGGCCCTCGAGCGCGAGCTCCAGAACCGCCTGTTCATCACGGAAGACGCGAAGGAAGGGCTGGCGGCGTTCGTCGAGAAGCGGAAGCCCAGCTTTAAGGGCCGCTGACGCCTTTCGAACCCAACGGTCGCACGATGACGGTTCCCGGAGCGGTCCAGGGGTCTCCCGTCGCGAAGAGCCTGAAGGACGGCGGGACGATCGAGCCCGTCCGCGAGATCCTGTGGGGCACCTCGCAGGGCGTCCGGAAGTACGAGACCCCCGAGGAGTTCCCGCCGGACATGCGGAAGCTCGTCGTGAAGCTCATGGTCGTCCAGGCGGACACCGAGTTCGCCTCCATCCAGCAGCACCGCCCGTGGCTGGACAAGGCGCCGACGCTGGAGGACCGCTGGATCGAGTCCCGCATCATCGCGGACGAATCCCGCCACGGCCTCCAGGCCTGCCGGATTCTCCGAGAGTTCGGCGAAGAGGGCCAGCGGCTGATCGACGACCTGCTCGTTCGGCGCGAAGGGGATCACAAGCTGGACGCGTTCAACATGCCGTTCGACCGATGGTCGGACGTCGGGGCGTTCACGTGCTTCGTCGACCGGGTCGGGGTCTACCAGCTGCGTGCCTTTCAGGAGTGCTCGTTCGGCCCGCTGGCGAGGGCGATGCCGCTGATGCTGAGCGAGGAACAGCTCCACCTGAACTTCGGCGCGAGCGTCCTTCGACGGATGGTCCAGGACGGACCGAAGTACTATGGATCGAAGAAGGAGGCGCAGGAGTCCGTCCTGAAATGGTACCCCCGCGCGCTCGACATGTTCGGCCACTCGAACTCGGAGACGAGCCGCCGCGCGATCGAGTTCGGCCTGAAGCGCTGGACGAACGAGGAAGCCCGCCACCGATACATCGAGGAGACGCGCGCGATCGTGTCGTCGATCGGGCTCGAGCTCCCTCCTGAGGAGTTCGACCGGCGGGTCCTCTAGGGGCCCGCTCCCGGCGGGGTTCCCCGTCGTGCGTCAGAACAGGTGGTCCTCGACCAGGCGGGCGGGGCCGCCGGGCGCGGACTCGATCACGGAGGAGACGCTCGCCAGACCCCCGAGCCTCTCCCTGACCGCGGTGACGTCCTGCTGTCGACAATTGACGAACACGTTCTCGCCCGCATCGATCGAGAAGTAGGCCTGGGTCCCGGCCTCCCGGAGGGCGAGGACCGCACGGATCACGTCGAGGGTAGCGCCCGACCAGTAGACCAGGGGCGGGTCGGACGTGAGCATCGTGGCGTGCATGTTGAGCGTGTCCACCTCGGCGAGGCGCGCGACCTCGGTCCCGTTCCGGGCCCGGAGCGCAGCCCGCATCCGGTCGAGCGCGCCGACGAGGTACTCGAGGCGCGTCGCGAAGAACGGGGAGGTGGCGGTCGTGATCCGCATCCCCTCGGAACTTCCCACCTTCTTAGGGCTCTCCCCCACGCCGACCGCTAGGGTCCGGAAGTCGAGGTCGTCCGGCCCGGCCAGGCGGACGGCCACGGAATGGAGATCGTCCCCCGCGAGCAGTTCCGCGAACCCTCCCGGGATGCTCCGGCTCGCCGACCCGGAGCCGAGCCTCGCGAGACGGGAGAGCTCGGGGAGAGGCATCGCGAGCCCTGCGGCGGCGACACCCGAGACCGTGAGAGCGGCGAAGCCGGACGCCGACGAGGCGAACCCGACGCCGGGCGGAAAGCCATTCTCGGAGACCACGCGGGCGCGCATCTTCGAACCGGCAAGGGCACGGATCCGGTCGAGATGCTTGAACACCCGCGGGTCGTTGGAGGGCCGCTGGTTGAGGACCAAGGAATCGTGGGCGATCGCCTCCGAGAACTCGACCGTGGTCCGGGTGGTGAGGGCGGCGAGGCAGACGCTGATGCTCCCGTTCGAGGGTACGCGAAGGGCCTCGTCCGTCTTGCCCCAGTACTTGATCAGTCCCTGGTTGGCGCAGGCGATCGCGGTGGACTTCAGCCTAGATCCCTCCGTTCGCCACGACGTCCACGAGTGGACGGACACGGTCGACCATCGCGACCTCCTCCCGGTCCATCTTTTCCCAGCGGTCCTTCGCGACGACGTCCCAGCGGATAGGGTCTACGTCCCTGCGCCGGGCCATCGCCCGCTGCCGCCGGGTCGCCTCGTCCGTCCGAACCTCGACCACGAGGAGCCGGGCCCCGAGCTCCCGACGGAACCCCTCGACCTCCTCCTTGACCCGGAGACCGTCCAGCACGACGAGGTCCGACCCCGACCCGCGGATCTTCTCCAGCACCGGCGCGACCCGCCAGGTGGGGTTCTCGGCGACCAGCGAGGCGAACAGCGCCCAGGTCTCGTCCCGCGACACGGAGAGCCCGCGCTCCTTCGCGACCTCGCGGGTGAGGTCGCCGAGGTCGATGTGGGCGAACCCCTTCGTTCCCAGCAGCTTCGAGAGCTCGCTCTTTCCCGCGCACGTGTAGCCGGTGAGTCCGATCACGAGGCGGGAGCCTCCTTCGGAAGCGGTCATGCGGGTCAGCGTCTCTTCCTCTAGGGTCCTGAGGCAACCGAGGCGATAGCGTCTGCGAGGCGGAACGGTGGGCGGCTGCCCCCCCACGGCCCGCCCCGTCCGGGGACGGGACAAGCCGTTATGCCACCGTCCTCTTCCTTGGGTCGTGACACGCAAGGCTTCGGCCGCCGAACCCCGCCCGACCCGCCCGCTGCCGGATCTGTACCACGCCGCCCGACGGGGCGGTTTTCACCAGACCGTCGGGTTCCGGGTCGTCGTTGCCCAGAGCGGACGCGGCTTCTGCACGGTCGCCGGTCGGGTGAAACGCCAGCACCTGAACATCAATGGGATTGTGCACGGGGGCGTCTACGCGACGATCCTCGATACCGCGATGGGCGCCGCGGTGCTCTCCTTGTTGACGGAGGAGGAGACGGCCGCGACCACATCCCTCTACGTGGAGTTCCTGAGCGCTGCCCGGGCCGGGGACACTCTCACCGCACGAGGGCACGTCCTCCGGCGGGGCCGGCACATCGCGTTCGCCGAGGGGGACCTGTTCGGCGCCGACGGGCACACGCTCAGCCAGGCGCGCGGGACGTGGTACATCTGGTCGGCGGCGGAGACCCCGCGGAGCGTCCGGGCGGCAACGCGCCGGCGTACGCGCTGAGGTCGACCGGCTCGCCCGGAGCGGTCACCGCCCGGGGCGCCGTCACGTCCGCGCCGTCTCGGCAAGGCGTCGGCCCAGCCGTTCGACGACCTCGAGGTGCTCGAGCCCTTTCACGACGCCTCGCGTGCCTTCGGGGTACGAATGGGTCCGGAAGAACGACCGGACGTCCTCGGGGTGGCTAAGCCCGAGGACGGGGAGCACGCCCTCGAGAACAAGGGCGAGGTAGCCGGACCCCCGGAACAGTTCGTCCAGCCGGTCGAGCCGCTGGGTGAGCCACGGCCATACGACCGGGCGCCCGGCCGGATTCATCGCGGCCTGCACGACCGCCCCGAGGATGTGGCTGCGGTTGACCGCGCCCGATATGGCGAACTCGAGCGCCTCGCGGACGAGGCCGGGTTCCGAGCACCATCCGAGGGCCCGGGCAAGCCGGAGGGCATCGCTGTCGAGGACCGGGCGCTCGAGGGCTCGCCGGATCTCGTGGTATCCCGCCGCGCCGTCCTGGCGCGCCCGGGCGATCGCCACGGACTGGCGGAGGTCCGGGTCGAGCCGACCCCATTCGGGGAACAGGCTCGCAAGCTCCCGGGCGAACGTCGCGTCGACCCGAACGCGCGCGAAGGCAATACGGTCCCGTAGCACACCGTTCGCGCCCGGTTCGTCGGGCCGGCGCTGCGGCCCTACACGGGCGAACGCCTCGGCGAGGTAGGACCGTGCGAACTCCTGCACCGGTGCGATCGCGGGGTACAGGAGCGCGAAGCCCGCGAGCGAGGAGCAGATCGGCTCCACCACGAGCCGGTCGTTCGTGGCGCCCAACGCCCGAACGAACCGGGTGTACGTCGACCAGTCGGCATCGCCCGACAGGACGAACGCGCTGAGGTCGGAGAGGACGACCCACCGGTCGGAGGCCCTCATCGAAGGGAGCGCGACCAGAAGGCGGTCGTAGAGGGTCCGGTCGTAGAGGACCCGGTAGAAGCCGACCCCGTCCGGGTTGAGGTGGACGGTCGCGGTCGGGGAGACTGGCACGGTCCGCGTTCGGGTATCCCAGCGTAGCCGCTGTCGCTGGCCGTCGACGTCCAGGACCATCGTCATCGGCCACGGGTCCTCCTCGAGGGACCCCAGGTACGAGAACCGGCGCTGCTCCAGCTCGAGGCCCTTGGGGCCGATCCGGGCGGAAACGACCGGGAAGCCGGGCCGGTCGATCCACGGGCCGGCGATCGAGGTCACCGGTTCTCCCGACGCGCGCTCGAGGGCGGCCCACAGGTCGTCGGTCCGCGCGTTCCGGAACCGGAATCGCTGGAGGTACTCGGTCACGCCCGCGCGGAACCGGTCGTCGCCGAGGTGGCGGTTGAGCATCGCGAGGACGCTCGAGCCCTTCCCGTAACTGATCTCGTCGAAGATCTGGCTCATCTCCTCGGGCCGGTGGACCGTCACCCGGATCGGGTGGGTCGCCCGGAGCGAATCGCCGCCCATCGCTTGGGCCATGCCCGCGGTGCGAAGGAAGAAGTCGGTCCACGGGTCCAGCGCCGGAGCGATCCGGTCGGTGATCACGGTCTCCATCAGCGAGGCGAAGCTCTCGTTGAGCCAGATGTCGTCCCACCACGACATCGTCACCAGGTTCCCGAACCACTGGTGCGCGATCTCGTGCGCGACGGTCTCGAAGACATCGCTCTGGGCGAACGAACCGCTGGACGAATCCACTAGGAGGCGCGTCTCCTGGAAACTGATCGCACCCCAGTTCTCCATCGCTCCGAACGCGTGCTCCGCGACCGCGATCAGGTCGAGCTTCGACAGCGGGTAGGGAACGCCGTAGTACTCCTCGCACGCCCGCAGGATCCGAGTCCCCGCCTCCAGGGCGTACCGACCCGATTCCCGTCGACCCGGCGGAGTCAGCACGCGCACGACGACCCGGCCGGACCGGTCCTCGAGGCGGTCGAACTTCCCGAGCGCGAAGTAGAACAGATACGTCGCCATCGGAGGAGTGGGTCCGAACTCCCATTCGCGCGACCCGTCCACGACCCGGTTCGAGACCGGTTCGGTGTTCGCGACCACGTCGAGATCGGCCGCGGCCCGCACCGTGAGATGGACGCGGGCCTTGCGGTCCGGACGGTCGACGCAGGGGAATATCCGCCGCGCGCCGGACGGCTCGCAGTGGGTCGTGAGCAGGTAGCCGCTACCCTGCCGCGAGCGGTACAGGCCGAAGAGGGCGTTCGTGTCCACGGCTCCTTCGAAGTCTATCGAGACGCGCGCCGAGGAGCCCGGAGCGCACGTGATCGAGAGCTCCTGCTCGGCCCGGGTCACGGTATACGGCGCCGCCCTCCCGTCCACCCGGGCGGCCGTCACGGTCAGGCCGTCGGCATCCAGTCGGCACGCCGGCCCGTGCTCGGGAAGGTCGAACTCGACGGTCCCCTTCCACCGAAGGTTGGCGAAATCCACGTCCAGCCGAAGACGGTAATCGTTCGGAGCCGGGTCCTGTGCATCGGTCACAAAGGAAGGTCCGGTCCTCGTTGGGTCGGTCCCGGACTACGGCCCGACGACCGATGGGCCAAGATGAAGGTTTCTCGCCGGTGAGGCCGGAGGGCAGGTCGGCGGGAACCCCCGAACCAAAGTTAAATAGGACGGCTTGGTCGCCTCCGTCGGCTGACGGCCAAAGCGGTGGGGAAACACCCGGTCCCATCTCGAACCCGGCAGTTAAGCCCACTGGCGTTCCGCGCGGTACTGAAGTGCGCGAGCCTACGGGAAACGCGGAAAGCTGTCAGCCTCCCGCCCTCTCGGCCGGTCGAGAGGGCATAGGTTAATCCTCGCCGGGCGGTCCCGCCGCGGATGTACCTGGGCGCGCATATCGGCATCACCGGGGGCTTTGACGGGGCCGTCCGCCAGGCTCGCGAGATCGGGTGCGAGTCGCTGCAGGTGTTCTCGAAGAGCCCCCAGATGTGGGCAGGCCCCGCGATCCCCGCGGAGGCGGCCGAGAAGTTCCGGACCGCCGTCCGGTCGGAGGGACTCCGGGCCACGGCCGTCCACCACGGATACCTGCTGAACCTCGCGAACCCGAAGCCCGAGATGCTCGAACGCTCCCGCCGTGCGTTCCTGGACGAGATCCAGCGAGCGGAGCTGCTGGGCGTGGACGCGCTCGTCTTCCACCCGGGGGCTCACCTCGAGGCGACGAAGACCGAGGGGCTACGGACCCTGACGGAGAGCCTCCGCGCGGCGCTGGAGGAGGTGCCCGACGGGAAGGTCCGGCTCGTCCTCGAGAACTCCGCGGGGCAGGGGACAACGCTCTGCTCTACGTTCGATGAGCTCGCCGAGGTCCTCAGAGCCGTGGGGGCCCCCGCGCGGCTCGGCGTGCTCCTCGATACGTGCCACCTGTTCGCCGCCGGGCTCGACTTCCGCACCGCGGAAGGCTACGGAGCCCTCGTAGACCGGGTGGACGGGACGTTCGGCACCGACGCGATCCGGGGGTTCCATCTCAATGACGCGAAGGCGCCCGTCGGCTCCCACCTCGACCGACACGAGAACATCGGACGTGGCGAGATCGGTGTCGAAGGGTTCCGGCATTTCGTGAACGACCGCCGATGGGCCGGCGTCCCCGCCTACCTCGAGACGCCGCTCGACGAGCGAGGGTACGCGCGGTACGCCGAGGATCTGGTGACGCTCCGCGACCTGATCGACAGTGGCCGAAAGCCCGCCGCGCGGCGTCGCGCCGCGGGTCCGGCCGCTCGCCGCGCCTCAACGGTCAAATAGCCCGGCCTTCCTCCGCGCGTCGCTCGTGACGGAGGACGTGCCGGCGGCGCAGATCGCGTCCCTCGAGGCCACCGCCCGTGAGATCCGGCGCGACGTGATCCGGATGACCTACGTCGCCGGGAGCGGCCACCCCGGTGGGAGCCTGTCGGCGACCGACCTGATCACGGCCCTCGTCTTCCACGAGATGAAGCTCGATCCTCGGAAGCCGGACCTTGCGGACCGCGACCGGCTCGTGCTCTCGAAGGGCCATGCGGCACCGGCGCTCTACGCGGCGCTGGCCCACCGCGGGTTCTTCCCGACGGAGGAGCTGCTCACGCTCCGCCGTCTCGGAAGCCGGCTGCAGGGTCACGTCGATCGTCACAAGCTGCCGGTGATCGAGGCGTCCACAGGATGCCTCGGACAGGGGATCGGCATGGCGGTCGGCATGGCCCTAGAGGCCCGCCTCTCGGGGCGGTCTAACCGGGTGTTCGCGATCCTCGGGGACGGCGAATGTCAGGCCGGACCCACGTGGGAGGCGCTGATGGCCGGGGGCCACTACCGGCTCCCCCGTCTCGTCCCCATCCTTGACCGGAACGGCTACGAGACCGACGGCTCGACCGAGGCGATCATGGGGATCGAGCCGATCGGTGACAAGTTCCGCGCGTTCCGCTACCGCACCCTCGAGATCGACGGGCACGACTTCCGGCAGATCCTGGGCGCGCTCGCCGAAGCGGGCCGCTCCACGGAGGGACCGACCGCGATCGTCGCGCGGACGGTGAAGGGGAAGGGCGTGTCGTTTATGGAGGGCAAGTCGTCCTGGCACGGGAAGGCCCCGTCGAAGGAGGAAGCGGAGAAGGCCCTCGTCGAGCTCGGAGCCCCCGGGGTGGTTCCTCCGCGATGACGGCCGCTCGGAAGACCGAGAGCCTGCGGGACGCTTACGGGAAGGGGCTTCTCGAGCTCGGGGAGCGCGACCCGTCGCTGGTCGTGCTGGATGCCGACCTCTCCGGGTCGACGCGGACCCAGCTGTTCGGACAGAAGTTTCCGGACCGGTTCTTCAACGTGGGCGTGATGGAACCGACCATGATGTCGATCGCCGCGGGCCTCTCCCTCGAGGGGAGGACCGTCTTCGCCAGCACGTTCGCGGTGTTCGCGGCCGGCCAGGCATACAACTTCGTCCGGCAATCGATCTGCTACAACCGGGCGAACGTCAAGATCGTAGCCACGCACGGGGGCGTCCTCGTCGGCGGCGACGGAGGCACCCACCAGATGCTCGAGGACATCGGGCTGATGCGCGGGCTGCCCGGGATGACCGTGATCGTGCCGGCCGACGCCCCGACCACGCGCGCCGCGACGCTCGAGGTCGCAGAGCGCAAGGGACCCGCGTACGTCCGGCTGACCCGCGAGAACCTTCCGGTCGTCACCGACGGCTCGTTCCGCATCGGACACGCCGCGGAACTCCGCGCGGGGAGCGATCTCACGATGGTAGCCGCGGGCGCCCTGGTCGCCCGGGCGCTCGACGTGGCCGAGGAGCTGGCGAAGGTCGGCGTCTCGACCCGCGTCCTGGATTTCGCTTCCATCAAGCCGTTCGACGAGGCGTCGCTCCTCCGCGCGGCCCGCGACACCGGCGCGATCCTCTCCCTCGAGGAGCATTCGGTCCTCACGGGCCTCGGCGCCCTGGTCGCCTCCACGACCTCCGAGAACTACCCGGTGCCGGTCCGTCGGATCGGCGTCCCCGACGTTTTCGGGGAGTCGGGGGAACCGTGGGCGCTGGTCGACCGCTTCGGGATGTCGGTCGAACGGATCCGGGACGAGGCTTGGGAGCTCCTCCGGCTTCGGGGGAAGGTTCAGTAGCCCGGAGGAGTTCGGGGGGAGGGTCGATGCAGCTGTTCCTCGATACGGCGAGCGTGAACGAGATACGGACTATGTGGGAGATCGGGATCCTCGACGGGGTCACGACGAACCCGACCCTCGTGGCCAAGGAGGGACGTCGCTTCGAAGACGTGCTCCGCGAGATCTGCGCCCTAGGCGTGCCCTCCGTCTCCGCAGAGGTCGTGGCCACCGACACCGAGGGGATGCTCCGGGAGGGCCGTCACCTCCGCGAGATCCACCCATCGATCTACGTCAAGGTCCCGATGACCCCGGCCGGCCTCCGGGCGACCCACACCCTCGGGAAGGAGGGGACCCGGGTGAACATGACCCTCGTCTTCAGCGCGAACCAGGCGCTCCTCGCGGCGAAGGTCGGCGCGGCCTACGTCAGCCCGTTCATCGGCCGTCTGGACGACCAGGGGCAGGACGGGATGTCGCTCGTGCGCGACATCGTGACGATCTACCGGAACTACCGCTTCCCCACGCGCGTGCTGGTCGCGAGCGTCCGGCACCCGATCCACGTGCTCGACGCCGCGAAGGTCGGGGCCGACATCGCGACGATGCCGTACTCCGTGATGGAGAAGCTCGTGCAGCACCCGCTTACCGACTCGGGCTTGGCCCGGTTCCTCAAGGACTGGGAGAAGGTCCCGAAGGGATGAGGCGTGAGGGACCGATGGCGGCCGGACGGGCCGGCGGGGCGAGCCCGTGAGCGAGGCGTCGCTCGCCGACAAGTACATGCGTCTCACCCGCGAGGCGTTGGCCAAGGTCAGCCCCGCGACCCCTGGGCGCTCGTTCCTCCGCGGGGCGTCGGACGATTTCCTCGCGATGGCCCGGTCCTACCTCGCCGACGCCGAGCACTTCTCCGAGTCGGGGGACTCCGAGCGCGCGCTCGCCGCGGCGAGCTACGCGCACGGCTGGCTGGATGCGGGCGTGCGGCTCGGCCTGCTGGACGGGGGGAACGATGACCAGCGATTCACCTTCTTCCGATAAACGGTCGGAGCCCCCCTCGGGCCTACCGGACGGCGTGCTCGCCTCCATCGAGGCCCATCTCCGTCAGCGGGAGTTGCGTCGCGAGGACCTGTACGAGCAGGCGCGCCGGCTTCGTCGCCTCGCCCAGGCGACCATGGCGCGGCTGCACACCGACGGCGCCGCCGCGGCGGACCTCGAGAAGGTCCGGCGGATGCTGGCCGAGCTCTCCGATTGGCTGCGCCGCGAGGGACGCGGCGACGAACCGCTCGCGCTCGACGCGCTGCAGGAGGCGGTCGAGGCGAGCCTTCTCGGCGCGATCGTCGAAGGGACCCCGCTGCCCGGCCCCGCGGAGCTGTCGGTCGAACCGGAACCGTACCTCCTCGGCCTGGGGGACACGGTCGGGGAGGTCCGTCGGCTCGTCCTGGACCGTCTCGCCCACGACGACCTCGCCGGGGCCGACCGCCTCCTGAGGCTGATGGAGCGACTCACGCACGCGCTGCTCCGGTTCGATACGACGCGCGCGATCGTGCAGCTGAAGCCGAAGCAGGACGTCGCGCGGACGTTGCTCGAGCGCACCCGGGGCGAAGTGGTCATGGCCCGGTTCCTGGCCCGGGTCCGGCCCACGGGGGACTCCGAACCACGATGAGCGCGGGAGCGCGTCGGACGATCGGCGTGATCGGCGGCTCGGGGATCACCGGGCTGTTCGAAGATGGGGCGCGGAAGACCCACCGGGTCTCCACGGCGTGGGGCTCCCCGTCCGCCCCGATCGAGGAGGGCGAAGTGGGAGGGATCCGCGTTTTGTTCGTTCCGCGTCACGGTCCGGGGCACACGATCCCGCCGCACCGGATCAACTACCGCGCGAACGTCGACGCGCTCTGCTCGCTGGGCGCCGACGCGATCGTGACCGTGAGCTCGGTCGGCTCGCTGCGGGAGGAGCTCCCTCCCGGAACTTTCGTCCTTCCGAGCCAGTTCGTCGATCTCACGAAGCAGCGACCGACCACGTTCTACGACGGCGGACGGGTCTTCCACGTCTCCCTGGCCGACCCGTTCTGCCCCGACCTCACCCGAGCCGCGGCCGACGTGGGACGGGAGACGGAGACGCCGTTCTCCCAGGGGAAGACGTACGTGTGCGTGGAGGGACCCCGGTTCAGCACGCGTGCGGAGTCGTCGTTCTTCCGGCAGTTCGCGGACGTCATCGGGATGACCCTCGTTCCCGAAGTGACTCTCGCACGCGAGCGTGCGGTGTGCTACCTCTGCCTCGCGATGGTGACGGACTTTGACGTCTGGGCCGACCGCCCGGTGGAGGCAAAGGAGATCCTCGAGACGATGCACCAAAACGCCGCGCGGATGAACCGCGTCCTCGTTCGGCTGTTGCCTCGGCTCGGTACGATTCCCACCTGCGCGTGCGCGCACGCGCTGGACGCTGCCAGCGTCTGAAGCGCCGGGCTAGTCGACGGGGCCGCGTCGGACGGTGATCGGGATGCGGCCTGCCGCGAATTCTCGCTCGGCGATCTCTACGGGGTCTACGAGCGTGGAGGGAACATCGATCAGGATGGGGGCTCCCAGCGAGACCTGCAAGGCACGCGCCCCGAGGATGCGGGCCCGCTCGAATCGGGTGTACTCCTCCGGTCCCCGGAGCCGAGGCGGCGGGCGGTCGGTCAAGTGATCTTCCCCCGAGGCCGCTAGGCTCGCCGCGGCCGTCAAGGGCTCGGCGGACCGACGCACCCTACTTAGCATTTGCGTGGACGAAGGCCCGACCGCGCTGCCCCTGAGGGAGAACCATTCGGGCCGTCGCTCCGTGCCAGGACGTCGGACCTCGGGCCGCGAATGCCGGAGGATCGCGCGGCGAGGTCCGGCGTGTGCTACGAGCGAAGGTCCTTGACGAAGCAGACGCGGTCCTGGCCGATCCCGCTGTAGTTCGAGCGCACCGCGATCCCGGCGGCCGTGACCGCGTCCCCCGGCTCCACCTTGAACCCCATCCGGCGGTGGAACTCGATCGAGGCTTGGTTGGTCGGCGTCGTGATGCATCGGACGTACCGACACCCGAACCCCCTGGCCGTTTCGAAGAAGCGGTCGTACAGGGCGCGGCCCAGGCCCCGCCCTCGGTACGACGGGTCGATCCCCACGAGATGGATGTACGCCTGCTCGGGGTGCGTGGGCGAAACGAACCCGATCAGGAACCCGACGATCTGGGGCGGGGCACCGTCCGCTACGGCGGCGAACCCGGTGGTCTGGAAATGCTGGAAGAGGAACCGAGGCATCAGGTCGGCGATCTGCCGGCCGGCCCACCAATCGTTGACCACGGAACGGAGGTACGGGTAATCCTCCTCCCTCAGGTTTCGGATCTGGGGGTCGACCACGGGTCGTCCGAGGAACCTCGGGCCCGATAAGATGCCCCTCGCACCCCCTCTCTCGATCCCGGTCTTCGGGACCGGCACCAGAGACCCGCCTCCTCGCGGAGACGGACCCTGACGAACGGACGCGTCGCCCTGGGCGAAGGTCCTCGTGCGGGGTGCGAACTACGCGTACCCGAACTGGCGGCGGGCGAACTCGGTCATCCGTTCGGGCCCCCAGGGAGGCTCCCAGACGATGTCGACGCGGACCGCCTTCGCGCCCGATGCGGCGCGCCCAGCCTCCGTGACCTCGCGAACGATATCCTCCACGGAGGGGCAGCCGGGGCTGGTCATCGTCATCCGGATCGTCAGCTCGCCCGCGTCGCTCCACTGCATGTCGTACACGAGGCCGAGGTCCACGATGTTCATCGGGATCTCGGGGTCGTAGATGTTCTTCAGCGCCTGCCGGACGCGTTCCTCCGCCTCGTCGTGACCCTTCGAGGTCCCCGATCTCGGAGCGTGGGACGTCGGCGCGGGTGCCTCGGATGCGCCGGCTCCCGCGGCGGTGCGGACCGGCAGGAACGGACCCACGACCTCGAAACCGGCGGGATCCATGTCGGTCCTGTAGCGGACCTCGGCGTCTCGGAGAAAGTGCTCGCTCGTCTGGTCCACCAGGAGGAGCACGCCGTCGACCTCGATGGGGATGTCCCGGTGGGACGGAAGGTCGACCATCATCTGGGCGTGAGGGTGCATGCCCCGTTCGACCCACAGCCGAACTCCCGAGCCGGACGGCCGGCCATCCAGGGCGCCGAGCATCGCTTCGCGCGCGGGCGGCGTCAGCCGGATGCGGAGTTTAGCCGCCGGAACCGACGGGGGAGGCGTGTTGGAGGAGGCGGGACGCGGCATCGGCGTTTCGGCGTAAGGAGGTCGGCGGAGGCATTTACGCCCTCCGGGCGGCCGGGCCGGGGGTCACCCGCCCGTTACGTCTCCGAGGAACTCGCGGATCGTGCCCAGGAACTCCTTCGGTTGTTCGAGGATGGGGAAGTGGCTCGAGCGGGCCAGAACGCGCAGGTGCGCCGGCTCGATCCGCTCGTTCATCTCGACCGACGGCTCGAAGAAGTAGTCGTACCGTCCCACGACGACCAAGGTCGGTGCCTCGATGCGGGAGTAGTACTTCCGGCCGTCCCATCGCGCGATCGTCCCGTCGACCACGAACCCGTCCCCCGAGCGGCTCATCATCGCCCGGTACACCGCCGGGTTGAGCTTCGTGGCTTTCCAGTCCGGATGAACCGACTTCAGGAACCGGGACTGGAACGGCCGCTCGATCGCATCCGAGAGGGCGATGTATCCGGGGTCGGTGAACGCCCTCGCCCGCGTGAGCTCGCGGAGACGCGCACGCTGACGCGGGGACGCGGCGGCGATCATCTGGCGGTGGGCGCCCCGCACCTCTTCGGCGCTCCCGGCGGTGGAGCATAGGAGGAGCGATGTGAGGTTCCGTTCGTACCGGTGGGCGTACTCGAGCGCCACGAAGCCCCCAGCCGAGTATCCGAGGAGGTGAAGCTCACGGATGTGCAGTGCCCGCCGGATCGCCTCCACGTCCTCGGCCATCTTCGGAATCGTGTACTCGGACGCTTTGCGGGGAGCCCAACTGTGCCCGACGCCCCGCGGGTTGAACAGGACCACCCGCAGGTTCGCGTTCGCGAGACGGAGCAGGCCGCGAAGGTAGTGGTACGTGAGGCCGGGGCCCCCGGGATGGACGAGCAACGTCGCAGGGCCGCCCCCTTGGGCGACGTACTCGAACGACTTCCGGCCCGGAACGTGGACGCGACGGACCCTCGCCATCGACCCCCCGTAGCACGTACCACCCAAAAGTCTCGCGACCGGTCGAACGGAGCGGCTGCGCGGCGTTCCGACGCGGTTTCAGGGCCTCCACGGCCCCCACGGCACGACCCTCGCCGGCCATCCGAATGCCAGGCGCACCTCGTTGCTTCTCCTGGAGAGACGTCCCCCCCGAGCAGGGCGAGGGAGTGCGGGCACCGGGATTTGAACCCGAGTTGCAGACTTGGCAAGCCTGCGTGATAACCAGACTACACTATGCCCGCACGAGGTGAATTTGTTCGGTACTCGCTCGGCTCGGGCCGCTCGCAAGCCTCAGGGCTCGCGAGCCGGTCCTGCGCCGACCCCCGAGCATCGTACCGCCCTTAAAGCCAACGCCGAACGACCTGTGGTCGCCCGCCCGACGCCCCTCGACACGTCGCCCGGCGGGCACGGCCGCACCCTTCCCGCCTCCCGGGCGCGGCGTTATTACCGAACGGTCGCCGTCACGAGTTCGAGGACAACCTCCGGCCGATGACCGATGTCTGGCGCGAAGGGGACGTCGCGGTCCTCAAGCGCGCGGGGGCTCCCCCCCTCGTCCTCCGTGTCCTCCCCGGCGCCCAGCCCGTGGGCGTGGACGGGGTGATCGACCTCTCGGGCCAAATCGGCCAGGAACCCGGAGGACAGATCGTCTGGCTCGGCACGGGCCACCGGCTCCTCCGACCCTCCCTGTCCGACCTGTTCTCCACGCTCCGCCGCGGCGCCCAGATCGTGACCCCCAAGGACGCAGCGTACCTCACCTATCTCGCGGGCGTCACGCCAGGGGCCCACGTCGCGGAGGCCGGCTCCGGCAGCGGCGCCCTCACGATCGCCCTCGCCACGGCCGTGGGACCCGACGGACGGGTGACGAGCTACGAGCGCCGCGGGGACTTCCTGGACGCCGCCCGCCAGAACGTACGGCGGGCCGGGCTCGAGAGCCGGGTCACGTTCCGGGAACGGGACGTCGCCCAGGACGGACTGGACGTGAAGGGGGTCTCGAGCGTGCTCCTCGACCTGCCGGAGCCGTGGTCCGTCCTCGCTTCGGCGCGCGAGGCGCTCGCCTTCGGGGGCTCGGTCGCGACGTACACCCCGACGTACAACCAGCTCGAGCGGACCGTGCGCACGCTGCGCACACTCGGGTACGACGAGGTGCGCTCCCTGGAGCTGTTCGAACGCGCGATCCACGTCGGGGAGGGCGGGACGCGCCCCGAGTTCGACATGCTGGGGCATACCGGCTTTCTTGCGTCCGGGCGCAAGGTCGACTGACGATGGTCGTCCCTTCCCTGACCCTGGGCGGGCTGGTCGGAGTGGCCCTCTCGGGGGGGTTCGTCTACTGGGAGGTCGGGCGGTACTCGACGCCCCAGGTCCCCGAGACGCTGTTCGACGAGAGAAAGGAGGTCGCGGCTTACACGGTCGGGCTGTTCGTCGGCGTGCCGCTCGCCGTCGCGTACATACTGTTCGTGGACTCCATGGCGAACGGGGCGCTGCCGGGAGCGCTGACGTCGCTCGGGCTGCTCGTGGGCGGCACGGAGCTCGCCCAGTGGTGGCTCCTCAGGAGCCGGTACTGGGGCACCGGGCCGAGCGGACCGTTCTACGCCCTCGGCTTCCGCGCTGCCGTCGGAGGGATCCTCGCCCTGACGATCGTCGCGTCGTACCTGGGAGACCCGTCGGCGATCACTCCGGTCGGGCTTGTAGGGATGGCCGCCCAGTCGCTCGCGGTCGTGGCACTCGAGGTCGCCGGGGCCCTCGTTTCCCTACGGCGGCTCGGGAACCCCGACCGGCCCGGCGGCCCCCTGAGGGGAGCGTTGACCGGCCTCGTCGGGTTCTTCCTGCTCGGCCTCGGCCCCCTCGGTGGAGAGACCGCGGCCGTCGCGAGCGCGTTCCTGGTCTTCCTCATCGCCGGTTTCATCTACTACCGGTTCCGACCGCTCCTCGCGGAGATCCCGCCGCCCACCGGGGCGGCTCCTCCCCTACGGGAGGGGCCCACGCCCTACGGTCGCACCGTGTCGGAACCGGCCGACGAGGCGCCCCTGCCCAAGTCGTGAACGCTCCGCCGCTCGGGCGGAGCTCAGACGTGGGAGGCCGTCGCGGTGGCCAGCGCGAGCGTGACCACGAGCAGGATCACAATGGCCACGATCAAGAGGATGAGCTCCGCGCGTCGCCGGTCGAGGTACCGGGCGGTGGCCTCCGCGGTGTTCGATCCCGGGTCGAGCAGCGTGAACTGTAGCTTGATCGCCGAGCCCACGGCGATCCCGAACGCGCCCACCGTCCAGAAGATCCCGGACGCGAGGATCCCGTACTGCACGCCGGCGGCGGTGCTCGTGGAACACGTGCTCGTGAAGCAGTCGGCCGGGAAGGAGCCGAACACGACCATGATGAGCGTGCCGAGGAAGAGCATGACCAGTCCGGCTCCCTGAGCCGCCACCGCGACAAGCCCCCACGGGACGGGTCGACCGGGATGCTGGCCAAACGATCCCGAGACCTGAGCGGGAACCCCGGCGATCGAGCCGGGTCGTTGCGGCGAAGTCGGCGCCTTTTCGTCCGGATAAGACCCGCCCAGCATCGCCTAACCCCTGTTCCTCTCCACACACCATGCGTCGGATAGGTTCTTAAGCGAAGCGGCGTGCCGCCGTCGGCATGTCCCCCGAAGAGCCCCCGGTGCCTCTGGACCGTCGGCTAAAGCACGGCCTCAGGACCTACCGAGCCCTCGTCTCGGTGTTCGTGCTGGCGGTCGGGATCCTCCTCTCGATCCTTGCGGTGGGGTACTTTACGCCGGTCTCGAGCGTCGGGCCGTTCCCGGCGATCAATGCCGAGACGGCCCAGCCGACCGCGAACTACAATCTCGTGTTCATCGTCCTCGGACCGATCGTGGCGATCGTGGGAGGGTACATGGTCGGGGCCTACGCCATCGCACGCCGAAAGTTCGAGCACCTGATGCTGACCAAGAGCAAGGCCGAGTTCCTGCGGAACATACCGGAGATGGAGGACCTGCTCTGGGACCTCACTCCGAACGACGCGGTCCGCTACGAGGAGAAGAGCTCGGAACTCCACATCCGCCGGTAGGCGAGCCGGGCGTTCCGTTCCGCCGGGTTAAGTACCGTATGCCCGTCGTCCGACCGTGACGGCGGCACGCGCGGAGGACCGGGTCCGAGGATTCCGTTTCCGCCGTCTCGAGAAGCCCGAGGAGTTCCGCCATGCCGAGGAGCTCCAGCGGGGCGCGCCGGACGCGGAATCCGCGGCGGCCGTCCCGGCCAGCCTCCAGCGGGCGCTCCAGGACAACGGCGGGTTGGCCGTGGGGGCGTTCGCCGACATCTACCTCGCCGGATGCTCCGTTTCGACCGTGGGGTGGGACGGGGCGGCGCTCTACTACTACTCGCACGCGACGGTGGTCCGGCCGGAGTACCAGAACCACCACGTCGGTTTCCGTCTGATGGCCTTCCAGCGGGACGAGGTGCTCCGACTGGGGCTGGCCGAGATCCGGTGGGTGTACGACCCGCTCGTGTCCCGCGCGGCATGGCTCTCCGTCCGACGCCTGGGGGCCCTGCCGGATCGCTATCTCTCGCACTACTACGGCCGGCCTCAGGACGAGGCAAGCCGCGGACTCGAGACCGACCGGGTTCGGGTCCGCTGGGCGATCGCCAGCCCGACCGTTGAACGACGGCTCTCGGGTGTCGCACCGACCCGGGAGGAAGACCTCGCGCGATGGACGTCCTCCTCGGCGATCGTGGAGACGGAAGCCGGGGAGAACGGCCTCCGCCAGCCCACGGCGGTCGCCGAACCCAGCGGCGCGAGCGCCCACCTCGAGATCCCGTTCGACCTGGCGACCATCCGGGAGCACGAGGCAGTGTCGCTTCGCCGCTGGCGCCACGCCGTCAGGGACGCCTTCCGGGCGGCTCTTGACACCGGTTACGCGGTCGACGATTTCGTGGTGATCAACGCGGAGCACGAGCGTCGCAGCTTCTACCTGCTCTCGAAGGCCCCCGCCGAACCCCCCACCGCCTGAAAGACGGGGCGGGGCCGTCCCCGGAAGGGATTATGCGTCAACTCGACCCTAGTCCCTGACGGATGGCATTGGGTTCCCGGGCCCACCCCGCATTGCTCGCGCTCGTCGGCGTCGCCCTCGCTGCGGGGGCCGGTGCCGCGCTGCTGACCGGCGTGACTCCCCAGCCTGCCCCTACCGCCGGACCGGCGCCCGTCGTGCTGCCCAACTGGGTCTGGGGGATCCTCTTTCTCTCGCCACTGGTCGTCGGGTTCGTCGGGTTCATCCTCCAGCGGGGTCGTTCCGAGAACAAGAAGCGGAACGCGCTGGGCATCCTCGGTCCCGCTGCGGGGGTCTTCCTGTTCCTGCTCCTCTTCATCCTGGCGAGCCACTACATCGGAAGCGGGGGGTGCTTCGTCTACTGTTACGGTTCGACCACCACGGCGGCCAACAACACGACCGTGGGCCACAACAACTCCACGCCGCCACCCCCCGGCACGACGTCGGTGGCGCCGCCCCTCAGTCTATCGAACGTTCTTCCTATCTTCATCGTGATCGCCGTGGCTTTCGTCGCGGCCGCGGTGGCCATACCGGTCCTCCTCTCCCGGTCCGCCCGCCGGAGAGGGGAAGGCGTGCTGGAGATCGACCGAGCGCGCGACGCCCGCGCGGCCCTCTCCGCGGCCGTTTCCGAGCTGGACGAAGGACGGGACCCGCGACGGGTGATCGTGCGGCTCTACGACCGTCTCCTTTCGCGGGTTAGCCCGCTCGGGGTCGGGGTGGAGTTCTCGACGGCCGAGGAGATCCGGGCCAACCAGCTCCTTCCGTTGGGAGTTCGGCGGCCGGCGGCGGACACGCTGACGCGGCTCTTCGAGGAGGCTCGGTACTCGACCCATCCGATGGGCGCCGACGCGGTCGGTCTGGCGCGCGACGCGATCCGTGCAGCGGAGGCCGACCTGACCCGGTTCGAGGCCGCGCCGTGAACCTGCCGTTCCACTGGGGACTGATCGTACTCGCCGTGGCGGCGACCGCGGGTTCGATCTTCGCGCGAACCGAGCTCACGGCGTCGGTACCGCTGGCGGCGATGGCCGTGGTCGCCGCGGGGCTGGCGCTCTGGGACGGCGTCCGCCAGGCGCCGCATGCGGCGCCGACCCGCCTAGCCGCACCCGAGGTCTCCGCAGGGGATGTCCGGTTGCTCTTCCGGGAGGGGCGGATCGGCAGGGAGGGGATCCTCTTCCGGCTGGACGCCCTCGAACGAAGGACCCTACGCCCCGACCTTCCCGTTCGGCCTCCCGCCGAGATCCGGGCCTTCTCGAACCTGCCCGATGTCGAGTTCCGCCGGCGGGTCGCCTCCCGGCTCGACGGGCTCGAGAAGGCGCCGTGAGCTCACGTTCCGCTCCCGTATCCGAGATCCGCTGGACAGCGCGGACGGTTCTGCTCCTCGTCGCCGGGGTCGTCCTCATCCTCTTCGCGGTGACGACGCGCAACCCGGTGCCCGTGTTCGTTGGCCTGCCGTTCCTCGTGGCCCCGGTCGCCGCGGCGATGACCGGACCCGGAGCGCCGCTTCGAGCCTCGCTGTCGTGGCATTCCGAGGGGTCGGAGACCGAGGTCCGAGTCCGGGGGACCCTCCGGGCGGAGCCGGTGGGCCGAACGCCGGACCTTCATCTCGTGGTCGAACGGCCGGGCGATCTCGACGGCCCGCTCGAGCCGGAGATCCAGTGCGGTCCCGAAGGGGCCGACTTCACGTTCGAGTGGAACGCGCCCCGGCCCACGGTCTCCGTGATCCCGTCCCCTCTGGTTGTCTGGCAGGACCCGACGGGGCTTGTCCAGCGGGTGGCGGAGGGGGATCGCCCCGAGCTCGTGGTCGAACGATCGCCGCCGGACCTTCTACGTCTCGGGTCGGTTCGGCTGGAACGGACCCTGCCGCTTCCGGGCGAAACACGGTCGCGGCGGATCGGGACGAGCGGAGAGTTCTTCGGGATACGAGAAGCCCAACCGTCCGACCCGCCCCGACTCATCAACTGGGTCGCGACCGCCCGGGCGGGCCGCCCGCTCGCGAACGAGTTCGAACTCGACCGGACGGGGGACGTCCTCGTTCTGCTCGATACCCGTCCGACTCCCCTCGGTCCGACGGTCGACGCTCGGCTCCTCGGAGTCTCTCGGGCCGCGGCGATCGGGATCGCCGACGCGTTCCTGCGGGAGAAGGACCGGGTTGGGTACGCGGCGTTCGGCGAGTTCGTGGACGCCGTCCCGCTCTCGAGCGGACGTCATCAGCGGGCCCGGATCCAGCAGGCGGTCCTGAACACCCGGGGGGCGTCGGTCGCGGGCGTGCCCGAGCGGTGTCCGATCACCCTCGGGCGCTACTACCCGCCAGGGATCACGGTGATCCTCCTCTCCAGCCTTGTCGGGGAGTCCGCGACCGACCTCGTCCCGCACCTACGCCGCCGGGCGTACCCGGTCGTCGTCCTCAGCCCGTCGCCGCTCGCGGTCCGCTCGGCCTCGTTCCGGATGGACCCGATCGACGAGGCGCTGGCGGCGCGACTCGAGCACCTCGAGCGCGAGAACCTGCTCGCCGAGACGTGGGTCCATGCGCCGGTCGTCGACTGGGATGACTTCTGGTCGCTCGCGAACCTGGTGCGATTTCTGCGACAGCCGCAGCGTCGGAGGGCCGGGTGACCGCCGCCGAGCCCCGCCCGCCGGTCCGGGGGTCCTACGGGATCCTCCCCGGAGTGGTCCTCGCAGGAGCGCTCGCCCTGTTCGCGACGGGGACCCCGATCCCCTGGTACCTCGATCTCGCGGTCGCGGTCGGGGTCGTCGCCGTGGCCACCGGAGTTCGGGCCAGAGCGCCGGAACCGTACCGGTCCTTCGCGGTCGCGCCCGTACTGGTCGCCCTGGTGCTCCTGGCCGCCGTTTCCGTCGCCGACCCGATTCCCGAGCTGTTCGGCGCCGTGGCGAGCCTCGGGGTCCTGCTGTGGCTCACGGCCGATCCCCGCGAGTCTCCCGGCGGGGTCGGGCGGGCGGGGATGTCCCTGCTCCTGGTCGCGTTCGTCGTCGTGATTGCATGGGCGAGCGCCATCGCCCTTCCGTCGCGGAACTCCGTCGTGGGGCTCGCCGGCGGCCTTCTGGTGCTCTCCCTCGTTGTGCTCGCGGTCTTCATCGGCCGACCGGAGTTCCTCGACCGAGGCCGCTCCGCAAACCCTTAGGACAGCGGCGGAGTACCGCCCTCGCCGCGGCCAAGCGCCGCGCCCGGGTATCGACGAAGGGTCCCTCTCGACTCAATGCGGACGGGTCGTCCGCCGAGAATGACGCGAGGACAACCCCGATGCCCGACATCCCCGACCGGGGTCAGACCGCTGAGAGGGCAGATGCCTACGGTGACGCGGATCGTTACGGTCGGGGTACAGCCTCCTTCCGGCCGTGGGAGGGCCGACTTTATACCGGAACGCCTCCGGTCTCGGGGAGCGGACGATGGAGGCACCCGAGGCACGCGCCCTCGCCGAACGCATCCGGACCGCGATCCACGTCGCGGTCGTCGGCCGTGTCCAGGCGGTCGAAACGATCCTCACGGGACTGATCGCGGACGGTCACGTGCTCATTGAGGACCTTCCCGGCCTCGGGAAGACGCTGATGGCGAAGTCGTTCGCGCAGGCGCTCGGCCTCGAGTTCCAGCGGGTGCAATTCACCGCCGACCTCCTTCCGCACGACATCACTGGCGGCGAGATCCTCGATCAAGCGAAGGGCGGGTTCCAGTTCCGTAAAGGCCCGCTGTTCACGAACATCCTTCTCGCGGACGAGATCAACCGCGCCCCTCCGAAGGTGCAGTCGGCCCTCCTCGAGGCGATGCAGGAGCACCAGGTGACGAGCGAGAGGACCACGTACCCGCTGCCTACGCCGTTCCTGGTGATCGCGACCGAGAACCCGATCGAGCTCGAGGGGACGTACCCGCTCCCCGAGGCCCAGGTGGACCGGTTCCTCCTCCGGTTCAAGGTCGGCTACCCCGACGTCGAGGAGGAACGGACGATCCTCACGCGGCGACGCGCCCGCAAGGAGGACAATGTGACCGTCCCCCGGGTGGCGGACGTCGCCTCGTTCCGGGCGCTCCAGATGGCCGTGGAGGCGGTGGAGATCGACCCGTCGGTCGTCGGGTACATCGTCGACCTGGTACGGGCGACCCGGGACGACCCGCGCGTCGAGGTCGGGTCGTCCCCGCGGGGCGCCCTCGCCCTGCAGAAGGTCGCCCGGGCCCGGGCGCTGCTCAGCGGCCGCGACTACGTCTTGCCCGATGACGTCAAGCTGTTCGTCGAGCCCGCGCTCTCGCACCGGGTGATCGTGAAGGCCGAGCCGTGGATCCGCGGGGTCCGCGGCGAGGCGATCGCCCGCTCCGCGCTCGAGCGGACCCCGGTCCCGAAGACCCGCTGAAGGGCCGGGTCGGCGAGCCCAAGGGCTTTTTACAGCTCCCTCGCTCGCTCGACCGATGGCGCCGAAACCTCTCGTCGTCATCGCCGACCCGATCGACGCGACTGCCCTCGAGACGTTGCGTTCGGGGCCCTGCCGCGTCCTGGACGCGAGCGGAGCGCCCGCGGATCTCTCTCGCCACCTCGGGGAGGCATGGGGGCTCATCGTCCGCAGCCGCACGAAGGTGACCGCAGACCTGATCTCGAAGGCGCCTCACCTGACGTTGGTCGCCCGCGCGGGCGTGGGCGTGGACAACATCGACCTCACGGCGACCGGGGCGCGCGGGATACGGGTCGTGAACGCCCCGGGCGCAGCCGCGACGAGCGTCGCCGAGCTGACGGTCGCGCTCTATCTACTACTCGTCCGCGGACTCTGGCCGTCCATCACCGCCACGCGGGCCGGCCGCTGGGAACGCGGGGCGCACGGCCACGAGCTCTCGGGCCGGACGGTGGGGTTCGTGGGCTACGGCCGCATCGCGCGCGAGGTCGCCCGCCGCATCGCCCCGTTCGGGGCGCGGGCGATCGCCTACGACCCGTTCGTCACCCGGGCCACGGACTCGACCGAGCTCGTGGGCCTCGACTCCCTGCTCGGGTCCTCGGATATCGTCAGTCTCCACGCTGCGCTGACGGCGGAGAACCGCCATCTCCTGGACGCCCGCGCCTTCGAACGCATGCGCCCGGGCACCTTCCTGGTCAACGTCGCACGGGGAGCGCTCGTGGACGAGATCGCTCTGCTCGCCGCCCTCCGCTCCGGTCGCCTAGCCGGCGCCGCGCTCGACGTCTTCGAGGTGGAGCCGCCCACGAACCGCGAGCTGCTCGACGACCCGCGGGTCATCCCCACCCCTCACATCGGCGCCCTTACCGAGGAGGGGCAGCGCCGTGCCGGGACCGAGATCGTGAACGAGGTGCTGCGGGCCCTGAAGGGCGAGCCGCTCGCCTCCCTCGTGGCGCCGGCCGGAGGGGCCCGATGACGTTCGACCCGGAGACCACAACGTTCCTGATCGCCGGGCCGGTCCGGATCCATCCCCGGGTCCTCCGCGCGATGTCGATGCCGTCGCTCAACCACCGGGGCGACTACTTCCACGGGGTCGTGCAGGAGATCCGCGAGCTCCTGCCGGTCCTCTTCGGCGTCAAGGGGCGCCAGGTGATCCTTTCCGGCAGCGGGACCGCCGGCCTCGAGGCCGTCTATTCGTCCCTCGTCCCAGCCGAAGGGCGCACCCTCGTCGTCTCCAACGGATACTTCGGGCAGCGGACGGACGCGCTGGTCCGCCGCGCGTCGACTCACGTGACGACGCTCACCGCCCCGTGGGGCAAGCCCCTGCCCACGGAGGCTGTCCTGGCCGAGCTCGCGAAGGGAGACGTCCGCGCGGTCTGCGCGGTACATAACGAGACCAGCGCCGGGCTCGCGAACGACCTCGCCTCCATCGCGCCCGCCGTCCGGGCCTCGGGGGCCCTGTTCCTCGTGGACGGGATCAGCGCGGTCGCGGGGATCCCGGTTCCGATCGACGAGTGGGGTATCGATGCCCTGGTCGCGGGGACCCAGAAGGGCCTCGCCGCCCCGGCAGGGCTCTCGCTGGTCCACCTCTCGGACCGGGCGGTCGCGGCCCTGAAGCCCCGGTCGTTCTACCTCGACCTCGTCGTGCACTTGAAGTCGATCGAGAAGAACGATACTCCGTGGACGCCGGCCGTGCCGCTCTTCCTCGCGCTCCGCGAGGCGCTCCTGATTCTCAAGGAGGAAGGGCTTGACCACCGTCTGGAGCGGACCCACCGGCTGGCAGAGGCGACCCGGGCGGCCGCCGACGCCATCGGGCTGGAGTTGTTCCCCGAGCGCCGGTACGCCTCGGACACCGTGACCGCCCTTCGGAACCCGCCGGGGATGGGCGACCCGGAGGTCCGCAAGGTGCTCGAGAAGACGTACAACGTGCTCGTACAGGGTGGCCAAGAAGCGCTCGTCGGGAAGATCTTCCGGATCGGGCACATGGGGATCGCGGACTGGCCGGACCTGCTCGCCGTCTTCGCGGGCCTCGAGCGGATCCTCGCGAAAGCCGGGCGCCTCCCGTCCTCGGGCGCGTCCCTGCGCGCGATCGTAGAGCGGATGCCGTAGGTCCCGTCGACTAGATGTCGACGATCACCCGGGCGCGCCCCCGGGCCGGGTCGAACACGAGCCGGTGCATCGTGATCGCCTTCACCTCGGTGCGGGCGACGTGCCGCGCCGGGTCGAACGGCTCGCCCCGCACCCGGGCGGTGACCCGCGTCGGAGCGCTTCCTGAGAGCTTGGCCCGGATCGACCGGCCGACGAACCCGTCGTCCTCCTCTAACAGGAGCAGCTCTCCCAGGAACGCGACCACGAGGGCCTGGGCGTCGTCGCCCGAGGCCGTCACCGTGCGTTCCACGGCCGGCTTTACGCCGCGCAGGTCGGCCGTGAGCCCGTACAGCGCAAGGCCGAGCTCTTCGAGCAGGGATGCGGCTGTCGGGCCGGTCGCCCAGATGCCGACGTCCGCGGTCGTCGGGAAGCTCCCGTGACGACGTGAACGCCCTCGGACGGGCCGGCGGGTGGGTCCTGAGGAAGTCGTAGGGCCTCTGAGCCCCCGGAGGGGTTTAAGTGGTCCTCGGCTCCGTTCCGACCGGCCATGCGCGCGACGCTCGTCGTTCCGACCCTCAACGAGTCCGCCTCGATCGGGCAGGTGATCCGGGTCTTTCGGATGTCCGCCGACGAGGCGAACCGCACGATCTTCCGGGCCGACCCCCTCGAGTGGGAGATCCTGGTCGTGGACGGCGCGTCGACCGATGGGACGGGGGCGCTCGCGGCGGCCGAGGGTGCCCGGGTCATCGTGGAACGCCGGCGGGGCTACGGCCGAGCGTACAAGACCGGCTTCGCCGAGGCGAAGGGGGAGGTGATCGCGACCTCGGACGGCGACGCGACGTACCCGGTCGCGACCGTTCCGGCGTTCGTCCGCCGCCTCCTGGACGAGAAGATCGATTTCATCACCGGCGATCGGATCGCCGGGGTCACCCGGCGGTCGATGACCACGGAGCACCGCATCGGAAACTGGGTGCTGAACCTGATGCTCCGCGTCCTTTACCACCGGTTCCTGAAGCAGCTCCCCGGCGGCACGATCGCCGACAGCCAGAGCGGGTTCTGGGTGTTCCGGCGGGAGGTGCTCGACCGGGTCCATCTCTCCCAGGACGGCATGTCGTTCAGCGAGGAACTGAAAGTCGAGGCAGCCCTTCGGGGCCTCCGCTTCGTCGAGCTGCCGATCGAGTACGGGGAACGATCCGGGCCGCCCAAGCTCCAGAGCTGGCGCGACGGGATCCGGAACATGCTCTTCCTCCTGGAGAAGCGCCTCGCGGTCGCGAGGGAATCCCGGCAAGGGCCACCGACCCCGTTCAGCCGGGGGCTCGGTCCGGGCCCCGCCCCCTGATGGGGGCCTAGGCCGTCTTCCCCGCGCGCTCGCGGGACTTCACGCGAAGCCCCTTGTATCCGCAGCGCCGGCACTGGACCGCCTTGGGCGGGTTCCGCGCCGAGCAGTTCATGCAGATCTTCTTGTTGAGCAGCCGGTCGATAGCCTCGGGGAACGGCATGAGAGGAGCGACGACGGGACCCCGCTATAAAAGGTCTGATGGCCTGAGGGTCGAAGCGCCTTTGCGCGTGCGGGGCGTTCCTCGTTCGTGCTGGGCGACCACGAGGGCGAGGCCGCGGTCCGATTGGCCCGCCGGTCGGTAGAAAAGGCGCTCGGCGTCGGCCCTACCGGACCGTCGGTCGAGGTTCCCCGCAGCTTCGACCAGCCCCGCGGCGTCTTCGTCACGCTGAAGCGGCACCCGGACGGACGCCTCCGCGGCTGCGTCGGGTACCCCCTAGCCGTCCTACCCCTTCGGTCGGCGGTCTCGGACGCGGCGGTGTCGGCGGCGTGCGACGACCCCCGGTTCCCGTCCGTATCGCCGTCCGAACTCCCGCGCCTCACGTTCGAGGTCTCGATCCTGACCGTTCCGGTGCCCGTCCCCGGCCCTGGACCGGAGGCGATTGCCCGGGCGATCCATGTGGGCCGTGACGGCCTGATCATCGAGTCGGGAGGAAGGAGCGGTCTCCTTCTCCCTCAGGTGGCGCTCGAGCAAGGGTGGACTGCGGAGGAGTTTCTGGACGGGGCGTGCGAGAAGGCGGGTCTCTCCCCCGGAGCTTGGCGATCCCCTGCGGTCCGGGTTCGGCGGTTCGAGGCCGAGGTGTTCCACGAACGGGAACCGTCGGGACGGGTCGAGCGCTCGTCTGGGGGCGCCAGCCCTACGCGCGAACGACCCGGGCCGAGAAGGTGAGCCCCTCGAACTCCCAGGTCCGGACGTCGGGGCCCGCGGAGAGCGGAGCGTCGACGAGCTCGAAGGAGTCCGCGAGCAGCTCGCGCGCCAGGGATTCGCGTCGGGGCTCGACCGCGCGCTTCAAGGTCTCGTCCAGTGCGATGTCTACCCGGATCCGCTGGCTGTAGAGGAGACCGAGCTCCTTTCGGCGCTGCTGGAGCCGGCGCGCGACCTCCCGGGCGAGGCCCTCCTCGAGGAGCTCGTCGGTCGGCCGGCTCGGCAACGCGGCGGTCGGGATTCCGTCGGACTCCCGGACGAACCACTCACCGTCCGGGTACTGGGCGCGGGTGGAGGCAGGGACCCGGACGACGCGGCGCACGTTGAGCTCGCTCGCGAGTAGGGTAGTCGCCTCCTCACCCAGCCCGGAGAGGTCGGGACCCGAGGCCCCGAACACCACGAGCTCGAGCAGGGGAACGCGGGCCTTCACCCCGGCGCGCTGCCGGAGCTCCCTGCCGACCTCGACCAGGGCGCGGAGCTCGTCCATCCCGCGCTCGAGTGGAAGGTCGCGGGTCGCGAGCTCAGACGGCCAAGGGGTGAGGTGCACCGAGAGGTCGGCGGTGGAGAACCCCGCCTCGCCCACTTCCTGGTGGACCCACTCCGCCGTGAACGGAAGCAACGGGGCGACGATCCGCGAGAGGCCGAGGAGGACGTACGACAGCGTCTCGTGAGCGTTCTGGCGGTCCGCCGGGGTCGTCTCGCCCCAGAAACGGGGGCGGGATCGCCGGAGGTACCAGGTCGAGAGGTCGTCCACGAACGTCCGGATCGCGATGGCCCCGGCGCGCGGGTCGTAGGATTCGAGCGACGCTTCCACGGCGGAGCGCGTCCCCTCCAGCCGGGAGAGGAGCCACCGGTCGAGGACCCTCGGGGGCGCCGGACGGTCGCGTTGCGGGGGCAGGTGATCGGCTCTGGCGTTGCCAAGATGGAAGGTGACGGCATGTCGCAGCGTCCCCAGGGTTCGCGCCGCCGACTTCTCGATCCCTGTCTCGCCGATCCTCATCGGTTCCGTGAAATCGATCGTGAGGAACGCCCAACGCGCGGCGTCACCGCCAAGCCGCTCGAGAAGGGCCAACGGCTCCAGCGCGTTCCCCTTCGATTTCGACATCTTGCGCCCCGACTCGTCGAGGACGAGGCCTGTGGTGATGCACGTCCGGTACGCCGGGCGGTCGAACAACGCCACCGCGATCACGAGGAGAGAGTAGAACCAGCCCCGGGTCTGGTCGAGCCCCTCGGCGACGTAGTCGAGGGGGGCTGCGGGGTCGAACGGACCGGGCTCGAACGGGTAGTGGAACTGCGCGAACGGGGCTGAGCCGCTGTCGTACCAGGCGTCGATCGTGTACGGCTCCCGGCGGGCGTCGTGGCCGCACACCGCGCAGCGGAGGGTAAGCCGGTCGACCATCACCCGGTGAGGATCGAGAGGGTCGGGGAGGGGCGTGGTCGAGCGTTTGGCCAGGTCAGCGAAGCTTCCCACGCAGGTCGCGTGCCCCGCTTCGCAGACCCAGATCGGGAGCGGCGTCCCCCAGTAACGGCTCCGCGAGAGCGCCCAATCCTTCGCTTCCGTTAGGAAGTTCCCGAACCGACCGTCCCGGTAGCTCTCGGGGATCCAGAGGACCGACCGGTTGTGCCGGACGAGGCCCTCCGTGACGCGCGAGGTGCGGACGAACCAGGAGTCGATCGCGCGGTAGAGGAGCGCCGAGTCGCACCGCCAGCAGAACGGGTAGGTGTGGCGAAGCGACTCGGACCGGTACAGCAGGCCCCGTTCCTCGAGGTCCCGGACCAGGATCGGGTCGGCGACCTTGAACGCCTTGCCCACCACCTTCGGTACCCGGTCCGTGAAGTGACCGCGTCCGTCCAGGGGGTCGAACACCCCGACGCGCTCGCGCTGTCCGATCCTCAGATCGTCCGGGCCGAAGCTCGGCGCCACATGGACGAATCCGGTCCCCTCCTCCACCGTGACGAAGTCGTCGAGCACGACGCGGTACCGTCCCGCCGCCGGGCCGGGCGTGTCGAACGGGGGCTGGTACACCGCACCCGAAAGGTCTCGTCCGTGGAGGCGCGCGACGATGTCGGCGCCGTCCGGGAAGTAGCGGGGTACGGCTACCGACGCGAGGACGACCTCCGACCCTCCGGGCTCCCGGACGACGGAGTACTCGAGGCCCTCGCGCGCCGCGACCAGCAGGTTCGCCGGCAGGGTCCACGGCGTCGTCGTCCAAACGAGGAGGTCTCGTCGGGTCGGGCCCGCGCCCGAGAGCGAGAATCGAATCGTGATGGACGGGTCGGTCGTCTCGTGGTACCCTTGTGCGACCTCATGGGACGAGAGCGTGGTCTCGCAGCGAGGGCAGTACGGGAGGACGTAGTGGCCCTTCTCGAGCATTCCCTTGTCGAACAGGGTCTTCAGGGACCACCAGACGCTCTCGATGTACGGCGGGTCCATCGTCCGGTACGCCCGGTCGTAATCGAGCCAGTACCCCAGCCCCCGGCTCATCGCCTGCCAGACCGACGCCACCCGGAGCGTGTCGGTCCGGCACGCCTCGCAGAACCGGTCCACGCCGAACGATTCGATGTCGTGGTGCGAACGGAGGCCATTGCGTTTCTCGATCTCTAGCTCGACCGGAAGCCCGTGGCAGTCCCAGCCGGCCATCGAGCTGACGATGCGGAAGCCGCGCATCCGGCGGTAGCGCAGCTGGAGGTCCTTGAGGACCCGCGCGACCAGGTGCCCCACGTGGGGCGGTCCGTTCGCGGTAGGAGGTCCTTCGGTGAACCGGAAGACCGGTCCGTCGGCGACGCCCGAGATGGCGCGCGCGGGCACCGCGGTCCGCTCCCAGTAGGCGAGCACCCGCTCCTGGACCGCGACCCCGGACGGAGCGCCCGCCTCTCCCTCCTCGGTCGGCACGGACGGTCGCGACGCAGCGGGGGGAATAAAGGCCAACGTGCGCCGCCGGAGAGCTGCTACCGGGTGAGACCGGGGTGCGGGGGGCTCCGCGATTCGGGGCCGACGCGGCTGGAAGCATGGGCCCGGACGACCGTACCCTCGACCGTCCTCACATGACAGTCACGACCGAGGGTGATCGACTTCCCGCGAACGAACTCGACGTCGATCCCTTCCAGATCGACCGTCTCTGCCTCGATCCTCTCCACGGTCACCGAGGTCCGCCCGCCCAGGATCCGTTGTAGGGGGTTCGACGCGCGCCTCCCCAGACGGACGGTCTGTGCCTCGATCGTGCCGATCGCCGAGCCCCCTTCCAGGGACGCCTCCACGCGAGGCGCTGCGACCGCGCCCGGGACCCGTGCCTGGCCGCGCAGGGTCAGGTCCCCGGCCTTGACCGATGGCACGGCTATCGAACCGTGCATCCGGAGCGCGCCCGTGACTCGGACTTCCCCGCTCGAACGGACCGTTCCGCTAAGGGTAGCCTCGGACGCGCGCACGCTCCCTCCGGCCTTGAAGGTACCCAACGTCGTCAGGGTTGAACGGACCTCCACGGAGCCGGCGACATCGAGGATCCCCCGGGCGTCGAACGAGTCGGCGGAGAGGTTCCCCCCGACCACGGTGGTTCCCTTCGACCTACCCGCCCCTACGTCCACATCCCCCAGGACCTTCGCCGTGCCGGCGACGTCCCAGTGGAGCGCGTGGACGGTGTCACGCCGAACGACACCCCGGTCGGAGAGCGCGCCCGTGCGAGCGGGGGGCGGGGCGGACGAAGCCTTGGTAGGAGAAGGGGCGGCTGGAGCGGAAGGTGTCGCCGCCACAGTTCCTCAGTGGGTCCCCATGGCCGGGATGCCCAGTCGCCGATGCTGGACCATGATGCACAGGTTCTCGAAAACCGTCAGGCCCGCCCGGCGGCCCCGGGCCGACGCCTCCGCGTTCTCCACACCCAGCTGCATCCAGACCGTGGGCACAGGCCGTGCGATCGCCTCGTCGACGACCGGAGGGACCTGCTCGCTCTTGCGGAAGACGTCCACGATGTCGACCCGGATATCGTGGGGAATCTCGGCGACCGAGGGGTACGATCGTTCCCCCAGCACTTCGCGGACCATCGGGTTCACCGGGACGATCCGGTATCCCTGGGATTGGAGGTACCGCGCGATCTCGTTCGAGTCGCGCGCCGGCTTGTCCGAGAGACCGACCACGGCGATGGTCCGCGCCCGCTCGAGGACGGAGCGCATCTCGCCGTCGGTGGGGGTCATCGGGAGGGGAACGGCGACCCGTTCTTGATGCTGACGGCCCGGACCGGCCACCGAACCGCTATGACGGGGCGGGTCTCCACGGTGGCATGCACCTCGACTACGCCGGTATCCGTGTCACGAACCTGTCGAAGGCGGTCCGGTTCTTCACCAAGGGGCTGGGGCTGAACGTGCTCCGCCGGGGACGCATGGCCCACGGCGGCGTCTGGGTCCTCCTCGGGGACCGGATCTCGGGTCAGCGGCTCGAGCTCAACTGGTACCCCAAGGGCTCGCGGTACGCGACGCCGTTCGTCCCGGGCGAGGGCCTCGACCACATCGGGGTCCGGGTCAACAGCATGGCAGCCGCCGGGAAGCAGCTGCGAAAGGCCGGCGCGCTCAAGGTCGACGAGTTTCGCTGGCGCGGCGAGCTCCAGATCGAGTACTATGAGGGGCCAGACGGACTCTGGATCGAGCTCATCAAGAGTCCGAGTCACTAGGCCGAGTGTCCGCCGCCAGGGCGACCGGCCCGGGCCAGTCCAGGTCTTCCGGCGGGTCCGGACCGGGGTTGCTCAGGCAGAAGATTCCGATCAGCACCCCGACGAGCACCGGGAGATAGCGGAACAACGCGCCCCACTCGACCGAGATTATCGTCAGGAACGCCGAGGCGTCGAACGCACCGTGGAGGACCGCGGGGACCAGGAGGTTCCCGCCCGATAGCCGGTACGTCGCCGCGAACGCGAACCCCACCAGGAAGAGGCTGGGGAAGACGAGGATCGAGGCGATCCCGTAGGTCGATCCGTAGTAGAGGTGGAGCCCGGCGAACAGCACGCTCGTCCACGTCGCGGGGACCAGCCACGACCCCGGTCGGCCCCGCCAGAATCCGAAGATCCACCCTCGGAAGATCGTCTCCTCGATCGCACCGATGGCGAATGAGAGGCCGACGAAGAACCATGGGTCCCCCGCGGCCGCGACGAGCGGCGGTGGCGTGCTCTTGAGCGCCTGGAGCGCGCTCGGGTCGACGGCCAGGAAGATCACCGCCAGCACGAGCGTCACGAAGAGCCCGAGGACGGAGAGCAGCCCGTACCAGCGCAATCCCTGCCAGGTGGCGAGGCGCATCCGGCTCCGCCAGCGCCGTAGCGGACCGGCCCCCACGAGGATCGAGAAGGCGGCCACCGGGATCCCGTAGGCCACGAGGAGGTCCCCGACCAGGTTGCCGTAGACGACCCGGGTCGCGGGAATCGCGTCGGGGACGAAGTACTGACTCAGGATCGCGAGGACCGTGATCGCCACGCCGGTCGCGTACGCCGTCGTCGACGCCGAGGGGGGCGCGCCCGGTTCGGGTGACGCCGGCATGAGCCGTCCGCGATGAGGGGACGCGCCCTCATAGCCCCGTCCTCCTTCCGCCCGGTCCCGACATGGATTTCGTCGTTCTCGCGAAAGTGGTTCCGGCGTTGGAATCTATCCGGTACGATCCCGTCCGTCGCACGGTGATCCGCGACGGAGCCGAGCTGTACCTGAACCCGTTCGATCAGCGTGCCCTCCGTGTTGCCCTCGAACTCCGACGGTCGGGGGAGACGGTCCGGGTCGTCTCGCTAGGTCCCCCGAGCGCGGCGGCCGCGTTGCGGGAAGCCCGCGCCCTCGGAGCGGACCAGGTCCGCCTTCTCTCCGACCCGGGCTTCGCGGGCTCGGACGTTCTTGCGACGGCGCGCGCGCTCGTCCAAGGCATCGGACCCCTCGGCAACGCCCTCGTGTTGGCGGGAGCCTGGGCCACCGACAGTGAGACCGGCCAGGTCGGGCCTGAGGTAGCGGGCCTCCTGGGGATCCCGGTGGTAAGCAATGCCCGGTCGATCGTCCGGAGCCCGGACGAATCGAGCTTCTCGATCGAGGCCGATACTCCGACGGGTTGGGTCAGGGTCCGTGCGGCCCCTCCCCTCGTCATCACCGTAGGGGAAAAGATCGCGAAGCCCCTGCGGCCGACCCCCGAGTCCCTTTCCGCTCTCCACGAACCCACCGTGGAGATCGTGGGCGTGCGAGAGCTCGAGATCGACCCCGCCTTGGTGGGAGTGCGGGGTTCGCCTACGGAGGTCGTGGCCATCGAAGAGGCGGCTCCGTCCCGCGCGCCTCGCGTCTTCGCCCAAGGCGCTCCGGAAGTCCGCGTCCGTGAGGCGGTGGAGGCGCTTCGACCGCTCCTCCGCCGTCCCGCGGACCCGCCGACCCCGCTCCCACCCGCACCATCCTCGCTGCTCGCGGACCGCGAGGTCGCGGTCCTCGTCACCGACAGCTCCGGCGCGCTCGACGTCGACGCGACTGGCGTGCTCTCCGAGGTTCGTCGGACGCTTCCCGGTCGTTGGCCCTCGGCGATATGGGTCGGCGCACCGCCCCCCGAGGGAGCGACGTACCGTCTCGAGCTCGCCGGCGCCCTCGGGGGGTACATCCTCGACCCAGCGGGGGTTCCGTTCGATTCCAGCTCGGTCGCCATCGCCGTCGGCGGCGTGCTGGACACCAGACCGGCGCTGGGTGCGGTCGTGTTCTCGGGAAGTCCGTTCGGCAAGGAGGTCGCCGGTCTACTGGCCGCACGCCGGGCGCTGGGGTTGGTCGGGGACGCGGTGACCGTGAGCGCGGGCACCGACGGCCGTCTTCTCTGGAAGAAACCGTCGTTCGGGGGACGGACCCTCGCCGCGATACGGACCAAGACTCGGCCGGGGCTGGCGACCGTCCGACCCGGAACGTTCGCCCCGTCCACGGAAGCCGGCGGTCCGGGAGGGTTCCGTTGGAGGTCGATCCGCGTTCCCTGGCCGGCGCCGAGAGTGGTGCGGGAGGCCGAGGGGCGCGAGCTCGAGCCGGGCGTGTCGATCGAGCGGTCCGAGGTGGTGGTAGCCGTCGGGATGGGTGTGGGCGGCCCCGACGGGATCGCCCGCCTCCGTCCGACCCTTGCGACCTGGGGCGCGGCGCTCACGGCGACCCGTCGCGTGGTCGATGCCGGCTGGGTGCAGCGCCAGCTTCAGGTCGGATTGACCGGGCGGGCCCTCGCGCCCCGGCTCGCGATCCTGCTCGGGGTCCGGGGGGCCCCGAACCACATGATCGGTTGGAAGCGGGCGGGGACGACCCTCGCCGTCAACCAGGACCCGGAGGCCCCGGTCTTTCACGACGTGGACGTGGGGATCGTCGGTTCGATCGAGGAGATCGTCCCCCTCCTAGAGCAGCCCGTCGCGAGCGCCCTGGGGCGGTGATCAGACCTCTTTCCCCGTGGCCCTCTCGGCGGCGCCGAGACATGCCATCAGGTCGTCCAGCGTGGCCCGGGCGCTCGCCGCGGAGGTGGCCGTGACGCGTACGGTGAGGGAGGAGCCCTGGACCCCGAGGCTCACGAAATCGGGAGTGTCGGCGACGACGGCATCCCGCAGCGCGCGCGCGGCGCGCGGCGAGCGACACGCCCGCCGCACGACGACGGTCACTCGGACCGAGGGCGCTTGGGAGCGGGCGGCGCCGATGCGGACCCTCCTCCGGGGGACGCCCCCGGGCCGCGGTCCAACGCTCCCGGAACGATAGGCGCCGCCCGCGTGCGGCGCTCGGTCTCCTGAGCGGCGCGTTCCCGCAGGTACGCGAGGATGGACGGCCAGACGGTCCCGTCGTCCCGTTGCTTGTTCTCGAAATTGTGCTCGCCGATGAACCGCGCGAACGCCGCCTGGCTCGCCGGGTCCCAGCTGCCGTTGAGCCGGCCGGTGTAGTATCCCAGGACGAGCAGGTCGTGCTGGAGCGCGGTCGCGGTCTCGCCCTGGATCCGGACGAGCGTGCCCGGGTCCTCGCGGGAGAGCATCGTGAGGTCGTAGAGGTGGAAGACCCGCTTGAGCTCCTCGATCGGGTGGGGATGATCGTCGACGCGCACGTCGACCCAGCGATCGCTCGCCCCTCCGTAGCCGCCCCCCTTCTTCGCGACGAGAAGGGCCGCGGATTGCATCCCGCGGCGGTCGCCCCCCTCCCGCTGGCCGGCCGCAAGGGCGGCGAGCATCCGATCGAGGACGTCGCCGCTCGTGGTCTCGTAGGCTCGTGCCATCGAGTGCACGACCGCGGGCCCGACGAGGATGTTGCCCTGGCACGCAAACCCGTTCCCGACCTCGTGGCCGGCCCAGGCGTTGCACTTCGTGCCGGTGAACGACGCGGCGCCGCCCTTTGCGTCGACCACCCCGAGCTGCCGCTCGTCCCGGCCGTTGTCCGCGCTCGTGAGGCGCCGGACGACCTCGTCGGCCGACACGCCCTTTCGGAGCAGGGCCAGGCCGTCCGGGCCGTAGGCCGTGTTCGCCAGAGCTTGGGTCGCGACCGCCCCGGCGCCGGCCTCGACAAACGGAACGACGGCTCCCACCGCAATGAACTTCGACTGGACCGCGACCCCCCACGCGCCGGTCTCCGGGTCGTGAGCGACGATAGAGAAGGTCCCGAACCTCGGGGTCCGCATAGCAGGGACGCGACGCGGCCCGGCGGATTAAGCTCACGGCGTAGGGTCGGGTCCTCCCGCGAGTCGCGTCGCCCCGCCGACGGGCGCCCGCGTCCGCTCGGTCCGGTCCTAGGCTTCCTCGGGATCCTTCTCGACAGCTGCGGCGACCGGGGCCCGCGTTCCGGCGATCCTCGGGCGGGGGAGCCGCGGGCGGAGGGTCGTCCAGAGCGTGTCGATTCGGTCGTAGAACGCGGGCGCCACGCCGGTGGTCCCGAGCGCGGCCCGGGCCTCCTCGGCGAACGTCCCGAGGTCGTCCGCCCGGAGGCCGTGCTGGGAGGCCCAGGCCACGCAACCGAGCGCCAAGGCAAGCTGCACCTCTGCGTCCTTGCGGACACGGAGCACCTCGCGTTCCGGGGCAGGAAGGGCGTGCTCGGGGTTCCAGCTCGGAGGCATCGGGGCGAAGATCAGAACGCGGAGCTGACGGAACGGCTCGGGCAAGGTCGGCCAGCGGGGTTCGGCGAACCGGACCGAAAGCACGTCGAGGGCCGCGGACGCTCCCGAGAAGTCCGAGGCGTCGAACGCGGCCTCGGCCTTCTCGAGGGGGCCCGCGAGGTCAGGGGCGAGGGGCCCCTTCCACGTGTCGAGCAGCAGGGCGACATGGGACGGCACGAGCCGCCGTAGGGCCTTGCGGTCCGGCGCGACCGCGACCGGGGGCGGCGGAGGGGGCGTCGACTCTGGCGGTCGGTTGGGGGCTCCGGGCATACGATTCCAACGAGGGGTTCAGAGGAACGCCTCGAACTCCTTCGTCACTTCCGGGTACTTCGAGTGGACGGCCCTCAGGATGTTGTGAACGTTGAGCTTCTCGAGCTTGGTGCCGGCGAGGGCGTCGATCAGCTTGTCGAACGTCTCGTCGCTGAGCGTGACGAGCTTCTCCTTCGCGAGCCAGTTGCGGTAGAGCTTCTCCTCGAGCCGCGCCCTCCAGCCCTTGTCGTACTTCAGGAGGAACTCCTTCGATACGTCTCCCGCCGCCACCGCCTCCGCGGCGACGGTGCCGCAGATCTTCCCGGCAATGCACCCGTTCGCGATGCCTCCACCGGTGAGCGGGTCGATCATCCGGGCCGCGTCCCCGACGATCATGATCCCGTCGGCGACCGTCTGCTTGAGGGGGGCGGAGATCGAGACCCCACCTCCGACCATGTCGATCTTCTTGCCCTTCGCGTAGCCGGGGTGCTTGTCGATCCACCGGTCGAGGTAGTTCCTCGCGTCCGCGGGGCTGGTGACCTGGCTCACCTGGACGCCGATCCCGACGTTGGCGAGCCCCTCCCCCTTGGGGAAGATCCAGACGTACCCTCCGGGCGCGACCTTGCCGAGATAGAAGTCGCAGTAGCGGACGTCGGAGTCCACGTTCGTCATCCGGTACTGAAGGCAGGTGTCCATGTCCCGCATCGCGATGTTCGTCGGGATGCCTGCCCAGCGTCCGACCTGGCTCTCGAACCCGTCGGCCCCGATCGTCACCGGGGCGCGGATCTCGAACGGCTCGCCGAACGCCTTCGCCTTCACGCCGACGACCCGACTGCCCTCCTTCAGGAGCGACACGGCAGCCGTCTTCAGCAGGACGTCCACGCCGGCGTTCGCGGCATCGATCGCGAGCTGCTTGTCGAACTCGTCGCGCTCGACGACATAGCCGACCTCGTTGCCCGCGTGCTTCTCGTTGATCTCGAAGACCTTCTCGCTCGGGGAGTAGATGCGCGCGCCCTCGACCTCGAGGTTGATCCACCGCCCGGGTTTGATCTCGACCTCGCGGAGCCAGTCCTTGCTCATGCCCTCGCCGCAGCGAACCGGGCTCCCGATCTCCTGGCGCTTCTCGATCATCACGACCTTCGCGCCGTGCTTGGCGGCCCACTTCGCGGTCATGCTGCCCGAGGGGCCGGCGCCGATGACCAGGACGTCGGTTTTGAGATTCTGGACCATGCGACTCCCCTCCCGGGTTCCTCAGTCGATCTCGATGGCGCCGACGGGGCAGGCCTTCACGCAGATCTCGCAGCGGGTGCAGACGCGTTCGTCGAACGTGATGCGCGTCTCGTCAAGGTAGATACAGTTCAGAGGGCAGATCCCGACGCACGCCCCGCAGTAGATGCAAAGCTGTCCCGAGGACTCGATGTGCAGGCTCTTTTTGCTCGGCAAGCCGCTGGCCCTGACGTGCCACCGAGCCGTACGTAATTAAAGCCTACCGAGGAGTCGTGGGACGGCCCGGATGAGGGGCCTGCTCGGAGAGCCATCGCTCGGCGTCGATCGCCGCCATGCAGCCGGCGCCGGCCGCGCTGACCGCCTGGCGGTATCGATGATCGTTGACGTCCCCGCCGGCGAACACTCCCTCGACGTTGGTCCGGGTGTGGTCCGCGACACGGAGGTATCCCTTTTCGTCGAGGTCGAGCGACCCCCGGAAGACCTCGGTCGCCGGGATGTGACCGATCGCCACGAACAGGCCGCCGACCTTGAGCGCGCTCTCTGCGCCCGTGCGTGTGTTCCGAAGCTTGACGCCCTCGACTTTCTCTGCGCCCAGGACTTCCGTCACTTCCGTTTCGAGGAGAAGCGAGATCTTCGGGTGGCTTCTCGCGCGTTGTTGCATGATCGTGCTCGCCCGGAGCCGATCGCGGCGGTGCACGATCGTCACCTTCGTGGCGAAGTTCGTGAGGAAGAGCGCCTCCTCCATCGCGGTGTCGCCGCCGCCCACCACGGCCAGCTCGAGTCCCTTGAAGAAGAACCCGTCGCAGGTCGCGCAGGCGCTGATCCCGTGTCCCTTGAGGCGTGTTTCGGAAGGCAGGTCGAGCCATCGGGCGGTCGCGCCGGTGGTGACGATGACCGCGTCCGCTCGGAACGTCCCGTGGGTGCCGGTCCGCAGGACGAACGGGCGACGGGAGAAATCGACCTGGGTGACGTTGTCGTCGACGAACTCCGCGCCGAATCGCTCCGCCTGCTTCCGCATCCGGTCGACCAGTTCCGGGCCCTGGATCCCCTCGGGGAAACCGGGGTAGTTCTCCACGTCCGTCGTGATGAGCAACTGGCCCCCGGGGGGGATCCCTGCGATGACGACCGGTTTCAGTTCCGCCCGGGCGCAGTAGAGCGCGGCCGTGAGTCCCGCGGGACCGCTGCCCACGATCGCCACGCGGACCGCCCGGTCGCCCGTCGTCATCGGCGGAACTAGGCCGGGCGGGGGTTAAAGCGCCGCGCCCCGCGGACGTCGGGAACCGTTCGAAAGGGTATCGCCCCTGCGGCGTGTGGTCGCGACGGGTCAGGGCTCGGTTGGCGGGAGGCGCAGCCGGCCGTCGGTGTCCGGTTCGCCGTATGCAGAGCGGAAGAACAGGAGCGGCGGGGCAGAGCGTCCCTGCTCCACGCGAACGACCTCGCCCGTCACGAGCACGTGGTCGAACAGCGGGGTGAGCGATACGACCCGGCATTCCGCGGCTCCGAGGGTCCGGTCCGGTAGAGCGACCCCCGTGACCCCGCGGTGGACGGCTAGGTCACGGAACTTCTCGGCCGCCGGGATGGCGCGGGCGAACCGTTCGCTGATCGCGCGTTGGTCGCTGGCGAGGAAGCTCACGGCGAAGGAACGGCTACGTTCGATGACCGGCAGGGTGTCGACGTCCCGCATCAGGCTGACCAGGAGGGCAGGCGGGGAGAGGGAAACGGAGAGGAACGCGTTCACCGTCAAGCCGGCGTCGTGCGGGCCGTCCCGGGAGGTCACGACCGAGATGCCGGTCGCCCACTCACCCATGAATTTGCGAAACGCCGCGGCGTCTACCGGTGGCTCGGGCGAGGGGCTCATCGCTCGTCCCGCCACTGGAACAGACGCACGGCGAGGGTGAAAACGATGACCGATGCCACGAGGACGACAATGAGGTCCCCGAACGCCCGGCCCTCGTTCTGGAAGAGCATCACCTGGTTCAGCCCGTCGATCACGTAGTAGAGCGGTAGGACGTGCGCAACCGCCGCGAGGTCCGGCGGGAAGCTCGAGACTTGGAAGAACGTCCCCGACAGGAACATCATCGGGAACGTGACGATGTTCCCGATGAGAGCGGCGGCCTCCGGCGTCTTGGAGACCGTCCCGCAAAGCATCCCCAGCGAGACGAAGAAGAACGGGCCGACCACCAGGAAGGGGATCATGCCGAGAGTGAGCGTCACGTGGGCGTGGAACACGTACACCCCCATCCCGATCATGATACCGGCGGCGGCAAAGCAGAGCAGGATGTACCAGACGACGCGCGCCGTGAGCCACTCCGCGCGCGTCAGAGGCGTTAGGGAGAGCTGCCGGAAGATCCCCTCCTTCCGGTAGGACGAGGAGACGTCCACGAGCGAGAACATCGGGCTGGTCAGGATAGAGAAGCCGATCAGTCCCGGAATCAGGTAGTCGATGTAACTGTAGGTCTGGCTGCCCACGTTGTGGAGCGGAGCGAGCCCGATCTCGGGGGTGCAGTTGGTGAGGTGCGCGCACTTGGCCTCCAGATTGAAGCTCGCCGCGACGCCCTGGACGGCTCCAAGGACCTCCCCTTCCGTCGCGGAGTCCTGGGGATTGAGGTAGAGCGAAAGATTGGTCGTAATGTTTTCCGTCGAATTAGTCTCGAACCCCGTCGGAACGATCATGCCGGCCGAGTAGCCGTTCTGACCGAGCCAAGCGGCGAAATCGGACGGCGCGACGTTCTCGGTCTGCACCGTCACGATCTTCGTGTCGTTGAGCGCGGCCAGGAACTTCACGCTCAGGACCGAGTTGTGGTCTTCGTTCAGGACGATCAGGGTCGTAGAGGTGGAACCGATGCTGGAAAAGATCAGGCCGAAGAGGCCGATCAGGATGATCGGGAAGATGAGCGAGAAGAACAGGGCAACGGGGTTCCGGGAGTAGGATCGAAAGACTACCTTGAAGTCCGCGCCGATGCGAGACGGCTTCACGGAGGCGCCTCCGACTTGAGCGCCCCGTCGTCCATCTGGCCCACCAGGCGGACGAAGACGTCCTCGAGCGTGTCGTCCTGAGTGGTGAAGGAATCCCATGTGACGCCGCTCCGCTCGATCGCGGAAAGGACGCGCAGCGCGTCCCGCTTGTCCCTCAGTTCGACCTCTACGTGTCCGTCCTGGAAACGCGCCTCCGCACCCAGCTGCTTCTGCAGGATGCCGACAAGTTCGATCGGGGCCTTCACGCGCAAACGGGCCGGGCGGCCCTGGGTCCGGATGATCTCGTCGGGCGTGCCAGAGGCGATGATCTTTCCGCGATGGATGATCGCGACCTGGTCCGCGAGCAGCTGCGCCTCCTCCAGGTAGTGAGTGGTTAGGAAGACGGTGCGGCCTTCCTTCCTCAGGGAGCGGATCACGCTCCAGATCGCGCGGCGGGCGTGAGGGTCCAGCCCGGTTGTCGGCTCATCGAGGAAGCAGACCTCCGGGTTGTTCGCCAGGGAGAGGGCGAGCCCCAGCTTCTGTTTCTGGCCCCCGGAGAGCGTGTCGAAACGGGCGTTCGTCTTGTCGAGCAGCTCGACCCGCGCGAGTAGGTCGCCCGGCGAGACATCGGTCCCGAACAGAACACCGTAGTACTCGATCGCTTCCTTGGGAGTGATCTTATCGAAGAAGTGGAAGTCCTGGGGAATCACTCCAATCCTCCGGTGGAGCGCTGCCCCGTTGATCCACGGGTCCATCCCTAGGACGGTCACCGACCCGTCGGTGCGCCGGCGGAGCCCCTCGAGGATCTCCACGGTGGTCGTCTTTCCGGCTCCGTTCGGGCCTAGAAACGCAAAGACCGTCCCCGCAGGAACGTCAAACCCGATCCCCGCCACCGCCGCGAGGTCGCCGTACTGCTTGACCAGTCCGCGGACCTCGATGGCGGACGCCATTGGCTAGCCCTTAGGCCGCCGGTTTATGAAGGCTCCCGACACGAGCTTCCCGGGCAACCCGGTCGAGAGGGTCCCGCATCCGCCCGGCGCGACGTGCGCTGTGGCCGACGACCCGCTGACCGTGAGGTGCCCGGGCGGAGAGCACGGCGCACCCGCCCTCACCGGGAGGCGATTGCTCGCGCTGCGGCCCGATTGCGTCTCGAGCAATGCGGGTCGTTTTCCGAAACGATTTATCGCGGAACTCGCCTCGTTGACCGTCGAACGCGGCGCATTCCGTGCCGCTGCGACGAGCACGAACATGACCCGATCCCTCGCACAGGCGCTGCTCGCCTACCCACTCTTCTTCGCCCCCGTTCCGCCCCCCAGTCGGACGCCACCCCACCGCGTCGCCGAACGGGTCGAAGAGGTCGCTCGCCTGATCGAGCAGACCCCCCGGATCGATGCAATCGATGTTCCCGAGCTCGTGGACGAGAATCACGAGGGACGACCGCGCTACCGCACGGACGACCCGAGGACCTACGGCCGTACGATCGCGGAGCGGACGGGGCTCGAGGTCATCGTCAACAAGGTGGTGGCCCACCTCGAGAGCCACGCGGCGCTCGAGGCATGGGCCCAGGAAACGGTCCGCCTCGGGGTGCGACACGCCGTGCTGGTTGGAGGAACGAGCCGTTTCATCCCGTACCCCGGACCGCCCGTCGCGGAAGCGAACCGAGTGGTCCGCCCCATTCTAGCGGGGTCGAATGGCCTTCTGGGGAACATCTCAATACCCCAGCGCCGAGGGGAAGCTCACCGAATGGTCTCGAAGACCCGCGCGGGGGCCTCGTTCTTCACCACCCAGCTCCTCTTCGCCCCCGAGGCGATCAGCGAGACCGTCGCGTCGTACGACAAGCTCTGCCGACAGGCGGAGATATCCCCCGCGACCGTGATCCTGAGCTTCGCGCCCGTGGCCGACGAGACGGACATCGAGTTCGTTCGCTGGTTGGGAGCCGACGTCCCGGAGGAGTCGGAACGACGACTCATGAACGGCGACGACCCGAATACCTCGGTGCGCTGTATCGCTCTGGCGCGCGAAGTGTGGGAGTTGGTGAGCCAGCGCGCGGCCGACGACCAGCTTCGGGTACCGTTGGGGATCAACATCGAACAGGTCTCCCCGCGGCACCTCGACGGGGCGCGCGAGATGCTCACGGCGTTCGTGGATTGCCTTCCCCGGACCAACGGCACGGGGAACTAGACTCGTCCTCATCCACGAGGAGATCGCCGAACCGCTCGCCTCGCACGGCTCGAGGCCGGTCGTCGGGGCGCCGTCTCCGCCCCCTCGACGAGCCACGGGACTCCGTCGAGATCGACTGACGCGTCCGAGAGGGTCGTCAGGTACGAGAACCGCGAGCGGTTCCGCCCACCGACCGCTCGGTTGTTCCCGAGGAGCAGGCTAACGCTTCCCAGGGCGATTTCCTCGAGCTCCGGAGCGTGAAGGATCGCCGGGTTGAGTCCAAAGATGAGTCCGCCGGGGAGGTCTCTCCCTGCCCCTCCGGACGCGTACGCGGATGCGAACGGTTCCCCTCCGCGGTCGAACGACACCTGCTGCAGTCGTCCCTCGAAGACCTCGAACCGCGGACCCAGCGCCACCGGTGGGTCTGCGAGTCGGTCGTAGACCGGCCGGTTGGCCTCCCAGGTGCCCTCCGCAAATCCGTCCCGCAGCGGTACGGCGACCAGACCCGTGGGTATCTGCGTCCAGAAGCGTCCGGCGGCTAGATCGGTCCGGTCGACGCGACCGTCCTCGAGGATCATAGGTCCCTGTCGAAGCCGGACCGAGAGGTCGGTACCGTTCGCATGGCGGATCCGAACGGTCTTGGCACGGGTCAGGCGACGGACCCACCGTGCCCCTCTCCGCGCGAGGCGGTCCGGGATCACTCGGCTGCCGGCGAGGATCTCCCGTTGCCACGATTCTAGGTCTACGCCGTACCGGGCAGCGGCGGTAGGCGTGGCCGCGCTGATGGCCAGTCGAGCGGCCCGAAGGCCGGCCCGTCTCGCGGCCCGCCACCACCCGGGACCGTGACGAACGACCACCGACTCCAGGTCCTGGCTCGGCAGGCCGAACAGGCGAGGGAAGTCCTCCGGACCTCCGAAGTAGACATAGACGTCGCTCGACCCAGCCGGGGCCACTGGGGCCTGAGCGGCCGTTCCGCCGCCCCGGGCGGCGAGCGACCGGAAGAACGTCTCCTCGTCCTCGACCACGAGCGCCGGTTCGGCCCCGATCCTTCGCGCTTCGGCGACGAACGGCAGAGCCCACGGAAGCGCGTGGGTCCACGTCTCGATCGTGATCGATTCGCCGCGGCGGACGGAGAGGCACCGGTCAAGCACGACCCGGGCCAGGGCGTCGCCGGCGGGCGGGGGTCGCTGCTTCGTCATGGGGAGGCCCCCGAATCCGTGGGGGGTCGTGAGGGTGGCGGTGTCCCGTACGACCCCCGGCGACGGCCGGAGTGGTCACGAGCGACCCGCCTTCGAGGACGCCCTTCACGCCGCGTAGGTCCTGGGTGGCCCGGTCGATCTCGCGGCGCTTCCCGAGGAGCACGACGACCTCCGCGCAGGCATCCCCCTCGAGGTGGACGTGCGTTGTAGACCGGATGTGATCGCCCCAGCGGTGTTCCGCTGCGGTCAGTCGGCGAAGAACGTTTGGCGCCTCGTGGCGGTAGAGCAGCGCGACCACTCCCAGGGCGTCCGAGTCCGGGTTGGCGAGCGTGCGGTTCGAGAGCTCCTTGCGTATGAGGGCACGAATCGCGTCGGAGCGGCTCGGGCTGTTCCGCTGCTCGACCCAGCGGTCGAGGAGCGCCAACAGCTCGGGTTCGAGCGAGAGGCCGAGACGTACGACCTTGACGGTCACGGTCCCGATCCTGACGTGGGCCCGCTCGTCTCGGTAGTCGGGAACGGAGGTTTCGTCGGAGCGAACCCGATGTCCTCGTAGTGCTTGTACCGGTAGATGACCATCGCGATCAGCCAGGCGCCGATGAAGAGCGCCACAATCCCGAACCCGAGCGTCTCGAAGTCCAGGCCATCCAGCCAGCTCCAGAAGACCCCGCCCCACCCGAACTCCCCGGAGATCACCTGGAGCAGTTCGACCCCGCCGATGGCGAACGCCACCATGACCGAGATCACCGTCAGAGTGAGGTTGTAGTAGATCTTCCGGATCGGGCGAAGGAACGCCCACCCGTAGGCGTAGCGCATCGAGAACCCGTCGCTGGTGTCCGAGAGGACCATCCCGCAGGTGAACAGCAGCGGAAGAATCAGTACCGCCCAGAGCGGGAACGCGCCCGTGAACGCAAGGCCGGTGGCGAGCGCGATGAGGATAACCTCGGTCGCGGTGTCAAAACCCAGCCCGAACAGGACCCCTATGGGATAGATCTGCCACGGTTCGTTGACGACTCGGAAGAGCTTCCCGAAATACCGGTACAGGAACCCCCGCTTCTCCATCTGTTCGTCGAGGGCCTTCTGGTCGAGCTCCCCGTCGCGCAGCCCCTTGAAGATCCGATAGACCTCGAGGACGATGACCATGTTCACGAGGCCGATGACCACCAGGAAGACGCCGGAGATCAGCGTCCCGAGGATCGCGCCGACGCTCGCGAAGTTCGCGATCTGGGTCTTGATGAAGTCGAACGCGACCACCAGCGCAAGGATCATCACGCAGACGATGGTCGAGTGGCCCAGCGAAAACCAGGTCCCCACGGTCAGCGGGCGTTTCCCGTCGTTCAGGAGCTTCCGTGTCGTGTTGTCGATGGCCGCGATGTGGTCCGCGTCAAAGCCGTGGCGCAGCCCGAGAACGTAAGCGGTGATCGCCAGCCCGGTGAAGATCAAGCCGCCCGGGACAACCTCTCCCGCAACGTGGTGGGGCAGGAACCGGAAGGCCGCTAGGAAGGAGATCAGTGTGACCCCGAGGATGGCTGCATACAGCAGCCCCATCGTAAGCTTCTCGCGTGGGGTGAGGTTGAGATCACCGGGGCCGGGCGCTGGGCCCACGGCACCCGACTTGGCGCCCGCCATCCACGCGGCCCACTCCGGTGGGGGTTATAGTCTTATGTTGTATTTCAAAAACGTAATAACTCGTCCGCCCGGGAGTTCGGTTGCCCGTGACGAACGAACGGCCTTGACGGGGACCCCGGTCTCGGTCGGTGCGTCCTT
>DATGZQ010000024.1:0-2622 GCA_035297125.1 Thermoplasmata archaeon
CGTCGACCCAGCGATCGGGTGAGGACACGGGCCAATTGGGGAGCGTTGAACAGGAAGGCCATCAGGGTCCCCCCCACCATGATGATGCCCTCGACGAACACGATGAAAATCCCGCCGGTGTGGCTCGACCCGAGCAGGTAAACGTGGAGGGGCTCCCATCCCGCCCAAACGGCGAGAAGGATTCCCACGGCGGTGAACACCGGCCGATTCTTGAGAAAACGTGCGGCGATGAGCCCGGCACCGAGGATCGCCATCGCCCCTGCGGAAATGGGAAGGGAGAAGTCGCTCGACCCGCGGGCGGTCGTGAGGAGGACGAGGAGGCCGAGCCCGAGGAGAAGGCCTCCCAGGTAGGCGAGGAAGGTGTAGGTCCGCACGGGAGGACGGGGCTCGGGGACGTTTCGGATGGCGCGCACGATGTTGAGCCGGCTCGCGCGGCGACAGGCCACGACGACGGTGACCAGCGTGAGGAGGAAGCCGGCGACATAGGCGATCACGAGGCTTTGTTCCGTGACCGTGAACGACTGGACGATGGCGTTCGCCGGTAGTCCTTCGCCGGACAACACGAACCCGGCGAGATAGACCAGGAAGTATCCTACGCCAACGCCGAGGGCGGTGCCGGCCAGGGCGCTTCCGGCGGCGTAGGCGACCCCCTCGAAGAGGTAGGCGTAGACGAGCTCCCGACGCCGGAGCCCGATCGCCCGTAGCATGCCCATCTCGCCCTTGCGTTCCTCGGCGAGCATCACGAAGATCCCGATGATGAGCATCGCTCCCGCGACGATCGAAAACAGTCCGAGGACGAGGAAGATCGTGAGGGTGCTCTGAGAGCTCTGGGTCGCCTGGTTGAGCTGGTTCTGGAGCGGGCTATAGACCTGTAGATGGTTCGCGGCGAGGAGGCTCGCCAGGGTGGAGTTGAGGTATGCGCTGACGGTCGACGATGCCGCCGCTCCGTCGGCCTGAGACCCGGTGTTAGTAACGGCGAGGTAGTTGATCATCCCCGGGGTGTTCTCCAGTTGCTGGGCCCCCGAGAGGGTCACGAAGAGATCGCCCGGGGTGAGCCCCGCGGTGAGGAACGCGCCCCGGAGGTTTTCTTGAACCACCGCTTGCACCTGGAATAGGACCGGAATCTGTGCCTGACTGTAGACCACCAGCGTGTCTCCGACGGTCGCGTTGAGAGCGCTCGCGGTCTGGTCATCGATCAGGACCTTGCCGGGGGCCGGTCCCGTGATCGAGGTCCCGTTATCCGCGACAAACGAGCCCAGGCTCGCGCTCTGGTTGCCGTTGACTCCGATCAGGTTGAGACTCGTCTCGGGGACTCCGGTGTTTCGATCGATCGCCGATCCGGACGAAACTATCTCCGGCGTGATGCCGGCGATTGATGAATGGCCGGATACGAGCGCGGACGCTTGCGAGAACACCGCGTAGGGGAAGAATGTGAAGCTGGTCGAGAGGGAATATGGCGTCTTCGAATGAATGGCCTCGTCCGTGTACCCGAGAGCAAGGTACGAATAATGCAGGCTCAACTGCTGGACCGAATCTCCGACCACCAGGCTCCCGGAGATGATGGTGGTTCCGACGAGCAGTCCCGCGATGAGCAGCGCGGTTCGGGCCCGACCGCGGCGCACGTTTCGCATCGCGATCCGGAATGCCAAGCGATGACGGGCGGCCAGGACTAGGGTGACACCCCCGACGGCCACGAGGACCAGAAGGAGGAGCCCGACCGTCGACCCCAGCGCCATCGCTCGCGAGTCTCAGCCCACGAACTGTCCGTCGCGCATGCGGAGGGTCCGGTCGCAAGCGCTCGCGACCTCCTCGGCATGCGTCACTACCACGATCGTTTGCTGGAATCTCTTGTTGAGCTCCCGGAGAAGGTCGGTGACCTGCCGCGAGCCTTCCGCGTCCAGATTTCCCGTCGGCTCGTCCGCCCACACGATGGCCGGCCGTGCGGCGAGCGCACGGGCCAGCGAGACCCGTTGCTGCTGGCCGCCCGAAAGTTCCGCCGGACGTCGGTCCAAACGGTCGGCGAGTCCGAGCTGGGTAAGGATATCGCGAGCCTCCCGCCGGGCCTCCTTGGAGGAGCGCCCCGCGATCAGCAAGGGCATTTCCACATTCTCTACGGCCGAGAGGATCGGAAGGAGGTTGTACGATTGAAACACAAACCCCATCCGGCGGGCGCGGTACTCGCTCTTCTGGGCGTCGCGCATCGCATGGATGTTGGTCCCCTCGAGCGTAACGCTCCCCTTCGTGATGTCATCGAGGCCGCTGAAGCAGTTCAGGAACGTGGTCTTGCCGCACCCGGAAGGACCCATGACGGCGAGCATCTCGCCCCGCAGGATCTCGACCGAGATCCCCTGCAGGGCGGGGACCGCTGTCTCACCCTCGCCGTAGACCTTCCAGACATCCTGGCCGACGACCACCGCCTCTACCATCGCAACCTCCGGTATGGGCCTGACGTGCGAATCCCACGCGGCCCAAATAGTTTCGCTCCCGTGAGGGCGCGCGCCCCTCTCAACCGGGGTCTTCGCCGCTCCCGCCCGTCGCCTCCTCCAGAAGCTATCGAAGGACGCGACCCCGATGGTGAATGAGGCATCTCGCGCGCGCATCCGACACAACGTTCATAACCTG
>DATGZQ010000025.1:0-2175 GCA_035297125.1 Thermoplasmata archaeon
CGGCCGGCGTGGGCAAGACGCTTTCCGCGCGTTACTACACCGACCCCAACAAGCTTCTGCCCCCGCTCTATTGGCCTTCCGAAGCGAACTTCGAGAAGGGGTTGGAAAACCACGTCGTCCTCTACACGCCATCCGTGGCGAACTCCCCAGGAAAAGTTGCTTCGGACCTCACCAGGTGCCGCCATTGCGTCAGCATGACCTTGCTGAATCATTTCCGGAGTGAAGAAAAATGGAAACTCAGGGAACTCGAGGAGAGCATGGAGGTCAAATGGTTCGAGGCGTACCGTACCGGCGGCGTCGACGCCGACACCGACGAGGCCGCAGAGTACTCCCGTGAGAGGGACGCCTACTACGCAGAATGGAGGCGATACCACTCCCGCCGCCAAGAAATTCAGGACGTACCCGTGCTCGTGGTGATTGATGAGGCGGACCGCTTGAAGATGGCGAGCCTGGAGCAGGTCCGCGAGATTTTCGACGAGGGAGGCATGGGCCTGGTGCTGATCGGGATGCCGGGGCTCGAGAAACGGCTCGCGCGCTACGCGCAGTTTTACTCGCGCGTCGGCTTCGTCCACGAATTCCGATCCCTCGCGGAGAAGGAAGTGCGCGGCCTGCTCAACCAGGGGTGGAGGCCTCCGGGGGTGGCGTTGCCCAGCGACTGGGTGTCCGACGAGGAGGCGGTGGCGGCCATTCTCCGCATCACCGACGGGAATTTCCGCCTGCTGGAACGGCTGTTGAGGCAGATCGCGCGCGTTTTGAAGATCAACAACCTGTCGAAGGTAACCCGCGCGGTGGTTGAGGTCGCACGCGAAAGCCTCGTGATCGGCACCGAGTAGTCGACGGACCACGGGTGGCATGCGGACAAATATCACTGGAGATCCTTTAGCGCCGCGACCGTGCTGGCCTCGTCGGGTCGCGCGACACCGTCCAGAACCAGCCATACCACGGCCTCTTCATGGTTTGTTCATGGTTCCTCTCCTGGACAACACCTCGTCTCCCCCCTTATCTTCAAGAGGCTGTACAACTCCATCTTAACCGGGCGCTGTTCCAAGGTGCGTTCTCTTCCCTCAAGACTGATTCCTCTTCCGTTTGTGCGCCCACAGATTGCGGGAGAGCCGAATCCTTAAAGTGGATAATCTCGCGGAAAATACAATCATTATGAGAATCATCATCCCGGGCGCGATAGTGGGCAGGAGCGGGGCCCGGGCGCCGCGCTTCGCACGGCGTGGAGGATCTGGTCGATGCGCTGACGGTCCCCGGCGCCGACCTCGCCCTTGACGGACTCCAGGAGCACGGCGACAGCTGGGAGTCCGGGCTCGACCTCGCCGTAGTCGCGGAGGGTCCGGAGCATGAGGGACAGGAACACACCGGTCTCGCCGTCGATAGCGATGCGATCGAGCAGGCCAGTGTAGGCGGCGAAGGCGCGGTCCAGCCGGGCCTGCCGCCGATCCCGGTCGGGCATCAGCGGCCGGAGCACGGCCCGGATCTGGTCGTCAAGGTTGCCCCCGGACGGGTCAGGAGACCCCTGCTGCGCACGGCTCGTGCCCGCGCCCGCGTTCCCCTCGGCTCCCCGGGCCCCGAACTCGGGCCGGGGCCCGATCGACGGCGCCTGGGCCCGTTGGCGGTGGAGGGTCCGTAGCAGCTCCTCGTAGCTCCGCTCGGGGTACGGGTCGCCGCGCAGGTCGATGAAGAGCTTGCCTAGGAGCCAGGAGGGTGCAGCCTCCTCCCACACCGCGGCCCGCCAGAGGGGGATGAACTTCCGCTGGTTGCGCTCGATGTAGACCTCAGCGGTCATGATACCACCCTCGTAGCCGACGCCGCCGGTACGGCCGTCCGACCGGGCTTTGTAGCGCGGGGTGCAGATGATCAGGACGAAGTCGTTGTCGCGGACAGCGCGCTCCATGAACTCGGGGAGCTGGTCGCCGGGCACGACGTGCCAGCGGTCGAGGGTCACGTCGACGCCGTCGTGGCGGAGTCGGGCGGCGAGGTCCTCGACCCAGCGGACGTGGGCGTCGCCGTCCCAGGAGTAGGAGATGAAGGCCCTAGGGATCGGGGGTTGGGGTACGGGTGAGTCCATATCAATCACGCCGATGCTCGTGGTGACCTGCGAGTTGATGGTTGCTGCTGGCCATTTCTGACCGGGCCCTTCGGCGCTGTCTCGCGACCGTGGCTTCGATG
>DATGZQ010000026.1:0-4512 GCA_035297125.1 Thermoplasmata archaeon
AGGCGGCGAGGGGCATCATGACGTTGATCTCGAGCTGGCCGGCTTGCACGGCGAGCATCGTGGCCGTGTCGGCCCCGATGACGTGGAACGCGACCATGTCGAGGCATTCCGCGGCCGACGGGTTCACCTTGGCGGGCATGATGGACGACCCCGGCTGGATCTCCGGAAGTCGTACTTCGTCGAACCCCGTCGCCGGGCCGCTCGATAGGAGGCGCAGGTCGTTCGCGATGCGGACCAGTTCTACGGCGACCGTGCGTAGCCAGGCCGACGCGGCGCCCAACGGCCATCGGCTCTGCATTGTCTCGAACGGGTCGCGGGCGGCCCGCAATGGAAGACCCGTGAGGCGCGCATACTCCTCGACCGCGCGGGTCCGGAACCCGACGACCGAGTTCACACCGCTCCCGACTGCGCTCCCTCCGAGCGGGATCTCGGCGAGCGCGGCCTCGATGCTCGGCAGCGTCTCGAGCACGCGGTCGAGCGCCACCGAGTAGGCACGGAACTCCGCCCCGAGGGTGACCGGCATCGCGTCCTTCAAATGGGTGCGCCCCGCCTTCGCGAGTCGCGCGAACTCCTCGCCCTTGCGGCGCAGGCTCTCGATGAGCGTCCTCAGCGACGCACGGAGCTCGCGCAGCGACAGCAGGACCGCGACCTGAACCGCGCTCGGGTAGGTGTCGTTCGTCGATTGGCCCCGGTTGACGTGGTCGTTCGGGCTGATGTACTCGTACTCACCCCTCGGCTTCCCGAGGATCTCGAGGGACCGGTTCGCCAGGACCTCGTTCACGTTCATGTGGAACGAAGTGCCCGCGCCTGCCTGGAAGACGTCCACGACGAACTCTCCGTCGAACCGACCGGAGGCCATCTCCTCCGCGGCCTGCGCGATGACCTTGCCGCGGTCCGCGTCCAGCCCGCCCTTCTCGAGGTTCGCGCGGACGCAGGCGAGCTTGAGGAGCGCGTAGGCCCGGATGAGGTGGCGCGAGGAGCGAAGACCGCTCACCGGGAAGTTCTCGCGCGCCCGCAGGGTCTGGATGCCCCAGTACGCCGAGTCGGGAACCTCCCGCGGGCCGAGCGAATCCTTCTCCACACGGGGCGGCGCCATGGGAATCCGATGCGGGACCCGCGACAAAACGTTTAGGCTCCGCCGGCCCCTCGGCGTTTCCTTCCCGCAGGGAGCACTCGGGCATCGTGGTCGACTCTATCCAGCTCGCGAGCGACATCGTGGACGGGACCGTGTCGCTCGCGCTCCCGGGATTCCTCTGGGCCGTCCTCTATCTCATCGCCTGGGAGCGGGAGCCGTTCGCCGAGAGCATCGGATTCGGTCGGAGGGCATTCTGGCTCCTTCTGCCCGGTGCCCTGCTGGGGTCGTTCGGGCTACTGCCGATCGCGCCCGTCTCCTCCGATTGGGTCGCGGTCAGCTTCGCCGGTGCGCTCTTCCCACTCTTCGTGGGACTGCTCGCCTTCGGTCGCGCGGCCTCCCCCCGGAGCTGGTCCCTGAGCCGATTCCTCCTCCTCCTGGCGGCGGAAGGCGGCATGCTCTTCCTGCTCGTGTTGCCGGCAACGGCCGGCTGGTCGCGCGCGGTAGCGGGGCCGCTCGGGGTGAGCACCTACATCGGGAACGAGGTCCTCGTGCTGGCCGCGGCGGTGCTCTTCTCGACGATCGTCGGCATCGCGGCGCTCTCTTCGGGCAACCCGTTGGGGCGAAAGGTCGCCTTCCTCCTGGTCCTGACCTCCGCGGTGATGGTTCCCACGTTCGTGGCGTCGAGCGCCATTCCCGGCGTCGGGATCGAGGAGTCGTTCCCGTTCTTCCTCGTTCCCCCCGTGGCCGCCGGTATGATCGCGGCCCTGCTCGCCGGGCGAGTGTTCCCCGGTGAGGAGGGCTTCGCGATCCCGACGGCATTCCTCGGGAGCACCTTCGGCGTGCTCCTCGGGGCCGACCTCCTCCGCCAACCGCCCCTGTACGGGAACGGACCTTCGGGGCTCTATACGATCGGAGGCGCCGGGGTGCTCGACCTCGTCTACCTTTCCGGGGTGCTCGCGTTCGCTGCAGCGTACCTCACGCACCGGGCGTTCGGTAGGGCGCTGACCCCGGTCGGCGCGAGCGTCGCGTCACGACCCCTCTCGCCTCTCGCGCGGCTCTCACTAGCGTTCCGAGCGGGCCTCGATGGGCGGCTCACGGACTCGCTGAACGGGTCGGCGGGGGCGAGCCGGGCCGCCGCCGACCAGGCGCGGCGATTGCTCGGCTTGCGGCCGGCCCCCGAGGACCGGCCGTGGCAGGACCTCCCCGTGCCGGGTTGGCTGGTCGCGGACCAGGCGAACCTCGATGCGTCCGCCCGGGCCGGTACCGCCGACGGTCGGGAAGGGTTCCGTTCGTGGTTGACCGCCCGCTGGCTGGTGTTGATCGCCCGCGACCTCGGGGCGCGCCGGTTCGCGACCGTCGGCGCCCGGATGGCCGCGTTCGCGATCGACCTTGCGCTCGTGACCGCTCCCGCGGTCGCGCTCTGGGTGGGTATCCTGCTCGCGATGCCCGGCGGCCTTGAGAACGCATTGTCGAACGTCGGGTTCAATGCCGCCATCTTCGGGTTCATCGCCTGGGCGTTCGTCTACTTCGTGCTCACGGAGACGTTCGCGGGAGCAACCCTCGGAAAGCGACTCCTCGGCCTCGAGGTTCGGGAACGCTCGCTCGGTCCTCCGGGCGGCCTCGCGGCCCTGGTCCGCAACACCACCGTACTGCCGCTCCTGAGCGTCCTCGGGGTCGGCATCGCGATCGCCCTCGCCTTCGACCTGAAGAGCGGAACGACGACCTCGGTGAGCGTCGTCGGGGTCACCCTTCCCTCCGGACTCTACGCCCTCGTGGGCGTCCTCTCGTTCGTCGGAGGCGGCGTGGCTCTCCTGGGAGCGGGAGGCGTCGCGCTGATCGCCTCCACCTCCGAGCGGCAGCGGCTCGGCGACCTCTGGGCCGGGACCTGGGTGGTGCGGCGGCTTCCCTCGACCTCTAGTGCGGGGCCGGCCCCGACGGAGGCGCCGGCGGCGCCCCCGGATTCCCCAAGGCCGGGCCGGTCCGGTTGAGCGGGATCGCAATCGACGACACGTTCGCGTCGCGCCCTTCGCGGTTCACGAGCCGCTCGGTGTCGATCGAGATGGCCCCGATGCTCACCTGACCCTCGAGAAAACGCCGACGGACCACCTCGACGACGTCGACCGCCTTCCCGATCGCGTTCCCGCGGGCTTTGACGACGACGGGGCCGGCGCCGGAATTGAGCTGGCTCACCACCTGGAAGACGTACGTCATCGTTGGCTTCTGGCCGATGAACACGGTCGCACCGGTCGGTCCGTGGTCGGTCATGGGACCAGTACTACCCCCTCTCCGTACAAGGCCTTTTGCGGGCGACCCATCCTCCCCCCACCGCGGCGGGTCGCGTCGGCAAAGGTTATCGCCGAAACCGAGTACGCGCGGGAGGCCCGTGCAGGGGTGGCCCAGCTTGGTCAAAGGCGCTAGGTTGAGGTCCTAGTCTCGTAGGAGTCCGTGAGTTCAAATCTCACCCCCTGCACCTTTCCTCTCGATCTTCGCTAAACGCCGAACTCCTCCGTGAATTGGGCGTTCGGAAAGGGGTGGGTTTCCAAAGCGAGGGTCACCCCGGGCGGAGGTCGTGCCATCGCGGACCTGTTAATGCCAGAGCGCGATATCCCGTCCGCCAGGGCTGTCGATGCCGTTCATCACTCGTGGAGGGGTCAAGATCCATTACGAGGTGGAGGGAGAGGGACCGGCTCTTCTTCTCCATACTGGCGGTGCGGGCGACCTCGAGTCATGGCGGCTGGCGGGTTACGCTGATGCCCTCAGGTCCGAATATCGATTGATCCTCGTTGATCACCGTGGACATGGAAAAAGCGACAAGCCGGATAGTCCAACGGCTCATCGAATCGAGGAGTACCGGGATGACGTGCGTGCCGTTCTCGATGCGGTGGGAGGTGCGCGCACGATCTTCGTCGGATTCTCCGACGGCTCAAAGGTCGGGGCTACGCTCGCCGAGAGTGATCCCGGTCGCGTGTTCGCCCTCATCGACATCGACGGATTTGAGCCCCGGGACCTGACCGACCCAAAAAGCCGGGATCGCCAGACACGGTCCGAACTCGCCCAGCTCATACGACAACACGGGTGGGCAGAGGCCGCCCGGGCATGGGCGAAAGATGAGGGCTACCGCGGACCCGAATCGATTGTCGAGAACATGGCGGCCACCGACCCCGAGATGTTTGCATTGGAGCTCGAACAATGGACGCAATGGGACGGGCCGGCCAGCGTCCTACGTCGTCTGCGGGTCCCGGTGCTCTTGCTGCAAGCCGAACGTAGCTATTCCGAAGAGGAACGCAGGGCGATGACGCAAATGAATCCCCGATCAAGATCTCGAGTGCTCCCCGGGGTCGGCCACCTGGGTGCCTTCGTCAGCGTCGACCTGGTGATTCCTCACCTGCGTGAGTTCCTCTCGACCTTGTAGCTTACGCCTCGAGAGTCGCGTGCCG